>CAYNDS010000062.1:0-20551 GCA_964395885.1 uncultured Solibacteraceae bacterium | reverse complement strand
ACTTTGTGCTGGCCTCTTCGTCGTGGCCACAGTTGCCGATCAACTATCAGATCCGGTCCGCAGGTATGGTGTCTACGCTCATCCACACGTTCTCCCCGACCCTGGTGAATGAGTTTACGTTCGGCGTGAATCGCGCTTTGCAGACAGTCGATCCGCTGACCGACGCTGGCTTGGCACGAAACGTTCGCTCGAATGCCACCCCGAATCTGCGGCAGTTCTACCCCAACTCGAACCCTCGCAACCTGATCCCGAACGCGAACTTCGGAGGCGTGCCAAACGCGGCTGTGCTGAACATCGAACAGCGCTTCCCGTTCTACGGCACGAACAACATCTGGAACTGGTCGAACAATCTGTCAAAGGTTTGGGGGGCGCATAACTTCAAGGTCGGGCTCTATGTGGAGCGCACCACCCGAAATGCCGCCCGTTCGGCCGCCTTCAACGGCACCTTCAACTTCAATCGCGACATCAATAATCCGTTCGACACCAATTTCGCCTATTCGAACGCGATTCTCGGCTCCATCCAGAGCTACCAGGAGGCAACGCAGAAGCCCGCCGCGCAGGCTCGCTACCTGAACGTGGAATGGTTCGCGCAGGACACCTGGAAGGTCACGCGTCGCTTCACCATCGACGCCGGCGTCCGCTTCTACTTCATCCAACCGACGTGGAGCGCCGACACGAATCTTGCCGCGTTCGACATCGCAGGGTACAACCGGGCGCAGCAGCCGCAGTTGATTCAGCCCTTCCGGCAGACGCCGACCAGTCCCCGCGTGGGACGGGACCCGGTGACCGGTGCGCTGTCCTCAGTCGCCACCATCGGAACGTTTGCCGCAGGCGGCACGCCATTTCAGGGAATGCAGGTGTTCCGCGAGCGAATCATGAACACACCCCCGATCCAAGTGGCGCCGCGCATCGGCTTCGCCTGGGATGTGTTCGGGAACCAGAGAACGGCGGTTCGCGGTGGCGTGGGTGTGTTCTATGACCGGTTCAACGATGACCAGATTCTGCAGTTGGTGGAATCTCCGCCCGTCACGATTCAACCCCAAGCGTTCTACACCACGATCGCCGACCTGTTCTCTTCTCCGCTGCGGATCAGCCCGCCGGGCGTGTTTGGAATTGAGCGATCGTTCCGCCCCCCGACGGTCTACAACTGGAGCTTCGGAATCCAACAGAACATCGGTTTCGGCACGGTGCTGGACATTGCCTATGTCGGCAACGTCGGGCGCCGCCTCATGCAGCGACGCAGCTTTAATGCCCTGCCGTATGGCCGCCGATTCCAGGCGAATGCAATCGACCCCACGACCGGCAATACACCCCTGCCCGACAACTTCCTGCGCCCGAACCCGGGCTATGCCGACATCCAGTACATCGAACTCGCAGGCACGTCCAACTATCACTCCATGCAAACGCAGCTGAACAAGCGCTTCTCCAAGGGCGTCCAATTCGGCGTCGCATGGACCTGGTCCAAGGCAATGACGATCGTCGACGATAACGGCGCCGCGGTCAACCCGAATCTCGATTACCGAATGCGCAACTACGGCAAAGCGGGCTTCGACCGCACGCACAACTTTGTCGCGAACTTCCTGTGGGATCTGCCGAAGGCTTCGAATGCGTGGAAGAACGGATTCTCCAAGTGGGTGCTGGATAACTGGCAGGTGTCCGGTGTCTATACAGCGACCAGCGGCCGCCCGTTGGGCCTGAGCTACTCTCTGGTGACCGGGCAAGACATCGTGGGCGCGTCGGGAGCTGGTGTGGATACCCGGGTGGTGCTGACCGGCAATCCGGTACTGCCGCGCAGCGAACGCAACGTCAATCGCGCCTTCCGAACCGAAGTGGTGCAGCCGCCCACTCGCGAAGGCTTCGGCATTGGGAACGCACCGAAGGACGTCTTCCGCGGTCCGGGCCTGGAGAACTGGGACCTGTCGTTGTTCAAGAACGTTCCCTTCGACAGCGATGGCACCAAGCGGCTGCAACTCCGGTTCGAGTTCTACAACGCTCTGAACAAGGCGAACTTTGGCGGCTTTGCCGGCACCGGAGTCGACACAGCGGCCCGTTTCGACGCGCAGGGTCGGCAGGTGAACGGCACGTTTGGCCAGTACACGCAGACGCTGGACGCCCGGCGCATCGTGCTCGGAGCAAAGTTCTACTTCTAGTTGTCAGTTGCGGACCGGGATCGTGAGCACGTTCGCCTCGATCCCGTCCGCGCTAAGCCGCACCGCGAGAGTGCCGGACATCGGGATGAGATTCGGCGGCACGCTCACATTGATCTGGTCGAGCCCCTGAAACTCATTTTGAGGGCCAGCGTAGAGGACCTGCGCGGGCGCACCGCCGATGGTGGCGGCCACCTGCGCCGCGCCTCGCAATCCGGTACCGTACAGCACGAGAACCCCACCGGCCGCGCGCGACAGTCCAGTCGAGACATCCTCGATCAAAGGCTGGCCGCCGGGCAAGGTCGTAACGATTTGTCCCGCAGCCCTGCCGGTGCCCGAGCCGTCGGCAGAGAACAACGCCGGGGCCAGGGCGGCAACCTCCGCCGTGGTCTGTGCGAGCACCTCGTTCGCAGATGACACCACTCGCAACGAAACCGGCCCTAGCGCCAAGCCCGGCGGGATCAAAAGGTTCACCTGGTCGTTATTTGCGAAGAAGACCGGCGCGCGCTGACCCGCGACTTCCACCGCCGCGGCATTCGCCAGCCCGACTCCAAAGATTGTCGCCAGCGAGTCGGGTGCCAGCCTCCCACGGGCGAAGCTCGCGGCCGAGGCTGCGACCGTCGCCACAATCCGACGCAGTTGCCCGCCCCCGGTGAACGTTGTGTAGTAGAGGCCCGGTACGGCGCCTAGCCTCGCGAACGCCGCCGCGGTGATGGACGGCGTTCCCCGCAAGAGATCCGTCGCTTGCGGCTCAAAGCGAGTTGTTGTCGCCGTGGAGGAGCGAAGAGCGAAGATGGATCCGCACACGAAGTCCGCAAACAAGTAGGCACCGTCATAGCTGGGGGCCCAAACTCCGCGCGGCACGAAGGCTCCGCCGGACAGCGAAGCGCAGCCTCGGCTTTGTGTATTGGGAACCGGAATGTCGTGCTGGTAGCTGAACAGTGGCTCGACGAATCGAGGGTCCGGCGAGCAGTTGGAACGTTGCCCGTTCGGGCACGGCCCCTCCCGCAGGTTCCATCCGAAGTCCGCCCCCGGCGCCGCAAGGTCGATCTCCTCCCAGGCATCCTGCCCGACGTCGTTCAGCAGAATCCGCGTGGTCTCGGCATCCGGGTCAATCGCCATCCGATAAGGATTCCGCAAGCCGGTCGAATAGACCTCAGCGCAACGCTGCCCGGCGGGAGCGTCGCCATTCCGGCAGGACACCACATCCGGTCCGCGCCACGGATTGTCAGCAGGAGTTTGGCCGTCGGGCGTGATGCGCAGCAGCTTGCCAAGCAGGGTGTTCGGCTCTCGCGCAATCGCGTTTCGCCCGGCGCATCCGCCGCTGGGGCGCGGATCACAACCGGAATCGCCCACTGTCACATAGAGCGCTCCATCCTTTCCGAACAGCAGATCACCCGCGTTGTGATTGCCGTTGAAGGAGGGAATGTTGTCGAGAAGAACCTGTTCCGTAGAAAAGTCCACCGTTTCGGCCAGTCGGAACCGGGAGACACGGTTCACGGGGGTGCGACTTGTTCCCGTGGAGCAGTCACGGCCGGGTCCGCGATGCGTGTAGTAGAGCCAGACCCAGTCCGGGAGAGAGGAATTGACAGCGACACCCAGCAGCCCGCGCTCCGAGTTTGCGCAGATCCGATCCGCGGGAATTCGCAGAATGGGTACTGGATCCCGCCCGGTCTCGACTCGCCACACCGTTCCACTCTGAGTGGCAACCAGCAGGGGGGAAGCATCCAACGCGGTCACCGCTGTCGGCGAAGGGATTGCCGCCACTCGTTGATCGATGAAGCCGACGGGAACCGTCTGGCCGGCCAGAGTCGCCGCCAGCACAACCGGGATGGTGGCGCGCATACGCCTTGAGCATAGCGAACCCTATACTAGAAGAGTCCCCCCGGAATGCCCCAGACATCACTTGACAAGAGCAAAATCAAAGTACTTCTTCTGGAAGGCGTGCACCCCAGTGCGGTAGAAGCCCTACAGCAGGATGGCTATTCGAACATCGACTACCATCCGAAATCGATGCCCGAAGACGCGCTGAAAGAGGTCGTCAGTGACGCCTACGTCCTTGGGATCCGTTCCGCAACGCAGTTGACGGAAGCCGTCCTGCAGTCGGCCCCCAAACTGCTGGCCGTCGGCTGCTTCTGCATCGGGACCAACCAGGTGGATCTGGTAGCGGCGCGAAGCCTCGGTATCCCTGTCTTCAATGCTCCATTCTCAAATACTCGCAGCGTGGCGGAACTGGTGGTGGCCGAAGTCGTGATGCTCATGCGCGGCATTCCCTTCCGCAACGCAGCCACGCACCGCGGGGAATGGATCAAAACGGCTACGGGTTCCCGTGAAGTACGCGGGAAGACCCTCGGCATCATCGGCTATGGCCATATCGGCACCCAAGTAGGCGTCCTGGCCGAAGCGATGGGAATGCGCGTGATCTACTACGACGTTGTCACAAAGCTGGCACTGGGCAATGCAAGGCCCATGCCCTCGCTGGACGCATTGCTGGAGAACTCCGACGCCGTCACGCTCCATGTTCCGGAGACGCCGCAAACGTATCGCATGATCGGTGCCGAACAACTGGCGAAGATGAAGCGCGGTGCCCACCTGATTAACGCTGCTCGGGGTACCGTCATCGATGTCGAGGCCTTGGCAGATGCCCTCCGGGCCAAAGGCTTAGGCGGGGCAGCGCTGGACGTCTTTCCCGTGGAGCCGAAGACGGCAACGGATGAGTTCGTATCACCATTGCGCGGCATGGAGAACGTGATCTTGACACCTCATATCGGCGGGTCCACGGAAGAGGCGCAGGCTTCGATCGGAGTGGAAGTCGCCGACAAGTTGATCCGCTACTCCAACACCGGAACGACGCTCAGCGCCGTCAACTTTCCGGAAGTCGCTTTACCGGAACATCCCGGGCAGCACCGCATCCTGCACATCCATCGCAATCAACCGGGCGTGCTTTCGGCGATCAACGCCGTCTTCAGTGAGGCACGGATCAACATCGTTGGCCAACACCTGCAGACGAACCCTCACATCGGCTACGTCGTGATGGACGTGGACGCCGAGGATCGCGAAGCGGCACTCCTGCTGAAGAAACGGCTGGACGAGGTTCCGGGTACCATTCGTACCCGGATCCTCTACTGATCGCCGTCCAGGCGACTGCGATCTACTGCTTGCGTTGGAACCAGAAGCGGTGAACGGGCAGCGGCATCGGGCTGTCCGCGCCGCGCACGCTTTTCCAGATGATCTCGTTCAACGCGAACATCGGCGCCTGATCAACCTCATCGAGGTTCATCTCCATGGACTCTTTAGCTCCCCAGGCGGTCTGCGTGTTCTTCTCGTTCACGTCGATCTTGGGCTTGATGGCGTTGTAGGGACGAAGGTCCGCGGCCGTGCCGAAGGAGTTGTACATCGGCATCGCAGCCGCGTCGTACTGTGTCATCGGCGGTAGTCCGAGGAGCAGTTCGATGGTCCGCAGCATCGAAGAAGTCGTGTAGAGCGTCGAATCCACCACGCCCCGCTTCGTGTAGGGCGAGATCACGAGGCCGACCGTGCGGCGCGCGTCCACGTGGTCGGGACCATTCTGCGCATCGTCCTCGATCATGAAGATGGCCGTCTCTTTCCAGTACGGGCTCTTCGTCACCGCTTCCACCAGCATGCCCACGGCATGATCCGCATTGGCGACCATCGCTCGCGGCGTCCAGGTTCCGGGTCGCGTACCGTTGGTGTGATCTTCGGGCAGGCTCATCACGCTGAGATTGGGAAGGCGCAGACTGGGGTCTTCCGACTCGTAGTTCCGCACATAGTCGGCGAACTCGTCAAGAAAGACCTTGACGTTGTCCGTGTCCCGCATCCCGGGAAGCTTGAACTTCGGCGACACGTGATTCGCCAGAACATCCACGCCCGGCGCGGCGTCCATTGTGGTCCCGTCACTCGAACGGACGGCATACTCGCCATAGCTTCGGTAGGTCAGCCCCTTGTTCCGGGCAAGTTCCCAAAGATTCCCAGCGGCCGGCACATACGCATTCGCTCTCGTCAACCGGCTGTGGCCGCCATAGTTGGGAGGCCACACTTTTTCGTTGTAGTCCGTTGCGATTGCCGAGTTGGACCAACTGTGTCCGTCGACGCTGACCTCGCCGTCGCAGTAAAGGTTGTCAAGCAATACCCACTCATTCACGATGGCGTGATGGTTCGGAGTCACATTCTCGCCAAAGATCGTCAGACGCGGGTCCCCGTTGCCCTTCTTGATGTCGCCGAATTGCTGGTCGTACGTGCGATTTTCCTTGATCACGTAGATGACGTGCTTGATCGGCGAACCAGCGCCGACGGCCTGTGGCACCACGGAAGGTTCCTTGGGTGACCGCGCCATCGTCAGATACTCATCCTTGTACGGAAGGTTGTCGTAGACCTGCTTCGTCCACGCCTTGATCTGCCCTTTCAACCCTCCGACCTCGACGATGTTGACCGTCCCGCGCTGAATGTCCCGCACGGAGGTCTTGGACGGCTGTACGGGGCGACAACGGAGACGTGGGCCCATCGACATTGGAGTGTGCCTCCAGCCCCTTCGTATTTGCCACATACAGCTTGTTGCCCGGCATCAGCAACAGCGCGCTCGGGTACCAGCCGGACGGGATGAAGCCCAGCACGTGACTCTCGCCCGCTTCGGCAACGTTCACTACGGCAACACAGTTATTGTCGGCGTTGGCGACAAACAGCATATTGTTCTTGGCATCCAGCGCCAGACCATTCGGCGTGGAGCCTGCCGGAGCTCGCGACGTCGGTCCGACATTGATCGCCTCGATGGCCTGTCCCTTCTTCGTGTCGATCACCGTCACCGTGTTCTCGTTCCCGTTTGAAACGTACAAGCGTCCGTCGGCGCCCAGTTCGAGATCGTTGGGATTGAGACCGGTCGGAATGGTCATCAGAGTCTTGCCGCTGCCCGAATCAATCACCGAGACCGAACTGCTGGACCAGTTACTGACGTAAAGCCGTGACCCATCCTCACTGAATACCAGGTCGTAGGGGCTGACCTCCGTGTCGATCTTCTGTATCGGCTTGCCTGTCCCGGTGTCGAACACAGTGATGTGGCCCCGCCCCGGATCGTTGCCGCGGTTGGCGGCGAACAGCTTGGGTTGAGTGGGATGCATCGCCAAGCCGGACCAGTAGGTTTTCTCACCCGGCAAAGAGTCCCTCCATTGGGCCGGCTTTTCGGACAGTTTGCCGTTCGCGTAGTCGAAGACATAGATCGGCGCAACGGTGGGGTCTCGCCGGCTGGTCGCGTTTCCGCCAGATACGTAGAGCCGCTTGCCGTCGGTCGACCATGCCAAGCCCAGCCAGGCGGACTTCAGCGGAATGCGTTGAATTGCCTCCTCGGTCTTGGCGTCAATCACCACCAGCCCGTGCGGGTTGAAGCCGCCGTGCTGCGCCACCACGACTCGGCGATCCCTGCTCGCCGTCAGGTTGAGGATCAGATCCTCAGTCCGAACAACTTTGCCGACCGGCGTGATTCGCCAGCCATTCGGTAAATGGAAACCTCCGGGGAACGCTTGGGGTCCTTGAGCAAGTGCAAGCGCCGTAGCGACGACAGCGACTGTTGCGAGTTTCATCGGCTACACAGTATCTCTCCGAGATGAAACTGAGATGAATATTGTGATGTCTATGTCCGGGTGAATCATGAACATAGAACGCAGTATTCAGATCTCTGCACCGGTTGAACGAATCTTCGACTTACTGACTGACTCCTCGAATCTTCTGCATATCGCGCCCACGGTTCAGTTCGGAACCGATCAACCGAATGGCCGCGTGGAAGTGACTACGGAACGCAATGGCGAAATCCGACGCGCGACAGGATTTTTTCATCCGGACCGGGAATCCTGGAGCGCCCGTTGGGGTCTTGACGAAGGTTCATATCAGGGTCGCTTTTCGCTGCGTCCGGAGCAGGATGGCGCGCGCCTGACCGTCTCGCTTTCTGGCCTGTCCAACACAGATGGCGACCCGCTCGGAGAGGCGTTGGAGCGCGTGAAGAGCTTGGCTGAAAAGCACGACAGCCCAGAGGAACTCCAGGCTGTCGCTTCGCGTTTGCAAGGAAACTACTAGGCGGAAGGGTCCAGAACAACCTTTCGATAGCCCGGCTCACGATTCCCGAAACGTTCATACGCCTCGGGAGCTTCGCTGAGTTTATGTTTCTTGGAAATGATGAACGACGGGTCGATATCGCCCTGCTGAATCCGGTCGAGCAAGGGACGCATATATCGCAACATATGCGTCTGACCCATTTTGAACGTAAGTCCCTTGCCAAAGGCAATCCCAATCGGAAACTTATCCACAAAGCCGCCGTACACGCCAGGAATCGAGATCGTTCCGCCTTTGCGGCACGCCTGAATCGCCTGACGCAGCACGTGCGGCCTGTCCGTCTGCATCCGAATCGCGAACTTCGCGTAATCGTAGACAGCATCGAGCGACATGCCATGCGCCTCTGAGCCGACCGCGTCCATGCAGGCGTCAGGACCGCGGCCACCGGTCAGTTCCTTCAGCATTTCCACCAGGTCCGGATCGTCCGCGTGCACCGTGATCGCGTTGCACTGTTCGCGAGCGAACTCCATTCGCGAACGCACCCGGTCGATGGCAATCACCTTCTCGGCGCCCAGCATGTAGCAGCAGCGAATCGCCAACAAGCCGACCGGACCACAGCCCCAAATGGCGACGGTGTCACCCGGCTGAATCTGGCAGTTCTCGGCTGCCATGTAAGCAGTCGGAAAGATGTCGGACAGAAACAGCACCTGCTCGTCGTTCAAGCCGCTCTCAATCTTGAGCGGGCCAACGTCCGCAAACGGGACGCGGACAAACTGCGCCTGCCCACCGGCGAAGCCGCCGTACAGATGGGAGTAGCCGAACAGACCCGCCCCGGTGTCACCGAACGCCGCAGCCTGCGCTCCTCCCTTCGGATTTGAGTTGTCGCAAAGTGACCAGAGTTGGTTCTGGCACGGCCAACAGGAACCGCAGCAGATCGTGAACGGAACAACCACCCGGTCCCCGCGCTTCAGGTTGGCGACTCCCGGACCGGTCTCCTCCACAATGCCCATGAACTCATGTCCCAAAATGTCACCCGATTTCATCGCCGGGACGACACCATCATAGAGATGCAAATCCGACCCACAGATGGCCGTCAGCGTGACGCGTATGATCGCATCGCGTCGGTTCTTCATCTTGGGGTCGGCCACGCGCTCAACGCGAACGTCTTTTTTTCCGTGCCAGGTCACCGCGAGCATCACGATCCCCCTTTTACGCCTCGATCAATTCGCCGGTTTCCACGGCGGACTTAAAGGCCGCCAACGCCTCGTTCAGCGTCGCCTGCGGATCATGCTGGGTGATTTTTCCGGCTGCCGCTTCCACGACGCCGAACCGCGGGGTGTAGTGCAGCGTGGCGTGCAGTTCCGTACCGCGGCCGTTGGGTGCCGCCTTAATCTCGACTCGGGCAGGCTCAAGCCCGCCCAGTTCCACCCAGGACCGCTGGACCTCCTCGACAGGCTTCAGAATCGTAGCGGACGAATGCACCCGCACGGCCGGCTCGTGCCCGCCATTCGGCACGGTGCGAATTCCCATTTGCCAGTACAGCCAGGAATTTCCGGTGATGCCGCGCTGCAGCATTGCTGCTGCCAGTGGCCAGCAGAGAAAGCCAAGTTGCTTGGGACGGCTCGCTCCAGCGACAGCAAGGGCCGCACCAAGGGCGACAGAGGCCGTTCTTTCATTGCGTCCGAGATTCGGACCGGTGGGCGACTTCGGTTGATTTGGGTTCATCGCTGCAGGTGCAGCAATTCACCACCCATTCCAGACCTTAGTGTGTGACAGTCGGCGTGGAGAGAATCCTGGAAAGTTGGTCGACGAAGGCCGAACGCGCATACACCGCGTCCAGACCTGCTGCCACAGCTTGCGCTCGAGCTTCCGTCTGGACGTGGGAAATATAGCCAATTACCGCAGTCGTGGCGAGCGAAGGGTCCTGCTTGAGTCCGCGCGCGACCTCCAGGGCTGGTAGTGCTCGCGTGTTCAGATCAACAATGACGAGTTCGGGACGGGCGCGCAATTCCCTGGCGAGCGCCTGCTCGTCCCGCACGAATACGATGGATCGGCCGAGACGCTTGGCCGCGTCCCCGATCTTGACCGTGAAGATGAGATCGTCCAAGACCGCAACGATCTGCGCCATGCGCTAGTGACCCGAAGCCTCGCCAATCTGCTGCGCGGCGTAGTTCTCGTAGCCCATCTCCTTGATCAGATGGAGTTGCGCTTCCAGGTAGTCGACGTGGTGCTCTTCGTCGATGAGGATCTTTGCGAACAGATCGCGAGAACCGTTGTCCCCGGCGGCGACGGCGGCGTTAATCGCTTTGTTCAAGCGCGGGACGGCTTCCAGTTCCAGAGCCAGGTCGTTCTCGAACTGCTCCTTCAGGTTCTGCCCGATTCGAAGAGGGAACAGCGCACTCATGTTGGGAGAGCCGTCCAGATAGAGCAGCCGGTGAATCAATGACTCCGCGTGAGTCATCTCTTCGATCGACTCCTTGCGGGTGAACTTCGAGAGCTTTTCGTAGCCCCAGTTCTCCTGCATCTCAGCGTGCAGAAAGTACTGATTGATCGCCGTCAACTCGGCGGTCAGAACTTCCTGCAGATAGGCCAGAACTTCCGGGTTACCCTTCAAACGTGTTGCCTCCTGATACCTGAAATTCAAGTGTAGCAAGCAGCGGAATGATAGACTCTGCCCGATGCGTCCTGTTGCTCTTTTGTTGTGCTTTTCGCTTGCCGCCGCCGCTCAGTCGAAGAAGATCCTCGCCGTTGGTCTCGACGGGGAGCGCCTTGCCGCCGTCCGCACTGCCGCTCCCAACGTGACCATCGAACCGGCACGTATGGAGACTCTCAAGCAGCAGATCGCCGACGCCGATGCGATCTGGACTCAGTTCATCACCGCCGACCTTCTGAAAGCGGCACCCAAGCTGAAATGGCTGCAGACCTATTCCGCCGGCGTCGAACAGATTCTCGCCGTTCCGGAGTTCAAGGGCTCCAACATCACACTCACCAACGCCAAGATTCTGATGGGTCCGAACATCGCCGATCACGCTTTTGCGCTCCTGCTCAGCCTGACGCGCGGAACGGCATTGGCTGCTGCGAAGCGCAACACCGAGGATTGGAATCAACTGCGGATGCGGCCAGTCGAGTTGACCGGCAAGACGGCAGTCGTGATCGGCATGGGCGGCATCGGCCAACAGATCGCGCAGCGCGCGCGCGCATTCGGCATGCGGGTCGTTGGCGTCGATCCGGAACAGATTCCGGTGTCGTCCAATATCGACCGGGTGGTGACGCCAGAACATCTCGACGACGTGCTGCCGGAAGCCGACGTCGTCTTCATCTCGGCGCCGCACACGCCACAGAGCGAAGGCATGATCGGGCCGAAGCAGTTTGAACTGATGCGCCGGAAACCTTACTTCATCTCCGTCTCTCGCGGGAAGCTGACGCAGACGCCGGCGCTGGTGAAGGCTCTCGACAGCCGCACCATCGCGGGCGCCGGTCTCGACGTAGTGGAACCGGAACCGCTTCCTCCCGGTCATCCTCTCTGGAAGTTCGACAACGTCGTCATCACGCCGCACAGCGCGGGGCAGAGCGACGTGATGCCGGTCCGCCAGTTGGAACTCCTGAAGGAAAATGCGAAGCGCTTCGGGCAGGGACGGCCGCTGTTAAATGTCGTCGACAAGCAGAAGGGCTACTAGGCTCACCGATCCGGCGGACCAGGCCACGTTTCGACGGCTGTTCTGCCGTCATGCAGAAAGCCAGTTCTTTGTTGCGCCCGCACCGGAGGTCATCGACTGCGGCGCCTTGCTGCGCTACGCCTATCGGATGGCGCTGCAATCGGTGGAACTGCGCCACCGCCTGGAGCCGCTCTTCGACACATCACAAGGACGCCGCCACTTCGCAGACGCAGCCACGCTCAAGACTCGAAATAGCGTGTTTGTGGCGCGCGATTGCGCCGCCGCCCAGGCTGGCGATCTGCTGTTCTACCTGCAACTAGAACAGGAGCAACCGTTCCACGCCATGATTCACCTCGGGCGCAGTACTTGGCAGCCGGATGCCCGGCCCTGTGTTGTTTATCACACCGGCTCCAAACCGGGTGAAGTGCGCAGGCCCCTGCTGTCCGAACTTCTCGCGCATCCTGACCCACGCTGGCGTCCGATCGCGTCGAACGCGTCCTTCCTGGGCGTCCACCGATGGCGGATACTGTTGTGACATGCGGCGAGCGCTATTCGTTCTCGCGTCCCTGCTGATTGCAGTGGTGGGTCAGGCGCCGCCCGCCTCCTTCAGCCTGAACACCACTCGCACGTTCGCGCCTGGCGAAAAGGCCAGCGTCGTATTGCAGTCCGCCAACGTTTCGGAACTCGAGTTCCGCCTTTATCGCGTTCAGGATGCCGCTTCGTTGTACTCCCGGCTGCCCGACGCACAGAGCTTTGGCGGGCAGGCTCCGCCGGTTCCGCAGGGCCAGTCCTTTCTTGAACGGATGCACCGATGGAAGTACAACCTGCGATACCACGTCCGACGCTACTTCCGTGGGCAGTTTACGGACCGGGAGCGAGAGCAACTGCAGGCCTACTGGCGCGGGTCGCGGCGTGCTTCTTCCAGTTCCGTGACCGGCTACGCGGCAGTCCCGCTGCTCAATCCGCAGCAGTTGGTGCGGTCCTGGAAGGTGAAGGTCGCGGTGAATCCCGCCCAGCCCTGGGAAGGACAACTGATCAGCTTCGACACTCCGGGACCGGGACTGTACGTGCTGGAGGCGACCAACGGCGCGCTTCGAGCGGCCACGCTGGCCAACGTTACCAACACCGTCATCGTGACCAAGTCCTCACCGGGACGACTGCTGGCTCACGTCGTGGACCGGGTGACGGGTACTCCCCTGCGCGATGTTGCGCTCACACTCGTGACACGCGGGCGACGACAGGAAGCCCGAACGTCCTCTGAGGGTGCTGCCGAGTTTCGCCCGCAACTGTCGCGCAGCGACGAGTCCGTCGTGCTTCTGGCACTCCGCAACCAGGACCTTGCAGTGGCCACTCTGAGCGCGTGGGCCCTGCAGTCTCGCACTGAGGCCATCGCACAGAGCTACCTCTACACGGATCGGCCCGTGTACCGGCCCGGCCACAAAGTGGGCTGGCGCGCGATCCTCCGCAGTGAAGATGCGAAGGGCTACCGTTTGCCGGACGCCAAAACGGTCGACTTCGAACTCAGCAACCCGCAGGGTGACAGGGTGATGCGCGGCGAGCTTCCGATGAATGAGTTCGGTGCGGTCTCGGCAGAGTGGGAGATCCCGAAAGACGCACCCCTGGGCTACTACTCCATCCGGCTATCGATCGGCGAGTCCCACGCCTACGGCAACTTCCAGGTGGAGGAATACAAGAAGCCTGAGTACGAAGTGAAGGTGCGCCCCGCCGTGGCTCGCGTACTGCAAGGGCAGCCCATCGAGTTTCAAGTGGATGCGCGCTACTTCTTTGGAGAGCCGGTGAAGTACGCCGATGTGAGTTGGACGGTGAAGCGGGACCGGCACTGGAACTGGTTTTGGGAAGACTATGATCCCGAAGAGGCGGGCGGAGGAGAAGGTGAGACCTTTTTCTACGGGGAGCAGGCGGGAGAAGGAAAGTCGAAGCTCGACGCGCAGGGCCGGGCCATGATTCGGATCCCGACGCGACGCGAAACCAAGGATGATGCCGATTATCGAATCGAGGTTCAGGTTCGCGATCAGGCGGGGCGTGACGTTGCGGGACGATCTGTCGCACTGGCAACGATCGGATCATACTGGCTGAACGCCCGTCCCGAGAAATGGGTGTTTGCGCCGAACGAGCAGGCGGCCTTCGTCGTCGAAGCACGCGACTACGACAATCAGCCCCGAGCGGGCATTCCGTTCCAACTCACGCTGGACCAGCAGACGGTGAGCGGACGAACCGCGGCGGATGGTACCGCTCGTGTTTCGGTGAACGCTGGTGCCGCGGGCGCGCACAAAGGAGAGTTGCGCTCCGTGACGCAAGAAGGCCGCACCATCACCGCGAGCCTGTTCCTGTGGGTCTCCGGCGCCTACCGCGACATGCCCGCGGATGCGCCGATCACGCTGGTGCCTGACAAGAAGTCCTACGCACCGGGTGAGACGGCACGGGTCCTGGTGGTGACCGGCGTCTCGGGCGCGAAGGTGCATCTCGCCGTCGAAGGCCGCGACCTCTATCGGCAGGAGATCCGGGACTCCGGCGAAGGATCGTTTTTCCTTGACGTGCCGATTGTCCCGGAGCATGCCCCCAACGTCTTTGTGACAGCCTCGCTTCTCAAGGACGGCAAGTACCGCTTCGGGTCGAAGTCGCTGAAGGTGCCGCCGAAGGAGCGTCTGCTGAGTGTCGTCGTGAGCCCGTCGCGACCGGCGTTCAAGCCCGGCGAGCCGGCAAGCTACACGATTACGGCTCTGGACCACCTCGGCCGCCCCGCACAAGGCGAGTTCTCGCTGGGCGTGGTTGACGAGGCTCTGTATGGGGTGGCTCCCGACACCACGCAAGCGATCGACAAGGCGTTCTATGGGCGGATCTGGGATCGCGTGCAGACGGAGACGTCGCTGAACTTCTACTTTTTCGGGCAGGCCGGCCAGCGTCCATTTCCGCTGGCACAACGCCCGGCTGCGGCAACGCTGGCGCAGTTGAAGCCGCCACGTCCGACGGATCCTCGGGTGCGGAAGGCGTTTCCGGATACTGCGCTGTGGCTGGCCAACGTCCGCACCGACGCGCAGGGCAAGGCCGAGGCGCGGTTGCAGTTTCCGGATTCGATCACCGCGTGGCGGGCAACGGCGCGAGGAATCACCAAAGACTCCCGCGTGGGCGCCGCGACGAACCGCGTGGTGACGCGCAAGGATCTCATCCTGCGGCTCGGCACACCTCGATTCGCCACCGAAGGCGACGAAGTGGTGATCTCGGCGATCGTGAACAACTATCTGGGCGCGGAGAAGCAGGCCCGCGTCACGCTGGAGGTGGAAGGTGCGGAACTGCTGGACGGCGGGTCTCGCCAAGGCGCCGCCGCCGCCGGTGCGGAAACGCGTTTCGACTTCCGGGTACGGGCCCGGCGCTCTCCGCTGAAGATGACCGCCAAGGCGCTCACCGACGCAGATAGCGACGCCCTTGAAATCACTGTTCCGGTGATTCCGTTTGGCATCAAGCGCATCGAAAGCTTCGCCGGGTCCGGCACTGCGGAACGGGTCGTTCGATTTGCGGAGACTGCCACGGCACGCCAGATCGCCATTCGCACCACACCGTCTTTGGCGGGAGCGATTCTGAACGGGGTCGAGTATCTCGCTCACTTCCCTTATGGCTGCACGGAGCAGACAGTCTCCAGCTTCGTTCCTGCGGCAATGGCTGAGCGCGCGATCCGGGAACTGAAGCTGCCCGCGGCGCAGCGGCCTGTCGATCCAATGGTGCGCGCCGGGCTGGAACGGATCTGGGCGACGCAAAATCCCGATGGCGGCTGGGGATGGTGGGAGGGGACGGATTCCGGTGAGTTCATGACGGCCTACGTGCTGGCCGCGCTCCGGTTGGGCGGCGTACCCGCCAACGAGGCGCAGGCAAAAGCGCGAAGGTGGCTGCGGACCCAGTTCGACCGGGAACCGCGCGCCGAGCCCGATTTTCAGGCATTCGTCGCCTACGCGCTGGCGGAGCCCGCGGTGACGGCGGTGGTCTGGCAGAAGCGCGACCGTTTGTCCGCCTATGGCTTGGCCCTGTTGGGCTTGGTTTCCGAAGGCGGGCAGCGCGAGGAGTTGGCATCGCGACTGGAGAAGCTGGCGCGCCGAAATGGTGAGGAGGTCCACTGGGCCAGCGAGCGTGACCCGCTGCTGAATCTCGACTGGGACACGTCGCCCGAAGCCACGGCATACGCGCTCAAGTTTCTGCTCCAGGCGCGTCCAAAGAGCGATCTTCTGGAACCCGCAGTGCGGTGGCTCATCTCCCATCGGGACCAAGGTCACTACTGGAGCAGCACCAAGCAAACGGCTCTGGTGCTCTACGGGCTGATCGATTACCTGAAGGCGACAGGTGAGTTGAATCCGCAGTTGACCGCCACTGTCCGGCTGAACGGGAATCTGGTTTGGATGAAAGAGCTGACGCAAGCCGACGCGCTGGCGGCGACTCCGTCCGGTTTCGACATCGCGCCTCGACAGGCAGAAAATCGCGTTGCAATCGCCGGCGAAGGCACGGGCAAGCTGTACTGGTCGATTGTCGGGCTAAGTTTCGATCCTCGCCGAGAGGCCGAGTCTCGTGACGGATTGCGAGCCGAGCGCCGCTATTTCCGGCTGCTTGCTGACGGCAGCCGCGCCCCATTTGATGGAACCGCCCGCGTCGGCGAAACACTGATTTCGAGGGTATCCGTCGAAGGGCCGCGACAGCGCTACCTGCTGCTGGAAGACCCGATACCGGCTGGCGCCGAGCTTCTTCCCGCGCAAGAGTGGGGCGCCTGGGGTGTGCGTCGCGAAGCGCGTGACGATCGGGCTGCGCTCTTTGAGACGCTGCTGGATCGGCCGACCAGCTATGAGTCGCGCTTCAAGTTTTCACGGCCCGGCAAGTTTCGTGTCAACCCAGCCCGCGTGGGGCCGATGTATCAGCCGCGCATCTCCGCTTCGACAGGCGCCATGGAGGTCACGGTGCTGCCATGATGAACCACTTCTGGTTGGCGTGTGCGGGCCACGGCTTACTGGCATGGCTCTTCTTCTGGTGGACCGGGCGGCCCGACGAGACGGCGGGGCAAGTGGCATTGAGCTTTGCCGTGGCGGTGGGCTGGCTGGCGTTCCTGGTGCTGCTGGAACGGCGCCTGTTTGCCGGTTCGCGGTGGATGGCGGCATTGGCGCGCTGGCCGTTCTGGGCCTCCGTACTTCTGTTTGGGGCAGCCTGCTTCACCGCATGGCTGATCCTGAGCTGGATCCCGAAAGTGTCGGGATTAACGATGCAGTTGTTCAGCCTGGCGGCGAGACTGACCCTGGGTTGGGCGCTGGTGAATCTCGCCTGGGTCAATATCGCGCGGCAAGCCTCGCTGCCACCAGCCGAGCACCGTCGCTCGTCCGTGGCGGGTCATGAGTCGCCGCACTCGTGAGGCAGCGTCGCCGTAGGCGGCATCCGTGGGCCGCTCATCGCCGAGAGCGAGCACCAGCCCCTCGCGAAACCACCACGGCTGTCGCGGAGCCGAGTGCGATTCCAGTACCACGTGCAGCATCTCGTGTTCGACCGTCGATGTCAGCAGACCCCGGGCGCGCAGGATCGAGACCGGTTGCAGGCGAACCGTTGCACCATGCGTCACGGCAGCCGCGGAAGCCCCGGCCGAGGTGCTGTTACGAAAGCTGGCAACGGTTGGGTATACGCGCAGTTTGGGACGCGTCGCAAGACGCCAACCAGTCAGCGTCTCCGCGCGGCGCAAGGCGACATCGGCAAGCACCACGACTTCGCCGTCCGCCGGGGTTCCGAAGACATCCACTCGTTCCCCGCCCGCAAACTGCCAGCTGATCCCGGAAGCGGTCAGGCCGACTTTTGCGCCGGGATAGTAATGTTCCAGAATCTCGCGCCGCGACTTGCCCCGCTGGCCCATGTTGGCCGCGCCTTCCTGACACAAGCCAAGTCCGTGGCCGTGGCCCCGACCGCGAAACACGAATGCGTCCCCGGCTTCGATGACCTCGTATCGCGGGCTCGGCAACCGGTCCCAGCCCAGACGGCGGCCCAGGTCAAGACGGAATGCCTCGCCATCCACGGGACGGCCATCGAGCAGCAGCGCAGCCACGCGCCCTGCTTCGCGGCGTGCGACACGGATCGAAGCCGCCCCTGCTTCGGCTCTTGTCAGGCGCCGCTGCCATTCGTCGCGAGGGCACCATCCGTCATCGCGGCCGCAGTTTCGCGAATACAATGCCTCGATCGGCAGGCCGTCGCGCCACAGCAGTTCACCTTCCGTTGCGTTGGCATCGCCTTGGAGCAGCTCGTTGACTGCGCCTAGGCGAAGGTCCTGGCAGTGCGTGGTGTCACAGAAATCGAAGCCCTCCTTGGCGTGGCGGCCACGGTGGTGGACGGCGTACGTGCGGGCGGCGACGGCGATGGCACGGCGCGCCTCGCTTGACTTCACTCCGGCGGCCTCTCCGCCCAGCACTCCTGCGACGTAGTCCTCCAGCGGCAGGCGGATCGTTTCCGCGCGCGGCCCGCCGCTCAGCCAGTGCAGCCGGACGGTGACGTCCATTGCCATCAGCAGAATCAGCGGAGCCATCGGCGCATCAGTTCCTCAGCGGCAGGCTTGGCGTTGACCATTCCACGTCCACCGGTCAGGACCGCGACGATCACCTGCGGCAACGGATGGGGCGCCCATCCTGCGTACCACGCGCCCATTGCCGTTGTGCCGCTCTTTCCGCCGCCCAGAATCCGGCCCGTCTCGTGAAAGGCAATCCGCCGGTAGGCGCGCGCCAACCGCAGCGCCGACGTGGTGACACCCCAGTGGCCGAGCGCCTGCAGTTGCCGCTGTTCAGCGGTGGACGCCATCTGCGCGGCAAAATCCGGCAGCGCATCGCGAATGGCGTTGGGAGTCACGGTCAGCGCCCACTGCGCGAAGTAGCAGTTGCAGGAAAGCACCAGCGCGTCGTTTCGCTCAATCGCGCCATAGAGCGGCGGGTGAGAGCAGTCCAGACGCTGCGCGCCGACCCGGAGCTCCCGCCGGCACGGAAACCGGCCGGCAGCGGGGAGAAACGGCTTCACCGTGGAGCCGGGCAGCGCCTCCGCCGTCTCCCGATGCGCATGCAGCACTCGCCCATCCCGCGCGTCCAGAACGCACCAGGCATCAGCTGATGCCGAAGGCAGCATGGTACTTCTCCGGCAGGCGGCGCGGCCGCAGATCTCGACCGCAGAACACGTGTGCCGTTTCTCCGGTCGCTAGCTTCTGCCCCGTCTCGACGCTCGTCATCACGTAGGCGAACCGCACCAGGCGCGCATGGGCGATCTTCGTCGTGGTCTCAATCACCACTTCCTCGTCGTAGCGCGCGGGCGCCAGATAACGGCAGGCCGCCTCCGCTACGGTCAGCAGGACGCCGTCTTCGGCCTCCATGTCGCGATAGCGCACGCCACGCGCGCGGCACCATTCCACGCGGCCCAGTTCCATCCAGACGAAATAGTTGGCGTAGTAGACGATTCCCATCTGGTCCGTTTCCGCAAACCGGACTCGGAGACGGGTGGCAACAGACATAATGTGATTATGCGGAATCTGCAACGGCGGCTGCTGTTCGCCGTCGCCCTGAGCGCGCCCCTTCTGGCGCAGGATCTCAAAGAATTTGAAAAGCGCGTCACCGAGTTCACTCTGCCGAACGGCCTGCACTTCATCGTGCTGGAGCGGCATGAGGCGCCGGTGGCCAGCTTCCATACCTACGTAAATGCCGGGTCTGTGGACGATTCCAACGGCAAGACCGGAATTGCCCACATGTTCGAACACATGGCCTTCAAGGGCACAGAGTCGATCGGCAGCAAGAACCTGGCGGAGGAGCGAAAGGCTCTGGCGCGCATCGAAGCGGTCTACGACCAACTCGACGCGGAACGGCGCAAGGGACCGAAAGCCGACAAGCAGCGCCTGGACGATCTGCAGAAATCGCTCACCGACGCGATCAAGTCCGCCGACAACTGGGTGGACAGCGAGAGCTACACGCGCATCCTGGAAGATAACGGCGCGGTGGGCCTGAACGCCTCCACCGGCGTCGACCAGACGCAGTACTTCTACAGCCTGCCGTCGAACAAGGCGGAACTCTGGTTCCGCATGGAGTCGGACCGGTTCCGGAACGGCGTGCTTCGTGAGTTCTACAAGGAGCGGGACGTCGTGCGCGAGGAACTGCGGATGCGCACCGAATCCAGTCCGCAGGGAGAACTGGTGACCGCGATGCTGGCGGCGGCGTTCCAGGGGCACCCCTACAAGAACTCGCCCGCCGGCTACGCTGCCGACATCGAGAACTATCGCGTCGGCGACGCACGCGAGTTCTTCGAGAAGTACTACGTGCCGGGCAACATCACCATCGCCATCGCGGGCGACGTAGACCCGAAGCAAATTCGCGCGCTGGCGGAGAAGTACTTCGGCCCGATGAAGCCGGGACCGCTGCCTCCACCCGTAATCACCGTCGAGCCGAAGCAGAACGGTGAGCGGCGGGTGACGATTCAGACGCCATCGCAACCGATGCTGCTGATCGGCTACAAGCGCCCCGCCGCGACGCACCCGGACGATCCGGTATTCGACGTGATCGACGGCATTCTCGCCGGCGGGCGAACGGGTGTTCTGTACAAGGAGATGGTAGAGAAAGATCGTCTGGCGCTGCAGGCCGCAGCGTTGAGTTCTTTCCCCGGCGGCAAGTACCCCAGCCTGTACGCCGTTTATTC
>CAYNDS010000061.1:17214-20846 GCA_964395885.1 uncultured Solibacteraceae bacterium | reverse complement strand
GCCGTATTCGAGGCCCTGCCAGTGTGTGGTAGCGGCGCCCGATGCCGCTGACTCTGCGCTGTGTTGGCCCGAAGCCAGCGGTGGTGGTTTTCAGCCACCAGGGAAGGGGACTGGCGTCCCTTAACATACAGACAGCACACGACTTGTGCGTTGGTGTGCAAATTGCAACAGAGCGTGGTATGAAACGATTCCTGTCCACCGTCATCCTCGCAAGCGCCGCGTTCGCGCAGCCGCAGAACGACGATGCGCCGGGGAAAGGCGTGGCGCGGCTCAGCCTGATGGCTGGCGACGTCTCCGTCAAGCGCGGCGATACGGCGGAATGGGTGGCCGGTGCGGTGAATGGTCCGTTGCTGGCCGGCGACCGTGTGCTTTCCGGCACCGGAGCCCGCGCCGAAGTGCAGTTTGACTGGGCGAATCTGGTCCGTCTCGGTACGGACACGGAACTGCGGCTGGCCGAGGTCGAACGGGAGCGCTATCAGGTACAACTGGCTCGCGGCACGGTCACCTTTGCGGTGGTGCGGGATTCCGGCGCCGAGGTCGACATCAACACGCCCAGCGTCTCGGTCCGCCCGGTGCGGAAGGGCAACTATCGCGTCTCCGTTCGCCAGGAGGCGGACGGACCGGTGACGGAAATCGTGGTGCGGTCGGGCGAGGTGGAGGTGTTTTCGCCAAAGGGTTCGACGCGCCTGCGCACGGGCCGCACGCTGCTGGTGAAGGGCGAACTGGCTGACCCGCAGTATCGCGAGGTGGCCGATCTTCCCTACGACAATTGGGATCGGTGGAACGACGATCGGAATCGGCAACTCCTGCGCTCGGTGGCCTACAACTATGTGCCGCGCGACGTGGTCGGCGCCGATGTTCTGGACGACTACGGCAGCTGGAGCTACGCGCCCGCCTATGGTTGGGTGTGGGCTCCGCGCGTGGCGCCGGGCTGGGCGCCGTATCGGCTGGGCCGCTGGAGCTGGCTCGACTACTACGGCTGGAATTGGATCAGCTACGACCCCTGGGGTTGGGCCCCGTATCACTATGGGCGCTGGGTGCAGTGGGGCGGACGCTGGGGCTGGTGCCCGGGGCCGATTGGCGTGCGGCAGTGGTTCCGCCCGGCGCTGGTGGCTTGGGTGGGCTGGGGCGGCGTGGGGGTCGGCGTCGGCATCGGGGGCGGCGGCTGGGGATGGGGCAATGTCGGCTGGGTGCCGCTGGCTCCGTTTGAGCCGTTCTACCCGTGGTACGGGCCGCGCGGGTTCGGCTGGGGCAACCGGACGACGATCGTCAACAATGTCAACATTATCAACAACTACCGGAACGCCGGGGTGCCGAATGCCGTGACCGTTGTGCAGGCGGACCGCTTCGGGCGGGGCAATGTCGTACCGGTCGGCGTGAATTCCGATCAGCTGCAGCAGGCAAGCGTGGCGCGCGGCGCCGTGCCCGTCGTGCCGGACCGCGATGCGACGCGGTTCAGTGATCGGGCACCGGGTTATTCCGGTGCGCAGACGGCCGGGTACTCGCCGCGGTCGGAGCAGTTCTATTCGCGGCGCGAAGCCGCGCCGGCCGGACGCAGCTCATTTGACGAGTCGCGGCGGGCGTATGAACAGGCGGCGCGGGCGGGCTTCGGCAGTGCGACGGAGGGCAATCCGCAGCGCGGACTCGGCAGCGTCGCCGCGGAAGGGTCCGGGCGCGGCAGTGGCGATGGCTGGCGTCGCGTGGGTGAGAACGGCGGCGGATACAGCCGCGTCGGCGCGGGCGGCGGAGGTGATTCGGGCGGGTACTCCGGCGGCGGCTATGCGGGCCGCGGGGCCGGTGGCGGGACCGAGGGCCGGGGTTATGGTAACTCCGATGGCAGTCCGCGACAGTCCGGCGAGAGCGGCTGGCGACGGTTCGGCGAGACGCGCGGCACCCCCGGCGAGCCGCAGGACGGCAACATGCAGCGCGGGATGCGCGGTGAGTCCTCCATTGGCGGCGGATATTCGTCGGTGGGCGAGACCGGTGGGCGCGGCGCGCGGGGTGGCGGCGAGAACAGCGGCTGGCAGAGCTTCGGCAACCTTCCGCCTGCAACGGGTCGCGGCGGCAACGACGGAACCTGGGGCGGGCGCGGGTCGAGCGTCCCGTCGTACTCCGGCGGGATGCGGAACGAGACCGGCGGGGTGCCGTCGTACTCGGGGGGCATGCGGAATGAGACGGGCGGCGTGCCGGGCTATTCCGGTGGGATGCGGAACGAGGGCGGCGGCTACTCCGGAGGACGCGGCGCGGACGGCGGCTATGGCTCGGGCGGCGGATACTCGGGCGGCGGATACTCGGGCGGCGGCGCCGGTGGCTACTCCGGCGGTCGCGGCGCCGGTGAGGGCGGCTACTCGGGTCGCGGGGGGAACTCGGGCGGCTACGGCGTGGGTGGCGGTGGCTACTCCGGCGGACGCGGCGGTGCCGGCGGGGGCTATTCCGGCGGCGGCTACAGCGGCGGCGGGGGCTACAGCGGCGGTCGCGGCGGTGCCGGCGGCGGCTACTCGGGTGGCGGTGGCTACTCCGGTGGCGGCTACTCGGGTGGTGGTGGCTACAGCGGCGGTGGCGGCGGGTATTCCGGTGGTGGGCGCAGCGGCGGGGGAGGTGGGTACTCGGGTGGCGGTGGCGGCTATTCGGGCGGCAGCCGCGGCGGTGGTGGCGGCAAGGGCAACTGATACTGAGCCTTTGGCGTAGTCACCATAATATCCGTTATCGGCGAGTTGTCCGCACCGCGTACGGGCCTGGTCGGGCGGCCTGCCGTCCTTTATCCCAGGAAGTCGAATAGCGAGGTGCGCGGCAGCCGGGCGCGCGCACTCAAGGAAGCCTGCTGATCAATGGTGGCGCGATTCAACTCGAGAATCGCCTGGGCGGCGTCGGCGTCCTCGATCCCGGAGATTTCCGCACGGGCGCTGATCTCCTGCGAGTTTGCCAGGCTGAGCGCACTGGCGACCCGGTTCTGCGTCGAACCGTAGAACGCAAGGACCTGGTTCATGTGGACCCCGGCCGTGCCGAGGTTCGCCAACTGGTCCCGGATGCCGGTGAGATCGTTCGTGGTGAGCGCCGTGTAGAACGCCGACAGTGTGCCGAAGGCATCGCGCGTCGGGTCCGGATTGCGGAAGATTGTCCCGCCATCGCGAGCGAGACTGATTCCGTTGCCCGAGACATCCTCGACTTCGCGTGTGGTCGCGGCGCCGGCGTAAGTCGAGACACCCGGCGGCGGTCCCGGCAAGTAGGCAAACGGCGTGGTCTGGTCCGTGTCGCCGCTGAAGATGTAGCGGTTGTTGAGAGACGTGTTCGCCAGGCCTACCAACTGCTGCATCAGGTTGCGGACCTCCTCGGCGATTCCCAGCCGGGTGGTGGCATTCTGCGTATCGCTGGCCGCCTGCGCGGCGAGGACGCGCGCGCGCTCCATGACGCTGACGGCCTTGGAGATGGCCTGTTCCGCCGTGTTGACTTCCGATTTCACCAGGCCGAGGTTTTGCTGCACCTGCGTGATGCGCGCCAGCGTAGCCCGGGCGGACAACAGGTTGCCGATTTGGTCCGGCGCGTCGGTGGCAGATTGTATGCGCTTGCCGCTGGAGATCTCGCGCTGCGAGCGGGCCATGCGCTCGGAAATGCGTCCGAGAGTGGCGAAGAAG
>CAYNDS010000061.1:6455-17204 GCA_964395885.1 uncultured Solibacteraceae bacterium | reverse complement strand
GCGAAGAAGCGTTCGTCTTCGGTACGGGAAATGGCGTTCATGAGTAAGCCTTATCGCTGGACCATGTTCAGCAGCGTCTGCGTCATTTCGTCGATGGTCCTGAACATCTGCGAGGCGGCCTGGTAGGCGCGCTGGAACTGGACCAGGATGGCAGCCTCCTCGTCGAGCGAAACGGTGGAGATGCGTTCGCGGATGGTCTTTGCCTGCGCGAGAAGCGACTCCTGCGAGTTCAGGTTGTTCTTGGCGGTCGCCAGGTCGCGGCCGACACGCGCTGCCGTGGTGCTGTAGAAGTCGGTGAAGCGCTGGCCGGCCACCAGCGGCTGATCCGCCAGCGCGGCAAAGGCGCGGGCGTTGCCGTTGCCGCCCGCCGCGCCGGGACTTGCCGCAGCCAGATCTTCCGGCGGCAGCCCGGAAACGGTTAACGAGTTCCCCGCCCCCGGCGGCGTCGTGTAGCCGAAGATGGCAAACGTGGGTGGCACACCCGCCGCGTTCACGCCGCCCGCCTGCACGTTGTTGACGGCATCGGCCAGCGTCCCGGCAAACAGATCCAGGTCGGCCCGATACGCCGGGATTGTCTCATTGCGGAAATCGAGCAGTGCGGCGACCTTGCCGCCCGTAAACTGCGCCGTCACATCGTTGCCGGTACTGTCGCGAATGATGGCGCGGGTGCCGGACAGGTCAAGCTGCAGCGGGTAGGTGCGGTTGGAGATGGTCAGCAGCGTCTGGCCGCCGAGAAAGACCGACAGGGATTCCTCGTTGCCCTCCAGGCCAGTGAAGTTGGCCAGCCCCGATAACTCCTCGAGCGTCTGGAAGTAAACCGCGTCGGTGCCGGGGTCGCGGCCTTCGCCGAACCCGATCCGGCGCTGGGAGTTCAGCTCGGCCAGCCGCGCGCCGATGGCGTTGATGCGGTCGACGGCGTCTCGCAACTGCCGGTCCGTATCGGCTTCGGCGGAGGCAAAGCCTCGGGCCGTCTGCGTCACCTCGCCCGCGAAGTCGCGCGCGCGTTCGAGAACATTGATGCGGGCCGTCGGGTCGTTCGGATTGATCGTGAGCTGGGAAAAGCTTTGAAAGAGGCGGTTCAGTGCGCCGGGCAGGCCCGCACCCTGGGCCACTTGCAGCAGCGGTTCCAGCCGCTGAAGATCCTCGGCCGCCTGTCCAAAGCGAGCCGACTCGCCCTTCTGTCGCCAGACGGCGCGTTCGGCAAAGTCGCTGCGGAAGCTGGTGAGCGGTCCGGTGGAGACGCCGCCCGTAATGCCGATCTCCGGCTCAAACCGGTCGGCAACCAGTGTGGTGCGCGTTTTGGCGAAGTTGGGGGTGGACGCGTTGGCGACGTTGTTCTGCACAGTGGAGACGGCGTTCTCAAAGGCGCGAAGCGTCCGCGTGGTGTTGATCAGCCCGGAAAAGAGAGAACCCATCGTTTAGAACTCCGCCAGGAGACGCCGGTTCAGCGGCTCTGCCATCTGCGGCCCCTTGCTGTCATAGCCGGCCAGCAGCGCGCCACGGGCAGTGAGATCCTGCTGCCAGGCGGCCAGCAACCCGCCGGCCTGCGTTACCAGCGGGCGAGCCTGGGCGATCTCGGCGGCAAGCGCGGCAAGGCGCTCGCGCGAGGCTCCGGCCGCCAACTCCCGGACAACTTCCTCCAACTGGGCGGCGAAGGCGGTCATCGCGGCCGGACTGGCCACCATGCCCTGGGCGCTTTCTCGAAGCGTCGTCACGCGCGCCTCCGTTTCCGTCCTTAACCTGCGATCGAGTCGTCGATCAGCTTGCTGGCCAGTTCCTGCGCATCCACCTGGTAGCGCCCGGACTGGTAATCGGCGCGAAGCTGCTCCACCTTCGCGGCGCGGGCCGAGGAGTCCGCGTCCAAATCGTTGACCTGCTGGGCGAGCGAAGACAGTGAAATCGCGTCGGAGCCGGTTGACTTCGATGCCCCGCCCTGCTTCGTCTTCAACGAAACGGAATCGACGGCCTCTGCGCGACCGGCGCCGCTGGCGGCTCCACTGGTTAAGCCGCCAAGCGCGGCATCGTTGATCTGCATCGTCTCTTTCCTCTTCTAGGCATCCGCCGGGGAACCGCCTGCCGGAGCCTCCAGTTCCTCGTCAAACCGGAGCCCTCTTTGATCATCACCCGCCGCAGATCCTCTGCGAAAGATCGTGGCCCTCAAAAAACCACCCGGATCCTGCCGGTCCGCCCGCGGCCACTTCGCGCGCGTTACCGTTTCCATCGGCGCGAGATCGGAAAAAGTTTAGGGGCGTCGGAACTTTTCCGGGCGAACACCGTAGAATCAGGCGATGACGCATCTGCGGACCCGTGTGTATTTGTCCCTAGCCGGTCTATCGGCTCTCTGTAGCCTCTCCCTTACGGCCGGCCCGGCAGCCACCTATCACGGCGAGGTGCGCGCGATCCTCGACCGGCACTGTCTCAGCTGCCACCGGGCGGGCGAGGCGGCCCCGATGTCCTTTGAAACGTATGAAAAGACACGGCCGTGGGCCAAGGCCATCAAGGCGGCGGTGGCCACGCGGAAAATGCCCCCGTGGTTTGCCGAGCCCGGCGTCGGACACTTCAAAAATGACCGGACGCTGCGGGCCGAGGAGATTGCAACGCTGGTGGCGTGGGCCGATGGCGGCGCCAAGGCGGGCGAGGCTTCGGCGGATCGGCTTACCACCTCCTACACCGAGGGGTGGTCGATCGGTACCCCGGACGTGGTCTTTGAGATGCCGCAGGCGTTTCGCGTGCCGGCCAAGGGGCAGGTGGACTATCAGTATGTCGTCCTGCCGACCCATTTCAAGGAAGACAAGTGGGTCACGGCGATCGAGGCGCGCCCGGGCAACCGGCAACTGGTCCATCACATCATTGCCTTCATCCGGGAGCCCGGTTCCGGCTACTTCGAGGGTGCCGAGCACGGCGTGATCTTCACGCCCGATCAGTTGCCGAAGCCGAAGAAGGAGCCGGAGGCGTCGCGCGGCAATCTGTTCCCCATCGAGTACCTGATGGGCTATGCGCCGGGAACGCCGCCGGAGCGCTTTGAGCCGGGTCAGGCAAAGCTGATCAAGGCGGGCAGCGAGCTGATTCTGCAACTGCACTACACGGCCAACGGCACGGTGGGCGAGGACCGCTCCAAGATCGGGCTGATTTTCGCCAAGGAGCCGCCGGCCGAGCGGGTGCTGACCATGACGGCAATCCACACGGACTTCAAGATTCCGCCGGGAGCAGACAATTACCAGGTGGATGCGGAGTTGGCCGTCCACAGCGACGTCCGGCTCATGTCGCTCTTCCCGCACATGCATCAGCGCGGCAAGCGTTTCGCGATGCGTCTGGCGCAGCCGGACGGGGCCAAGCAGGACCTGCTGAAGATCAACTGGGACTTCAACTGGCAGCTCATCTATGAACTGGCTGAACCGATCGCGCTGAAGGCGGGTTCTCGGATACAGGCCACTGCCTGGTACGACAACTCGGCCAACAACAAGTTCAATCCGGACCCGACCAAGACGGTCGAGTGGGGCGATCAGAGCTGGGAGGAGATGATGATCGGGTTCTTCAACGTCGCCTTTGACGCGAAGAAGGATCCGGCGGAGGTGTGGGGGCGCGCCAAACCGGCCACCGCGGGCGGGCAGTAGACTCGAGGGATGACCTTTCGCCAGGCGCAGAGCGAGATGCGCCGTGGTTATGCGAGCGGTGCGACGGGGATCCTGGCATCGGCGCTGGCGTGGCTGGCGGCTTCGGGCGTGGCCGTGTGGGCGGGTCCGCGGGCGGCGATTGTGACGCTGCTGGCGGGCGGGATGCTGATCTTTCCCGTGTCGCTGCTGCTGTGCCGGATGGTGGGCATCCGGGCCGGTCATCCGAAGGCGAATCCGTTGGGCCGCTTGGCCGGCGCGAGCACGTTCTGGCTGATCTTCTCGCTTCCGATCGCCTACGGGGTGGGGCTGGGCGAACCATCGCGGTTCTTTCTGGCGATGCTGCTGGTGATCGGTGGACGGTATCTCGTCTTTGCGACGGTGTATGGGATGGACCTGTATTGGGTGCTGGGCCTGACGCTGGCGGCAAGCGCGTTCGCCCTGGCGCTGTTGCGAGCGCCGCTGGCGGTGATCGCCGGGGCGGGGGCGGCGATCGAACTCGGCTTCGGCGTCGCATGCAGCATCGCGCACCGCCGCTGGCAGGATGCGCCTTTGGCGGCAGCCGCGCGCTAAGTCTTTCAAAGAAAGCTGCTGGACCGGACGCGAAGATCCGATTATTCTAGGGGCATGCTCGAACTGGTAATTTCGTTCGGCCTGGCGGCGTCTGTTCCGACGCCCACCTTCCACAAAGACGTACTGCCGATCCTGCAGCGCGAGTGCCAGAGTTGCCACCGTCCGGGCGAGGCGGCGCCGATGTCGCTGCTCACCTATGAGCAGGTGCGGCCGTGGGCCAAGGCGATCAAGCAATCGACGGCAACGGGCAAGATGCCGCCGTGGTTTGCCGAGGCGGGAATCGGGAGATTCCATAACGAACGGCGGCTGTCGGCTGCCGACAAACAGACGCTGGCCGCATGGGCCGACGGAGGAGCGCCGGCAGGGGACCGCAGCGCCGCCCCGCCGGCAAAGGCATTCGCCGAAGGCTGGAGCATCGTGAAGCCGGACCTGGTGATGGAGATGCCGCAGGCGGTCGAGGTCCCGGCAGCCGGAACGGTGGAGTACACCTATATGATCCTGCCGACGGGTTTCACGGAGGACCGCTGGGTGGAGCAGGCCG
Source organism: uncultured Solibacteraceae bacterium (assembly GCA_964395885.1). Classification (GTDB taxonomy): domain Bacteria; phylum Acidobacteriota; class Terriglobia; order Bryobacterales; family Bryobacteraceae; genus JAPKYZ01. Next base: position 12,479 of record CAYNDS010000061.1, on the reverse strand, counting down.
AGGTGCGGCCCGGGAATCGCGCGGTGACGCATCATGTGATTGCTTTCCTGCGTCCGCCGGGGTCCAAGTGGTTTGCCGGGCGCGAAAAGGGCGTGGCCTTCGTTCCGCGCAAGGGCGAGAATCAGGGCGAGGGAGCGGCGGAACTCCTGGTGGGCTATGCGCCGGGTCTTCCGGCATCGGTTCTGCCGAAGGGACAGGCGAAGCTGATTCCGGCGGGCAGCGACATTGTTCTGCAGTTGCACTACACGGCAAACGGCAAGGAGACCACCGACCGTTCCCGGCTGGGCCTGGTGTTTGCAAAGGACGAACCGGCGCAGCGGGTGATGACACTGGCGGCCATCAACGGGAAGTTCGTGATTCCGCCGGGTGCGGACAATCATCGCGTGGAATCGTCGCTGGCGCTCTACAGCGAGACGCGGCTGGTGTCGATGATGCCCCATATGCACCTGCGCGGGAAGGCGTTCGAGTACCGTGCCGTCTATCCGACGGGAGAAACGGAGACGCTATTGCGTGTGCCGCGCTACGACTTCAACTGGCAGCTCTATTACTACGTGGAAGGCGAGAAAGTGCTGCCGAAGGGCACGCGCATTGAGTGCACGGCGACGTTTGACAACTCGGCGAACAATCCGTCGAATCCCGATCCGAAGGCGGAAGTCCGGTGGGGCGATCAGAGCTGGGAAGAGATGATGATCGGCTGGTTTGATGTGGCGTTTGACCGCAAGCTGAGCCCGGCGAAGATCTTGCGGCCGGAGAAGAAAGAAGCAGAGAAGAAGGCGGCGGAGGAGTAGATGATTTATCGGATGCTGGTGAGTGTTTCGGCGGCGGCGATCGTGGCCGGCGCGGCGAATGTGCCGACGTTTCACAAGGACGTTCAGCCGATTCTGGCGAATCGATGCCAGGGCTGCCATCGCGCGGGCGAGATTGGCCCGATGTCATTCATGAACTACGGCGAGGTGCGTCCGTGGGCGAAGGCCATCAAGCAATCGGTTTCGACGCGCCGGATGCCGCCCTGGTTTGCCGACCCGCATTTCGGCAAGTGGGCGAATGACCGCGCGATGTCGCAGCAGGAAATCGACACGGTGGTGGCCTGGGTGGACGGCGGCGCGCCGGAGGGCGATGTGAAGGACAAGCGTCCGGCTCGCACGTTTGTCGATGGCTGGAACATTCCGGAGCCGGATCTGGTGGTGGGGATGACGAAGCCCTTCCCTGTCCCGGCAGGCGCGAAGGTGGACTACCAGTACATCGTGGTTCCGACGGGTCTGAAGGAAGACAAGTGGGTCCGCATGGTGGAGGCGCGTCCGAGCGACCGCACCGTGGTGCATCACGTGGTGGTCTTCATCCGGGACCCGAAGTCCAAGTGGCTGCGCGAAGCCGAACCGGGGGTACCGTTTGTGCCGAACCGGACGGGTAAGGATCGCCGCATCGATGTCGGCGGCGGCGGCAACGAGATTCTGCACATCTACACGCCCGGCAATCTTCCGGACGTCTGGTCTCCGACGCAGGCGAAGCTGCTGCCCGCCGGCAGTGACCTCGTCTTCCAGATGCACTACACGTCGACGAAGAAGTCGACCGAGGACATGACCAAACTCGGGATTGTTTATGCCAAGGAGCCGCCGAAGGAGCGCATCATGACGCTGGCGGTGGGCAACGAGTCGTTCTCGATTCCGCCGAATGCGGACAACCATCGCGTGCCGGGATCGTTCACCATTCCGAACGATGCGACGCTGATGAGCTTCTTCCCGCATATGCATCTGCGCGGCAAGGCGTTTGAATACTCGCTGGTGAAGGACGGGCAGCGCGAGACGCTGCTGCGGGTGCCGCGCTACGACTTCAACTGGCAGCTCACCTACAAGATGGAGCAGCCGCTGGTACTGAAGCCGGGCACCAAGATCGAGGCCGTCGGCTTTTTCGACAACTCCGCCAACAATCCTTGGAACCCGGATCCGAACGCGACCGTGACCTGGGGCGAGCAGAGTTGGGAAGAGATGATGTACGGCTTCTTTGACGTCTCGATTGATGCCCGGCACGATCGCCGCAGCTGGTATCAGCGGAAGGAACTGCCGTCACAGCCGTCGGCAGGCGGGCAGGAGTAACGCGTTATCCTGCGGCCTCTGGTAGTTCTGGCGGGCGGAGCGCTCTTCGCTCACGAGACGATCTCGACGAAGCTGACGTGGTCGCGTGAGGTTTCGCGGATTGTCTACGCCCGATGTGTGTCCTGTCACCGTCCGGGCGGGAGCGCGCCGTTCTCGCTGGTGAAGTACGACGAGGCCCGTCCGTGGGCGAAGGCGATTCAGGAGGAAGTGCTGTCGCGGCGAATGCCGCCCTGGGGTGCGGTGAAAGGCTTCGGCGAGTTCGCGAACGATCGGGGTCTGACGCAGGAAGAGGTCTCGATCATCGCGGACTGGGCCGAAGGCGGCGCGCCGGAAGGCGATCCGAATCTCGTCCCGGAGCTGCCGCGCGCGGGGAAACTCGCCCCTCCGCCGGCAGGCGCCGGATTGAGCGTCTCGTCCCGATGGGTGGCTTCGGCGCAAAGGCGACTGGTGGCGATAACGGCTGAGGGTCCGGCGCGCGTGGTGGCGCGGCTACCGGGCGGCGCAGCGGAACCGGTGCTGTGGGTGCCGCTGGCGCAGAAGGCTGCAACGACCTACGTGCTGGCGGAAAGCCTGGTACTGCCGCCCGGGGCTCGCGTGGAGACCACCGGGCGCGTGCGACTGCACCTTCGTTAGCGCGACGGGTAAGCTGGCTTACGCCGCCGCTTGGGTCCCGAGTCCGCACTCGGCATGGACGGCTTTGACGGCTTTCTCCAGCCCGGCGCGGGCGACGACGATTCCGATCGTCAACTCACTGGGGCCTTGTGCGATGGCGATGATATTCACCTGCTCCCGGGAGATCGCGGTGAAGATCCGTCCGGCGAGTCCAGGGTGGCCCTTCATTCCCTCGCCGACCACGGCCAGAAGGCCGACCTCTTCATCGATGTCGGGCTTGGACAGGTAGCCGTGCGCGAACTCGAGCGAGAGCGCGGATTCCAGGGCGCCGATCGCCGTGGCCACCTCATCCTTGCGGATGAGGAAACAGAAGTTCTGCTGGTGGCTGGAGCTCAAGAACGTCAAGACCTCGACGTTGGCCTGCGCCAGCGCCTCCAGCGCACGCCCGGTGATGAGGGTGTTGTTCACCTCGACGCTGGCCGGATCGATGGAAACCAGCGCGACGTTGGCCATCGAGGTAACGGCTTTCGGGCCGTCGGCATCGGCGACTGACGGAACGATGCGCGTGCCGGGCGCGGCCAGATGGAAGCTGTTCTTGCTCCACACGGGAATGCCTTTTCGCATCAGCGGCGCGAGCGTGCGCGGGTGCAGCACCTTGGCGCCGTTATAGGCCAACTCTGCGGCCTCCCGGTAAGTGATGGCCTCCAGAACGCGGGCATCGGGCACCAGGCGCGGGTCCGCTGACATGATTCCGTCGACGTCGGTCCAGATCCAGAGTTCCGCAGCGTCGGTGGCGCCGGCGAGAATGGACGCGGAGAAGTCACTCCCACCCCGGCCGAGCGTGGTGGGACGGCCGTCGACCGTCGCGCCATTGAAGCCGGTGACGACGGGAAGCGTGCCGGAGGCGAGCAGGGGATCCAAAACAGCAGCGGCGCGCTCTCGCGTGGGATCCAGCAGCGGCGTCGCGTTGCCGAAAACCGCGTCGGTGACGATCACTTCGCGTGCGTTGACGGCCTGAGCGGGGATTCCCGTGGCGTTGAGGTGGGCGGCGATGAGCAGGGCGCTCATGCGTTCGCCGGCAGCAACGGCTTCGTCGACGGCGCGGGGCGGACGGTCGCCCAGCATCTCGATTCCGCGGGCGATGCGGCTGACCTCGCTCAGGATGGAGTCGATGGCGGCGATGGCCTCGGCGGCCACCGGTGGCGGCAGCAGTTCGTGTGCGGTCGCGTGATGGCGTTCGGCCAGTTTGGCGAGGTTCGCCTGAACAGCGGACGATTCGCCTGCTTCGGCCTGTCGCAAGGTGTCAAGCAGCAGGTCCGTCACCTTCGACATGGCAGAAACCACGACGGCAACGGGGCGGCGCCGCGCTTCGGTGGCCAGAATCTCGGCCGCCACGCGCATGCGGTCGGCGGAGCCCATGCTGGTGCCGCCAAACTTCATCCACAACAAATCCTTCAACGCTGAACTTCCTTTCCATTTGAGACGCGGCTGCGGATCAGGCGCAGCAGCAGTTCTTCCACTTCTTCCAGGGTGCGACCGTCGGAGTCGAGGTAGGTCGCGTCGGGCGCCTGCACCAGCGGGGACTCCGCGCGAGTGCGGTCGCGGCGGTCGCGGTCGGCGATTTCGGCGGCGATGAGATCGACGGCTCCACCGAACTGTTCCGCACGGCGGCGGGCGCGCTCCTGCGGAGAGGCGTCGAGAAACACCTTCACGTCGGCGGCGGGAAACACGACGGAGCCGATATCGCGGCCCTCCATGACGACGGACGTCCGCAGCGAGAACTCGCGCTGCTTTTCGACCAAGGCGCGCCGCACGCCGGGCACGGCCGCCACTTGCGAGGCGAGGGCTGAGACCTCCGGCGTTCGGATCGCCTCCGTCACATCCTCACCGTTCAGCAGGACACGGTCGCCGAGCTCGATCTGTGCCGCGATCGCCAACTGTTCCAGGTGAGGAGTGTCCTCGGGATGTGTACCGTTGCGAAGCGCCCAAAGCGCCACCGCACGGTACATCGCGCCCGTGTCGATATAGAGGAAGCCGAGTTTCTCTGCGATGCGGCGGGCTATGGTGGACTTCCCCGCCCCGGCCGGGCCATCGATGGCCACGACGATGCGTCTGGACATGTAATCTCTTATTATGCGGTTCAGCCGATGGATCTTAATCGCCGCCCTGGCGGCTAGCACGCTGCTGGCGCAAAACGCCAAGGTCACCGAAGCGCGCGCGCTGATGAAGGACAAGAAGTTCGAAGAGGCAATCACGGTCCTGGAGGGCGCCCACAAGGCGGCTCCCAAGAACGATGAGGTACGCCTGGCCCTGGCCGAAGCACACGTCGCGTTCGGAAACTCGTACATGTACAACGACCAGTTGCCGCCCTTCCGGAAGTATCCTTCCGCGCTGAAGGAGTTCCGCAAGGCGCTCACTTACGACAAGGACAACAAGAAGGCGACTACGAACATCGCCACCATCGAGAGTATTTATAAGTCGATGGGCCGTCCTATTCCGCAGTAACTACTTCCAGTCGTTGTAGTGAAGGATCGCGTTGAAGAGCATCGAGAACTCGCGATGATTCTGCCAGCGGTAGCAGGGGTTGGTGGCGAACAGCACCACGCGCCCCTGCCCGGAGGGCACATCGAGAATGGCCGCGCGATCCTTGATCTCTGCCGGCCGTGTCATCAATCCGCTCAGGACCGATTGTTCCGTACCGGTGTACTCCAGCAAAGACCACTGCTTCTTGTCCTCTTCGGAAAGCTGGAAAATCGGGCCGTTGGCATAGCGCACGGCAGCCGTCTTGTCATGCCCGTAGAAGATGGGATGCTCCGGCTTCCGAATCACCGTGCTGACGATTGGGCCAGGAGCATAGAACGCGGCGGAGGTGCGTCCGGCTTCGACACGCCGTGCCAAGCCGAGTTCCACGGGCATCGCGCTTGTCGCACCTAACGTAATCAGCCGCCCACCCTGAGCCACGAACTTTTCCAGCTCCAGCGCACCGGCCAGACCCATGCCGCCGCAGATGTCTTCACTGTCGCCATAAGCGCCCAAGTGCCGGAACTGAGCAGTCTTGCCGTAGGGTAGCGGGCGTCCCACCGTGCACTCGACGTCCTGCAGGATCGACTTCGCCGAAACGCCCTGATTGGGGATGACGATGACATCGTAATTGCCGCGCAGGTTGCCCTTCCTCACCCGCTCCTTGAAGATCAGGTCGTAGGCGATCTCAAACTGATCAAAGGCATGGCGGACCCAGCCCACCTCCTGCGTGCGTCCCCAGGTGGAGAACACCGCGAGACGGGGTAAGTCCACCACGTGGCGTGGAACGTCCGGAGCC
>CAYNDS010000061.1:0-6445 GCA_964395885.1 uncultured Solibacteraceae bacterium | reverse complement strand
CCACTTCCGCGCGCACGGCCGCCGTGTTGGACACGACCAGCGAGCCTGCCGGGATGTCGCCGGCGGCCTTGTCGGTCGCTTCCATTCCCTTCTTCAGTCGAAACGCGAGCGTGGTGAGCGCGTTTGCACCATGATTCCGCACGACCAGCACATCGCCCTGTCCCGTGATACTCCCCTTCGGCTCATAGCGGTCCACGGCAGTGGCGGGAACGTCCAAGTCCTTGCGATCGCCGACTTCCTTCACATCGACGCCAAGGAAGAGACCCATCGTCCAACCGGTGTCGTCATACGTGCGAAGGTTGGGATCGGGAAAGACCTGCTTCTCCAGAAGGCTCTTAGCCAGCCGCCCATAAGGCTGATCACGCCGAATCACGAAGGTGCCGTCGGCGCGCCGGCCGACTTCGATGCCTTGCGTGCGGAGCGTGTTCACCAGAAAAGCAACGCGCGTCTGGTCAGGCTGCCCGGCGGGAATGGTCCAGCCATAGGGCGCTTCCTTTCGCCCTGCTTCGACGGAGTGCAGGGACTTTCGATAGAAGTTCTGTAAGATCGTCGCGGAATTCTGAGAGGCGAGCTCCAGCGCCGTCAGGACACCGGTCTGCATGAAGTTGGTGTTGTTCCGCAGGGACCACTCGACTTCTCTGTACGCCGGCAGCGGACGGTACCACTCTCGTCGTGAAGCATTGAAGCGGTCGTTTCCTCCCGGCTGCTCCACCTTGCGCTTCATCGTATTCGCCCCGGCGTTGCCGAACGTCTCATACATGCGCAGCATTCCGTTGTGATTGGACGCCATAAACCCGAGATACCCGACGCTCCACATATCGACGAAGGCGTGCGTCCACACTCCGGGCATGCCGTAACTCACTAACTTCGAAAGCTCATAGTGCGCGAACCAAGGTAACTCCGTGAACAAAATCGGGTCGAGGTTCGGGTTGTGGGGCGTCTGTCCGCTGAAGGTATAGAGAAACGGCACGGATTCGTGCAGGTCGTGAATGATCGGCGGATGCCACTCCAGGTAAGCCTTCAGCCAATTCCGCATCGTGACCTGGGAGTAATTGATGTCGCGATTATTGTCGTGGAAGATGTACTTGCCCCAGTACGGCGGTCCGGCAACGCGATCCTCTTCGGTCTCTTCGCTGATCTTATGGCGGTAGTACCAGTCCGTGTAACGCTCCTGCCCATCGGGCTCCAACGCGGGCGTGAGAAAGACAATCAGGCTTTTGCGAATCTGAGCGAACATCGGGCTCTCGTCCGCCACCAGACGATAGCCAAGTTCCATCAGCATCTCCGGTGAGCCGGTCTCATTGGAGTGCAGCCCGCCAGTCAAGTGGTAGATGGGCTTCGCCTTGGCGATGATCGTTGCCGCCTCTGCCTCCGTTGTCTGACGCGGGTCAGCCAAACGGGCGAGATAGCTTTTGTGTGTGTCCAGTTCCGCGATGGTGGACTCGTCGGAGATTGCGACCGTGATGCAGTCTCGACCCTCGTCGGTCTTGCCGCCGACGATGACCTTCACGCGCCGGGAACTCTTTTCCAGGGCGCGGAAGTATCGAACGATATCGGTGTAATAAGTCAGCTTCTTCGGTTGGCCGATGTGGTAGCCGAGGACATCTTTCGGCGAGGGAACTCCGGCCGCCTTGGGTAAGTGATCGACGAGGGGACTTAAGAATTCCGGGCGCGTGGTCCATTGCCGCACGGAATTGGCAAAGTCCGGGTCCTGCGGCTGCTGTGCGAAGGCCGCCGCAGCCCACAAAGAGAGGGCGAAGAAACGCATGTCGCCCTAGGCTAACAGATACCCGGAAAGGAACGCACTACTTGCGCAGCGTCGCGTTGACGACAATGCCGGGGCGCACCGCGTCGGACGGATTGACCACCAGGGACTCACCACCGCGTAGCCCGCCGAGGATCTCCACCTGGGTACCCAAGTCGCGTCCGACTTCGACCTTTGCCATCGCCACTTTGCTGTCCGGTCCCACGACGGCGACAAACGCGCCGTCGGAGTTCGTCAGCAACGTGTCTCCCGGAATCAGCACCATGGAGCGTGGCTTTCCAATGCCGAGCTTCACCTGCACATACATTCCGGGCAACAGCGCGTTGTTCTGATTCACGACGCGCACCTCTGTGCGTTGCGTGCGAGTCTGGTCGTCCAGGGCGTTGGCGGCGCGGATGACGTAGCCTTTGAAGCTGCGCCCCTGGTCCGGGATGATCACCTCGGCTTTGTCGCCCACCCTCACATCGGGAATGTTGGCCTGCGGAAGGCTGATGAAGATTCGAAGGCTGTCGTTGTTGGACATGCGGAACAGTTCCCTTCCGCCGTTCGCCGCGCTGGGCGTGACCAGGTTGCCGGTCGCGGCATTGCGGAGAGTGATGACGCCGTCAAATGGCGCGCGGACCTGCTTGAAGCTGCTCAATTCTTCCAGGCGCGCGACATCGGCCTCCTGCGCCTTGAGGTTCTGTTCGGCCACTTGAATGGCGGCGCGGGCGGAAGCCAGCTCGGCTTGGCGCACCTCGAACACCGCCTGCTTGTCGTCGCCGTCCTGCTTGGAGACGACACCTTCTGCCACCAGCTTTCGGACTCGCTCGACGGTGATGCTGGCCAGCTTCACGTTGGCCAGCGACTGCTGCTCGAGAGCCTTGGCCTGATTGAGCGCGGCGCGCAACTGGTCCAAGCGGGCGCGCGACTGGCGCAGGGACTGATCGAGTTCCGGCGTCTCGAGTTCCACCAGCACCTGGCCCTTCTTCACCACATCGCCGATGTCCGCCTTGAGACTGCGCAGGTAGCCTTCGGCGCGCGCGTAGATGGGCGTGTCCAGCAGCGCGGAGACGTTGGCCGGAAGAACGATCTCCCGCGCCGGCGGAGCCATGATCGCCTTGGCTACAGTGACGCCCAGCTTCTCTGAGGCTTCGCTGCGCGCCTGCTCCGTGATGGCGGCCACACGCTCCCGCCGCGGCCACATTCCCGTGACAAAAAGGCCGCCGAAGGCAATGGCCAGCAGCGTCACCAATCCCAATAGCTTGCCGCTGAACAAAGGCGGCTTCGGTTCACTCACGATTGAGGCTCCATGTGGACTTCTTCCGGCACGACGTCGTGCCAACGGGGCGGTTCTTTCCGCAACAGACGGTAGACCACCGGCACCAGGAACAAGGTCGCGACGGTGGCAAAGATCAGTCCGCCGATGACGGCGCGGCCCAGCGGGGCGTTCTGCTCTCCGCCTTCGCCGAGACCCAGCGACATCGGCAACATGCCGATCACCATCGCCAGTGCGGTCATGATCACCGGCCGCAAGCGCGTCACGCCCGCTTCCAGCGCCGCCTGCATCGGTCCGCTGCCCACCAGGCGGCGATCGTTGGCAAAGGTCACCATCAGGATCGAATTCGCAGTGGCGACGCCAATCGACATAATCGCGCCCATCAGGCTGGGCACGCTAAACGTGGTCTGTGTCGCAAACAGCATCCAGACGATCCCGCACAGCGCCGCCGGCAGCGCCATGAGAATGATGAACGGATCCAGCCAGCTCTGAAAGTTGATCACCATCAGCAGGTAGACCAGCAGAATGGCGAACACCAGCCCGAGGCCCAGCCGCGTGAAGGAGGAATCCATCGTCGCCACCTGACCGCGCACTTCGATAGTGGCGCCCTTTGGCAGCTTTTCCTGAAACTCGGCGACGATCTTGCGGACATCACGCGCCACGCTGCCGAGGTCCCGATCCTCGACGTTGGCGTAGACGCTGAAGACGGTCTGCACGTTGAAGTGGTTCACCACGGCCATGGATGTTCCGCGCTCAATCGACGACATGTTGCGAAGCAGTTGCGGCGTGCCTCCACCCGGCGGCGTGATGGGCGTCGAGCCCAGACCTTCGAAGGAGTCCAGGCGCAGCGGCGGCGTTTGCGCCGACACCGGATAGCTGACGCCGTTCCGCGGGTCCAGCCAATAGTTCGGTGCGGTCTGTCCGGAAGAACTCAGAGAGATCAGCAGGCTGTTGGCGACGTCGCGCTGCGTCAGTCCCATTTGATCGGCCAGCGTGCGGTCGACATTCACCCGTACTTCCGGAGCATCCGTCACCTGGTGCAGATGCACGTCGGCGGCGCCCGGCACGCGTGCGATGCGTTCTTCCAACTTACGGGCGATCTCGAAGGCCGCCTTCTCGTTGCGAAACGCCACCTGAACGGCGATCGGTGCCGGCAGGCCGAAGTTCAAGATCTGGCTGGTCATGTCAGCCGCCTGGAAGAAGACTGTCAGGTCGGGAAACTCCGCGCGCAGCCGGCGGCGCAGCGTCTTGACGTACTCATGCGTCGGACCATGGCGTTCCCGCTTGAGTGAGACGAGAATCTCGCCGTCACTGCGGCCAATTGTCGGCGAATCGGAGTAGGCCAGATTGATGCCCACCGAGGGCAACCCGATGTTGTCGATGATCGTGTCCAGTTCGTCCTTCGGCACCACCTCGCGGATGACGTTCTCCACTTGCGCAAAGTAGCGCTCCGTCTCCTCGATGCGTGTGCCCGCGGGCGCCCGAACATGCAGCCGAAATTGTCCGGCATCGACGGTTGGGAAGAAGTCCTCGCCCACCAGCGGGATCAGGAACGCGGTCCCGCCGGCCAGCAGCACGAAGGCGCCGATCACCGGCACGGGATGATGCAGACACCAGTTCAGGGAGCGCTGATAGCTGCAGCGCAGCCGGTGGAACCCACGGTTGAAGCGCTTGTGAAACTTCCACAACAGACCGCCCTGCGTCGACAGCGCCTGCTCGTCTTCCTGATACAGGTGAAGTTCCCGGCCGAGCAGAAAGTTGCACATCGTCGGGACGACCGTTCGCGACAGCAGATACGAAGCCAGCATCGCGAACACCACCGCCATCGCCAGGGGCGTGAAGAGATACTTGGCGGTTCCGGTGAGGAAGATGACCGGTACGAAGACGATACAGATGGAAAGCGTGGAGACAAACGTGGGCACGGCGATCTGCTGCGCCCCATCCAGAATGGCGCGCCACAGCGGTTTGCCTTCATGCAGGTTGCGGTGGATGTTCTCGATCTCCACCGTCGCGTCGTCCACCAGAATGCCCACCGCCAGAGCGAGTCCGCCGAGGGTCATCACGTTGATGGTCTGCCCGAGAAGGTTCATCACCGCCAGCGACGTCAGCACGGAAAGCGGAATCGAGATGCAGACGATGATCGTGCTCCGCCAACTGCCCAGGAACAGAAGGATCATCAGGCCGGTCAGCACTGCCGCAATCAGACCCTCGTGCAGCACGTTATCGATGGCCGCCCGCACGAACAGCGACTGGTCAAAGAGCCGCTTCACGGTCAGCCCCGGCGGAATGTTCAACTGAATCTGGCTCAGCCGGTCCTGCACGCGCTGAATGATGTCCAGGGTGGAGGCGCCGCCGCTCTTCAGGACGGTCAACAGTGCGCCGCGGCTGCCGTCCTGCCGCACGATGTTCTGCTGCACGGCGAACCCGTCGCGGACGTTGCCGATGTCTTTCATGTACACCATCGCGCCGTTGACCACCTTCACCGGCATCTCGTTGATGGCGGCGACGGCTTCCGGACTGGCGTTCAGGCGCACGTTGTATTCAATGGAGCCCGCCTTCAGCGTGCCCGCGGGCAGAATCAGGTTCTGCGCATTCAGCGCGGAGGTCACGTCTGTTGCGGAAAGCCGCCGGGCGAACATCGCGTTCGGGTCCAGGTCCACCATCACCTGGCGGACACGCCCGCCATAGGGAATGGGAAGCGCCGCGCCCTGCACCGTTGCCAATCCTGTGCGGATCGAGTTTTGGGCGATGTCGTAGATCGTCTGCTCCGACATCGTGGTGGAGGACAGCGCCAACTGCAGGATCGGGACAGTCGCGGCGTTGTAGCGCAGGATCATCGGCGGGAAAATTCCAGGCGGCATGACGCGCACCATCGATTGACCCAGCGACGCCAACTGCGCGATTGCGATCTCGATCTTGACGTTCGGATGGAAGTACACGCGCACCACGCCATAGCCGGGAATCGATTCCGACTCGATCCGCTCGACGTCATTTACCGTAGTTGTGATCGCCCGTTCACAGGGAATGACCACCCGCCGCGCCATATCTTCCGGCGACATTCCGGTGTAGCTCCAGATGACGCTGGCCACGGGGATATCAATGTTCGGGAAGATGTCGGTCGGCATCGAGAAGATGGCGACCGCGCCCAGCACGACAATCAGAATTGCCAGCACGGCAAAGCTGTAGGGTCGATTTAACGCAAGCTTAACGATCCACATTCCGGAGAGTACCTGATCGTATCAGGAAAGGCACGATTCTCGGGCGTTTGGTTACACTCAGGAGAGAGTGAAGTTCCGCGCCGCGCTTGCCGTTTTTCTGACTGTTCCGGCTTTCTGCCAGCAGTCAAAGCTCGATTCCAGCCGTACGCTTTTTAATGTCCTGACCGCGATCAACCTGGCGGAGTTGCTGCGCAGTGGCTGCAC
>CAYNDS010000060.1:19468-20860 GCA_964395885.1 uncultured Solibacteraceae bacterium | reverse complement strand
CTGATTTTCTAGCCCTCCTTCTCGCGCGATATCCCAAACAACTGCAAGAAGTTACTCGTGCGTCAGTCCTCTGCGGAGTCTCTGCAGAGAACCGTCTGCTCGCCCATCTGCACCCCTTTCTCGTCTCTGACGGCGTCTTTCTCGCCGGCCACTTCTCCACCCACTGAGACCGTCCCCACAAATCGTTTCCATCGCCCGCAAACCTACGAACTCTGACGCCTGTTTACCAGGTGTGTTCATCTCGCCCATCCTGTAACGCGCGCCAGACGGGCTTTCCCGCGTTCCGTTCCCTTCTCTGATCGAGCACCTCGGGTTTACCGTTTTCGCGGCTCTCGCGTATGTTTACATCGGAGGACGACAGCAGCGCTCAACGCGCGTCCTCCGAGACCAGACAGACCGCGAGACGACCGCAAGGCGGACTCTCGCCGTGGTCCCAATCCACAGCGAGGTGAACCGTCTTGCCGATCCCATCCGAGGATCTTCAAACCATCGGGCGCATTCTCGCCGCCGGCTACCTCCGGCTGCGTTATCCGGGGCGCGGCAGATCTCCACTTGATACTCCCGAGAAGTCGAGCCCTCATGTACACGAGGTTGACGACTCCAAGAAAGGAGAACCACGTGGAAGAAACGATTGAGCAGCAGATCGCAGAACTCGGCCGCATGACTGTCGGGCAGCTTAAGCAGAAGTACATCGAGGTGTTCGGCGAGGAGACCCGGTCGAACAACCGGCAGTTCCTGTTCCGGAGGATCGCCTGGCGGATCCAGGCGCTGGCGGAAGGCGGGCTTTCCGAACGCGCGCGCCGCCGCGCCCTCGAGATCGCAAACGATGCGGACATCCGGGTCCGTGCCCCAAATAAGAAGGCTCTCGATCCGGAGGCCTTTCTAAAGGTGACGGCGAGGCTTCCGAAGCCGCACGATTCGCGCCTGCCACCTCCAGGCGCCTGGCTCGAACGGAACTATCGGGGCCAGCGGATCGCAATCAAAGTCCGCGTCGATGGATTCGAGTTCGAGGGCCGCGTTTACAAGACGCTGACCGCCGCGGTGAACCAGGCGACCGGCGGACGCTGGAATGGTTTTGCCTTCTTTGGGCTGCCCGCCCCGGGCGAGGTGAATCATGCCCAGGAATAGCTCGGTCAACCGGGGCTTGGGCAACACCACGGTACCGGTCGAACTGGCCAAGCCCTCAACGGTACGGTGCGCGGTCTACACGCGCAAGTCGACCGAGGAAGGCCTGCAGCAGGAGTTCAACTCGCTCGACGCGCAACGTGAGGCAGCCGAGGCGTTCATCCGGAGCCAGAAGCACGAAGGGTGGGAGTTGCTGCCGGACCTTTATGACGACGGCGGCTACACCGGCGGCAACATGGACCGGCCCGCGCTCCAACGGCTGATCGA
>CAYNDS010000060.1:4941-19458 GCA_964395885.1 uncultured Solibacteraceae bacterium | reverse complement strand
TCTACAAGGTGGATCGCCTCAGCCGATCGCTGCTCGACTTCGCGAAGATGATGGAGCTCTTCGATAAGCGCGGCGTGAGCTTCGTGTCGGTCACCCAGCAGTTCAATACGACGAACTCACTCGGCCGCCTCACTCTGAACATCCTCCTGTCGTTCGCCCAGTTTGAGCGGGAGATCATCTCGGAGCGGACCCGCGACAAACTGTCGGCCGCGCGCAAGAAGGGCAAATGGATCGGTGGCCACCCGGTTCTGGGATACGACATTGATCCCAAGGGCGGCAAGATCGTGGTCAACGCCGACGAGGCTCAACGCGTCCGCGCCATGTACGACCTGTACGTCAAGCTGGGCACCCTCAACGCGGTTTGGGAGGAGATCAGCCGCCGCGACTGGCGATCGAAGCAGTGGACAACCGAGGCCGGCATCACGCGTGGTGGCAAGCCGATCAGCAAGAGCGGACTGTACGGGATCCTGACCAACGCTCTCTATAACGGGATGGTGGATCACAAGGGTACCCTCTATCCCGGCGAGCACGAACGCATTGTCGACCCGAAGGTGTGGGAGCGCGTCCAGGAAGGTCTGCGCGAGAACGGGCGGACGAATGGCGCGGTCGTCAAGAACAAGTACGGCGCCCTCCTCCGCGGCGTGCTGTTTTGCAGGCACTGCAACACGGCGATGATGCACACCTACACGCACAAAGGACCACGACGATACCGCTACTACGTCTGCTACAAGGCCCAGCAGAAGGGCTGGAAGAACTGTCAAACCAAGTCCGTCGGGGCGGAACAGATAGAAGGCGCGGTGCTGACCAGCATCCGCCGGTTGGCTACAGATCGAGATCTGGCCGAGGCGGTGCTCGCCGAAGCTATGACGCAGTTGGAAGGGCGGACGCACGAACTCGTGGCCGAACGGACCTCGGCGAAGCGGAACCTCCGGCAATTGAACCAGGATCTGGCGAAGCTCGCCGCTGATACCGGGAGCGACACGGGGCTCCGATTCGAGCGGATCAAAAGCCTGGAGGAATCCATTCGCGCAACCGAGCGCCGCATGGAAGAGATCTCGCGGGAACTGGCGCACCTCGAGCAAGAGCCTCTCGATGTTGACCACCTGCGGCGGACCATCCGCGAGTTCGACGACGTCTGGGGCACGCTGACGGTCCGTGAGCAGGAGCAGATGGTGAAGCTGCTCGTGTCGAAGGTGGTTTACGACGGCGTCACCGGCAAGGTGACGATTAGTTTTCGAAGTGCGGGAGCGAAGGAGCTATGCCAAGGAAGAAACGAGTAGACGAACGCCGCACTGGCTTTGAGGTGGAGATGACGATCCCGGTGCGCCACAGCCGGCGCGCGCGCACTCTGGAAGAACGACTCGGGCCGGCCGAGCCGCCGGAGCCGCCAAAACCGGGCCCGCGCATTCCGCGCATCACGCGGCTGATGGCGCTGGCCATCAAACTCCAGGACATGATCGATCGCGGCGAGATCAAGGACTACGTCGACATCGCGCGGCTCGGCTACATAACTCGGGCTCGAGCGTCGCAGATCATGAACCTAACGCTGCTCGCGCCGGACATCCAAGAGGCGCTTCTTGATACTTCCTCCGCAGCCAACCTTCGCGAAAGGTACCTGAGATCAATAGCCTCTGTCCCGGCTTGGCAAACACAGCGGCACCTATTCCAGACCCAGGTGTCTGGTTCATCGGATGTTTCATCTCCGACTTTCTGACATAATGACCGATTGATGCCTGCTCAGACCGGCAATGACCCTGTCCCTTCCGGCGAACGATGGCTATCGGTCGATGAGATCATGGCCCACCTCGGTGTGGCCCGAGACACGATCTACCGATGGATCGAGGCCAAAGGACTGCCCGCACATCGACTCGGGAAACTCTGGAAGTTCAAAGCCTCCGAGGTCGACGCATGGATACGGTCTGGAGGCGCGGACGAAACCAAGGCGTCGCCCCAGCCGAAGCCTGATCGGAGTCGAGGATAGATGCCGTCGAACGATAAGGCGGCCCTTGGTGCGCTCGTCGGGCGCCGCATAGAACTTCCTGGCCACTTCGACGGCACCGTCACGATCGAATCCGTCCGGGCCCTCGGCTCTGGCGCTGAGGTACGCGTACGCTTGGCGTCAGGCGAACTGGACGAGGCAGTCCTACCTCCTGAGGACTTGGCTCAGATCATCAAAGATCAGCCTGAAGAACCCCAGGCAGTCAAGCCGCTGGATGCCGACAAACTTCGCCTCGTGGTTGAGTCGGCCCGCATCCGGTTGGCCTACGCCTACGATCGCCAGTTCGCGGTGAGTCTGTCCGGCATCCGCACGCTGCCGCACGAGATCGAAGCTGTCTATCTGCGCATGCTTCCGCAACCGCGGCTACGCTTCCTGCTTGCGGACGATCCGGGTGCTGGAAAGACCATCATGGCCGGCCTCCTTGTTAAGGAGATGAAGCTTCGTGAGGCCATCGAACGGGTTCTAATTCTCGTCCCCGCGCCGCTGACGATTCAGTGGCAAGACGAGCTTCTCCGCTTTTTCGGAGAGACCTTTCAGATCATCCACTCCGGTAACGACCAACAGCAGCTCATCAACCTGTGGCAGCGAGAGTCCCAAGTAATTGCCTCTCTCGACTACGCGAAGCAGGACGACGTCCGAGAGAGAGTTACACAGCAGCGATGGGATCTGGTCATCATCGACGAAGCCCACAAATGCAGCGCATACACCAAGCGTTCAGCCGGGCGCGGTGATGAAGTCGACAAGACGAAGCGATATCAGCTCGCCGAACGGCTCGCGGCATCCGACAGTCATCTCCTGCTGCTCACCGCCACGCCGCACCACGGCGACGATGATCGCTTCGGCCATTTCGTCCGTCTCCTGGACGCCGATCTGTTTCCCGAGCCGCACAAACTGGGCGAGAAGGCTGGGCTGGTCCGCAGGGAGATTCTCAGCCTGGGGGAGGATTGCCCGTGGGCTCTGAGGCGCCTCAAGGAAGACCTCAAGGACCTCCACGGCCGGCGGTTGTTCCCAGACCGTTTTGCCCACACGGTGGCGTTCCGGCTAAACCACGAGGAGTACAACCTCTATAAAGCGGTCACGGCGTATATCAATGAGTTTCTGCCGCAAGCATCTGGAAAGCGCCGGAATAGTGTCGCGTTGGCAAGGACTGTGTTCCAGCGACGGCTCGCGAGTTCAACTCGGGCGATCCATGAATCCCTGCAGCGTCGCCTGCGGAAGCTGCAGGACATCGAGAAGGAAATCGAGGGTCTGCCCTCGGCACAGCTAGGAAAGAAGCTCGCCTACCTACAGGGCCGATTGCCAGACATAGAGCAAGATGAAGACGACCTCGATGACGAGGCGCGTGATCAGCTCCTCGATGAGACGACGGTGGCGATGGGGGTTGACCAGCTTCGAGCCGAAATCGCCGCTTTGCGAGAAATCGAAACCCGGGCGTCGCGTGTGCGGCAACACGCGCAGGATTCCAAACTGGCGGCCCTCAAGGAATGCCTGACGAAAGCGGAGTTCCATGAACTGGTAGACGGTCGCGGGAAACTGTTGATCTTCACCGAGCACCGCGACACGCTCAACCATCTGCTCGAACACATCCAGGCGTGGGGCTACTCGACCTGTGAGATTCACGGGGGCATGAATCCCCATGAGCGAAAGCGGGCTCAAGAGGATTTTAGGATCTCGCGGCAAATCTGCGTGGCAACTGAAGCGGCCGGCGAGGGGATCAACCTCCAGTTCTGCCACTTGATGATCAATTACGATCTACCGTGGAATCCGACTCGGCTCGAACAACGGCTGGGGCGCATCCATCGAATCGGGCAGGAGCGCGACGTTCACGCATTCAATTTCGTAGCCAACTCGTCAGAGGATGGGCAACCCATCATCGAGGGCCGCATCCTCGAGCGCCTGCTGCACAAGTTGGAGCAGATGCGCGCGGTACTCGCAGACAGAGTCTTCGACGTCATCGGCGAAGTGCTGTCGCTCAACG
This sequence comes from uncultured Solibacteraceae bacterium, assembly GCA_964395885.1. Classification (GTDB taxonomy): domain Bacteria; phylum Acidobacteriota; class Terriglobia; order Bryobacterales; family Bryobacteraceae; genus JAPKYZ01. The sequence continues at coordinate 15,481 of CAYNDS010000060.1, read as the reverse complement.
AAGTCAACCTTCCGGAAATGCTCCGGGATGTCGCCTACGAACCCAGACGATTGGAAGAATACCTCGATCTGATCGAGCAGATTGATCCTGGGCGGCTAAAAAAGTATGAGGAGGCCACCGGCATCGCCTTGGCGCGCGCCAATGTCGATTTCTCCTCGTTCCTCAAATCAAACGTAGAAGCAGAAGAACGCCGCCTGATGCCGAAGTACGTAGAGGAGCAGTTCATCAAAGCGGCGCAGGAGATCGGACTGAAAGTCGAACCGCGTGCTGACGGGCTCTGGCGGGTTGAGCACGTGCTGGCCGATCTCCGCTCTGATCGCCGGGAGAGCATCCGCCGCTTGGGAAAGCCCGATCCCGCTTACCGCAAGTTTACCTTTCACAAAGATCACCTTGAGCAAGATGCCCACATAGACGCTGTTCTGATCGGACCTGGTCATTCCCTCTACGCCGTCGTGGATGAGAGATTAAATGAGCTTCTTGTGGAGTATCAGGGAGGTCAGGCCGTTTATATCGACACCCAGGCCGAGGCACCCTACCACCTTCACTTCTTCGAAATGTCAGTCCGCGGGCAAACGTCGAAGGGCGAGCCCGCTGTTTTGAGTGCCGAATTGGTCGCGGTTCGCGAAGAACTCGCTGGCGCGGCAACATCCGAACGGTTTTCAGTGGTGCCGGCGGACGCGCTGATCGACCTGCCTGCGCATCCGGCTCCGCCAGATTCGGTGTGGCCTCTAGACTTAACTGCGGCCAGCGATTATCTCAAGACGAGCCTTCAGATGGCGCGTCGGGCTGCTTGCCAGGAGGATCGCCGCCACTACGCCCAAGTGTGCCGAGACTACCTGGAAAGGTCGTTCAACATGCGCATCCGGGCCGCACAGGACCGCGTGATGACGTTGCGCGTGCGCGAGGCCGAATCGCCTGAAGTAGGGTTGGCACGCCAGCGAGCCGAACAAGACCTCGCAGATCTGAACCGCACGCGGACGGAGCGACTGGCAGGGTTGGACCGCCTGGCCGTCGCGAGACATGGTCCTATCCGACACGTCGCATCGGCTCTTGTGCTTCCATCCACCACGAGCTCGGCGGCGCAGATCAATGCCATCCTGGAGGACATTGACCCTGAGATTCGCCGTCGCTCAGAACTGGCGGCCGAAGATGTGGTCATCGCGTACGAGACGTCCCGCGGATGGGAAACGGAACGCGTTGGCCACCTGAAGATCGGCTTTGATATTCGGAGTCTTGCGCCCGCGAACCCAGAGACCGGGTATCGGGATCCTGTCATCGGCGTAAGGCGGATAGAAGTTAAGGGTCGCCGTCGCGGTCAACCGATTCGGCTGACGACCAACGAGTGGTACAAAGCGCAGCAACTCGGCGACAGCTACTGGCTCTACGTGGTTTGGGACCCGCTGGACGGTCCAGATCCGCGACCGCTTATCATTCAGAATCCAGCGAAGCACCTTGACCACGCGAAGCGTGAGGTTGTAGCAGCTCGCTACTTTGATCTGCCCGGTGAAGCAATCGAGTTAGCGGCGAGATCTCAATTGGACAGGAAGCAATGACATCCACTCGGCGACTTATCGAAGACTATTTACCAATAGAGACCATTAGCGCAGAGTCATCGCGAGAGAAGAGGCAGATCTCTGGCCTCCACCTCTGGTGGGCGCGAAGGCCGCTTGTGGCTTGCCGGGCGGCAATCTACGGCTGTCTCATGCCATCACCCGAATTCTCTTCAAAGAGCGGTGCCTCCACGATCGATAGAACGGCAGACCGAAAGAAAACAGCGGATTTCGTTGCTCGTCTTTGTAGTAACGCAGCCTCTGACGCGACCATTGCGGAAGCCCAGCGAAATATCCGTCAAGTGTTCAGCGACCGCGGTGATGACCGGCCTCGAGTTCTCGACATGTTCACCGGTGGTGGGGCCATCCCGCTGGAGGCTCTCCGCCTCGGGTGCGACGCATACGCGCTGGACCTGAACCCAGTGGCGCACATCATCCAACTCTGTACGCTTGTTTACCCCCAGGCCTATTTCGCGAAAGACGCCAGCTCTTTCGGTTGTGCTGACGGTGGTCAATGGGATGGATTGATTTCGGAAACCCGGCTATGGGCGGAACGAGTTATTACCCGTGTGGCGGAGAGCATCTCTGCGTATCATCCAGAAATCCCGGATCCAAAACGACTTGATAGCGAACAGGGAGTTTTTGGAGATGCTGGTGAACGCGGTGAACCTCGCCGGCTGCGGCCGGTGGCGTATCTCTGGACTCGGACCGTGAGGTGTAAGAATCCAGCCTGCGGTGCGACTATTCCACTCGTTCGCCAGACATGGCTTGTGAAAAAGGAAGGCCGCTACGCAGCACTCCGAACGGAGACATGCGCCGCCAATAGCGTGCGCTTTCGGGTCGTTGAGTCGCAGACAGCAGCGGGTCTGGGCTTCGACCCCTCTGCAGGCTCGAAGGGCGGAAGCGCCGTCTGCCCTTATTGTCAGACCGTGGCTGACGACGACTACGTCAGGGGTCAAGGGATGGCTCGTAAAGTCGGACGTCAACCAATGGCCATCGTCTGCCTACGGCCCGGCGAGAGGGAGAAGGTATACGTGTCTGCTGATGACGTCCCGGATGCGTTCACGCCCGACGACGTACTTAGGCGTCAAATCGACGATATGTGCTCAGCACATTCGATTAGCGTGCCTGACGAGCCCATAAATCCCGTTCGGCCGTCTCCTTGGACCCGTGGCGCCTCGGGTGTGACTCGACACGGGTTGACGACGTGGGGTGACCTCTTCACACCACGTCAGACGCTGGGTCTTGTGCGTTTGGCTATAGAGATTCGTGATACATACGGGCGCATGGTCGCCCAAGGATATGCTCCCGATAGAGCTCGTGCGGTCGTGACATACATGGCACTTGTTTTCGACAAAGTGTGCGACTACAACAGCTCTCTATGCTCTTGGCACTACAACAACCAACAGATTACGCATACTTATGGACGCCAGGCGCTGCCCATGGTATGGGACTTTACGGAGGTCAACTTCATCAGCAGCGGGAGCGGCAGTTGGTCGAGCATGCTCGACAGCACTCTTGGAGTGTTGCCAATCTGTGCGAGCGTGGGGACTCGTCCAGCACATGTCCAAAGGGGATCTGCACTCCAGCTTCCTTGGCCGGATGGCACTTTTGATGCGGTGGTTACCGATCCGCCCTATTACGACAACATTCCGTACGCGGATATTGCGGATTTCTTTTATGTCTGGCTCAAGCGGATCCTCGGGCCGCTCTACCCGGAGCATTTTAGCAGCGCATTGACCCCGAAGAGAGAAGAGGCAACGGCTCTTTCTTCGAGGCACGGGGGCGACATGGCTGCGGCGACGGCCGAATATGAAGACCGGATGCTCCGGGCTTTCAGCGAAGCTAGCCGAGTTCTGAAGGCAGATGGCTGCATGACCGTTGTTTATGCCCACAAGACTACCCTCGGATGGGCGACCATTGTCAACGCTCTCCGGAGAGGAGGACTCATGGTCACAGAAGCGTGGCCATTGGAGACCGAGATGAAATCACGCTTTTTGGCTGTGGATACGTCCGCACTCGCCTCCAGCATTTTTATTGTTGCGCGCAAGCGAATGGGTTCTGAGGTGGGCCTCTATGAGAGCGATGTGCAGCCTAACCTGAGTGCGATTGTCCGCGAACGGGTCACGACGCTGTGGAATCTAGGAGTGTCTGGCGCTGATCTCGTCATCGCATGTGTCGGTGCTGGACTGAGGGCCTTCACGCAATACCATCGCGTTGAATACGCAAACGGCGAGGATGTGCCTGCCGAGAGGTTTCTGTCAGAGGTGGAAGGGGTTGTCCTTGAGGAGATTTTCGCTCGGCTCTCGCAGGCCGTCGGATCCGAGAACGCCTACAATCTCGCCGGCCTTGACTCGGCCACTCGCTTCTATTTGCTTTGGCGTTACACCTACGGTGCAGGGGACCTTGATGCAGGCGAGGCCATCATCTTTGCGAACGGCACGCATGTTGAACTGGATGGTGCGGACGGTCTCTCCGGCGGCTCTTGCCCGCTGTTGATCAAGAAAAAGGGCACCTACCACCTAAGGGACTTTAGCGAAAGGGGCGGCTTCGACAAGCTGGGCGTCCCTGGTGAGAGAGAGTCCGTCCCACTCGTTGACGCTCTCCAACGGGTGTTGTGGTTGATGGAGAACCGCCCTTCGGAGATTCCGAGTTTCATCCGAGACGGACGCCCAAACATCGAACAGATGCGGCTGGTGGCGCAAGCTCTTTCTGGCCCTGCCCTTAAGGGTGGTGGATTGACTAACACCGCTCAAAGCAGCGAGGTGGCAGCTCTCGCGAAACTGACCGCAAACTGGCGCACCGTTGTCGAGGATTCTAGCTTCTCAATGGAAGACAAACTCACGGGCCAGCAGGCGCTGCCCCTCGGAAGTGAAGGGTAAAATATGTCGATTTCACCTTGGATTGAGAAGGTTTCCCTGCACCATGATGTTGTCTCGGAGTCATTTTCAGAAGACATCTTTGCACTGGATCTTGGTCCGCTCTCAGACTTCTTGATTGGTAAGGACCTAGGCCGCCCGAACAAAGAACTTCCCGTCGTACCGACGGTGTACCGAGATGCTGAGCAGTTCTTCCGCGCATCATTTTTGACAGCAGGGCTGCGCTCTCTCCTGGACGATGTATTGAGTCGCCTGCAGGGTGGCGGCGGCAACCGGGTGCTTAAGCTGATGACGGCATTCGGCGGTGGCAAGTCTCACACCCTAGCTTCACTGCTGCATGCGGCGCGCAATCGGGCTGCTCTGGGAGTTGTCCCGGAGGCATCAGGGTTGGCTGATCCGGGAGCCGTCAAGGTCGCGGTCTTCGATGGTCAGTTCTTCGACGCCTCGAACGGGAAGGTCGTTCCCGGAGAGGGATTCCGCGCCAAGACAATGTGGGGCTGGATCGCCTGGGCACTCCGCGGAAAACCGGGATACGAGAAGTTTCGAGTGCAAGACGAGTCGCGGGTGGCACCGGGTGGAGACGAGATTCTGTCGCTTCTAGGCGAAGGTCCGAACCTCATCCTCCTTGACGAAGTGCTGGAATACCTGATCAGCGCGGGCGGCGTTAAGGTCGAAAAGACTACGCTTCGAGATGAGACGCTCAATTTCTTGAAGCGTCTGACCGTTGCGGTCGGGAATGTGCCGAATACGGCTCTCGTTTTCTCGCTTCAATCCAGCAAGCGCGAGTCACTCGAGTACGTGAACCTGCTTCAAACGGTGGACCACTTGGCGTCCCGAAAGGATCAGAGGCGTGAACCCGTAGAAGGAAACGAGATCTTGTCCGTGATCCAACGGAGGTTGCTGGCATCACTGCCGGCAGCGGATGACTCAACACCGGCGGCGACAGCGTACCAGCAGGTGCTCACGCAGATGCGTCGAGCCTACGCAAAGAGCACAGCGGAACAACAGCAGGCGGAGGAAGAGGGCCTCGCGCTGCGGGATCGGATCCGGGCGGCGTATCCGTTTCACCCCGCGCTGATTGACCTCATGCGTGAGCGTTGGGCCGCCATTCCGGATTTCCAGCGAACTCGTGGAGCTTTACGATTCCTGGCGGCTTGCCTCCGATATGCGCATCGGGACGGTAAGTCGCGCGCGCTATTCGGCCCCGGGGACGTACCGCTTCATGACGCCGAGGTTCGGCAAGCTTTCTTCAAGGAGGTCGGCCAGCAGTCAGACTTTCAGGCTGTGCTGGAGCATGACTTCGTGGGTGCGAACGCTCGCGTTCGGAGAATCGACGATCGAAGAGCAAAAGAGATCCCGGCGGAGACCGGAAAGCGCCCCGCAACAAGGCTCGCGACAGCGATTTTGATGTACTCCTTTGGCGGTCGTCGACGCGACGGCGGCAGCGATGGCGAACTGCTCCCGCCAGGCATCGAAGAAGCTGAACTTATGCGGGTCTGCGTCGGACCCGATTTGGACAGCACGACCGCGCAGGCGTGCCTGAAAGAACTCAAGGAACAGTGCCTCTATCTTCACTATGACGGGGCGCGTTACTGCTTTAAGAAAGATCCGAACGTTACCCTGCTCGTTGAACAGGAAGCAGAAATGGTCGGGCGGGATGAAGCCCGGGTGCGCGCGAAGATCCGCGAGATGCTGGAGGAGCGACTGTCTGGACACCGGACGGCCGTTCTGTGGCCCAGCAAGCCCGGAGAACTTGACGATGACGACCCAAGTTTCCTCGTCGGCTACCTACCTCTCGAGTTCGGCTCGAAGGCGAACATGACGAAGGACTCCGAAGCCGTCGAGTACTTCGAAAAGGCTTCTGGCAAACCGCGCAACTTCCGCAATGGGATTGGACTTGCGATTCCTAGCGAGGATCAGATCGAGATCTTGCGGCGCGCAGTGCGCTATCTGTTGTCGATCGAGTCGGTCCAGGCCAAAGCGAAGCAGCTTGGGCTAACGGACGCACAAAAGAGTCAACTCCGTGAAAGAGAAGCAACGGAGAAGGCTGCTGCAGAGTCCGCGCTTCTGAAGTTGTACGTGGAAGTATGGTTGCCGCGCCTGGAAGACGGCACGATCGGGATCGAGAAGGTCGCCGCGGGCGGGCGGCCGCTACAGCAGACGTTAGATGAGAAGAAGCGGGCTCTCATCCACCAGCGTGTGATGGAATTGCTCACGATTGTGCAGCCACGCGTGTTCAGCACGCTGAAGCCGAACAAGCTCGTGGAACTGTTTCGGCTTGGAGAGGGCGATCCCGTTAAGACAGGCATCAAGGTATCGGAAGCTGTGTCCGGCCTGTATTCCTTCCTCGGTTTCCCGAGATTGCTATCGGAGTCGGCGGTTCGAAAGACGGTCGCTGAGGGCGTGGAGAAACGGGTCTTCGGATACACGACAGGATCGCCGTCCCTCGGCGCGGACGGGAAGTACCAAATCGATCGGAGCAAGGTGACATTTGATCGCGCCCTGGCCGAGGATGAGGTTGATCTCGGTTCGGGCTTCATCATCATCCCTTCCGCGATCCCGGCCGTTGCGCCGCCGCCGGCCTCGACTTCAGCGTCAGGTCCAAGCCCAGAGGTCCCCGGTTCCGGGCCACTGCCAGGATCCACTGTCCCCGGTCCGATCACAGTCGGCCCAACACCGGTGGCAGGGCCGGGGCCTCAGACAGCCGTCGCACTGAACTTCACTGCAGACCGCAATCAGCTCTTCACGGCATGGAACGCACTGGCGAACTTGGCGGACCAGGCCGGCACGATCAGCGTTTCTGTTTCCGCAACTCGTGAGGCGGGATTTGACAAATCGAAGCTGGAGAACGGGGTGCTCGAGCCTCTGCGCGAGACTGGGTTGATTGACTGACTACAATGCTGCCTGACTTCCCTGACCTCAAGCGGCGCCTTCTGACGATCACCCGGATCGCCTTTCATCATAAGGTTCGTGAAGACGGACTCATTGGGGCCATCAAACAGATGCCCTATTTCGAAGGGAGCCGATTCGAAACCCAGGACGTCGAAGGCGACGTCCAGACCTCCGAACCAAAGCAAACTGCCATTCCAATTTCGGTTGGGCGTGCGGCTTTGATCGAGGAAGGTGCCACCGCCTACATGAAGGCGATGATGGGTGCTGTTGGACAACAACAGCAGAACCTGGCTCAGATGTTCCACGAAAAGATGGATGAAGTAACCGAACGGACAGGCAACAAAGTGGACGCCGGCGGCCAGCCTTTCAGCCCCTCTCTCTTCCTCGATTTGTTTGAAACGGTTGACATCGACTTCGACGACAATGGCCAGCCGGATATGTCTTCCGTCCGGATTGTCGTGCACCCGGAGTTGGGCAAGCTGTTACGGGAAAAGGGCCCGGAATGGGAAGCCGATCCGGCCTTTCAAAAGCGTCGCGACGAGATCATCGCCCGGAAAAGGACTGAGTGGAGTGATAGAGAGAGCAATCGAAAACTGGCTGACTAAAACCAACGAGCGCAACTACCAGGCAGCGTTCTGCCAGGTGTTGATGCACCAAGGTCATCGAGTCCTTCACTCGTCTTCCCACGGACCGATGGAACAAGGGAAGGACATCATCACAGTCGGGCCGGATGGCGAGTATTGTGGCTATCAGACAAAGACCGGCGGTATCGACCTGAAGGAGTGGCGCGAGATCCGCGGCGAGGTCCAGGAACTTGTTGAGCTGCCAATTGAATATCCGGGCGTCGACAAGTCGAAGGGCCATCGAGCCTATCTAGTGGCAAACGGTGTGGTCACCGATCCTGTGCGCGTGGAGATCAGCGCGCGCAACGAGGACAACGTTCGGAAGGGCAGGCAGTACGCGCAACTGATTGTCATCGCAAAAGACGAGCTGCTGAAAGCCTTCGTGGACGCTCAGGGTCGGTTCGTCCCGACCGAGCTTCCTGATATGAGGGCCTTTCTGGAGATCTACCTGAGCGACGGCCGTGCCATGCTTCCAAAGGAGAAGCTGTTCAGAGTCCTGGAGCAGGCCGCTTTCGCTGAGAAGCCCACGCGCAAATCCGATTCAGTGGACGCGATCACCGGGAGCCTTGTCATTACCAGCTACCTTTTGAATGCCTTCGAGCAAGCGGGTAATCACTACGCCATGGCCGAGGGATGGACGGTACTTGCCGCCTGCATGGCACGTTACGTCCTCCGGTTCTCCGTCCCCGAATCGCAGTGGGACGCATCCTTCTCCCTGATCATGGGGGAAATCCGCGCGAACCTCCATGCTCTGCGCGGCGAAGCCCTGACGCGCGAAGACTTCTTGGAGGGTCACGCACCAGGCCTCTTCGCGGACGGCGGTCCCATGTTGAAGGCCAGAACCACGATCGTGCTGGGGGCTATTTCAAGCCTAGAATTAGATCCCGAGTTCCAGTCTGATCCAGGCGTTCGGCTTCAGACTGCGCAAATGGTCGAGAAGCATGCGGATCGATTGTGGCTCTGGGGCGAGTCCGCATTTCCCTACATCCTTCACACCATTCGGTTCCTAGAAGCATCCGGTTCTGAACCGAGGGCATCCCGGATCCTAACGGAACTCTTCGGGGCCCTCGTGGATGTCAACTACAAGCAGCGTGGTCCCGTTTTCGCGCCTCCCTATTTTTCCGTAGAGGAGATTCTAGCGGAATCCCTCCCCGATCAACTGGAGAGCGCCGACTACCATGGGTACGTTGGTAGCTCATTCGTGCTTGCGCCGGTTACCGAAATGGTCGCCAGAAGAAATCGTCGCGATCTGGCGGAGCCCATGTGGCGAAAGCTCACACACGTCCATCAGCACGAGTTCGTCCCGGACCGTGAAGAGGACGTGTTTGCGTGGCGCACTAAGGAAGGCGCCAACCGGTCCTTCTTTGCAGCGCAAACGCAAAGTTGGGCGGCGCTGCAAGCGACCTCGGCAAATGAATCGCTGGTCCCGGATTCCCTGAAGAGGTTCAAATCCCTTGTCCCGTACTACCTGATGGTTTGCCCACATCGTGCTTCACCAACTGTAGTCCGGCTCGTTGATGGAGGCAGGCGCATGCGGATCGTTATTCTCGGCTGGGGCTCTTTGATCTGGGACGCTCGTGACTTACCCACCGTGGGTGGTTGGCAGCCCGGCGGTCCGACGCTTCCCATTGAATTCTCGCGGGTCTCCTCAGGCAATCGGCTGACGCTTGTGATTGATCCGGACAATGGCGCGCAGGTAGCAACTCGATACATCCAGAGCCCGCGGATGAAGCTCTCTGACGCCATTGCGGACCTTCAACAGAGAGAAGGTATGCCCAGTGCGAAGCGAATCGGCTTCGTGGATAGAAGCACAGGCACACAGTCGGCGCGACTCGATCCAATTGCCAAGGTGATCGAAGAATGGGCATCTTCGCGGGGCGTTGACGCCGCGGTCTGGACGGACTTGCCGCCGAATTTCGAAGACAAACTCGGAAACAAGTTCTCCGTTGATGCCGCCGCTGCGCACATTCGGGCGCTGACGGGAGAAGAGTTCGAGGCGGCAATGAAATACGTGAACGAGGCGCCGGTTGAAGTGGAGACTCCGCTTAGAGCGCACCTGCGGGCGTCCAAGTAGATCGAATGAGTTGCTTGCCTCTTCCACGTATCCGGCCGTCGACTCACCCCAGAGGGTCGGGACAGACTGCCGAAGATAGTCCGGCTAGCCGACTGCCGCCGCCAGAATCGGAAACGGATTAACCTCCGCCTGTCCACTACTGGGCATCTGATCCCAAGTCCGGCCGTCCAAGAGACGCCCGTTTCTGCTCTTGACCACGCCTCCCCATTGTTTGAAAAAGAATGGCACGTTCGCGCGGAGGCATCGGTCTCGAATTTGCCGGACCCAGTCTGCATTCATTGGCCGGGCGCCGGGCCCGGACTCGCCGCCGACGATTACCCAGTCAATCTCGCGTAGGTTGAGCTTGGGGAGTGGCCCGAGGAGAGGTTCGAGGGACAGGAACTTGATCTGGGCGCCCGTCTGGCGGAGGTCGTCGATGCGGTACAGGTAGTCTTCATTCTCCACACTCACACCCATCCAGATTTGAGGTTCCCACGGCAGATGGGAAGCCAGTTCACGAAGGCGCTCGGATCGCTTCGTGAG
>CAYNDS010000060.1:0-4931 GCA_964395885.1 uncultured Solibacteraceae bacterium | reverse complement strand
TGCTTGACATACGCAGTGGGCACGTCCTTGTGGAAGAGGTCGCTCATGGAGTTCACGAACACCTGGGAAGGCTGCCGCCATTTCAGAGGGAGTTCGAGCATGTGCGGCTGGAGCGTCAGGTCGAAGCCATTGGCGTAGTTCCGCTGGCCCATGGCCTTGAGCCGCTTCGCCATGCGCTCGGCGTAACAGTGCTTACATCCGGGACTGATCTTGGTGCAGCCAGTTACCGGATTCCAAGTTGCATCCGTCCATTCAATGCTTGACTTTGCCAATGCTGCCTCCTTTGGCCGGAAACGTCACTCTCACATCGTCTCCGCAGGTATTCTTGCGCCGTTGGGCAGGCTCACAGTGGATCAGCCCCTTGATCTCCATTTGGATCAACACCTCTTTGTAGTTCTTCTTGATGAAGCGGCGGCCGATGTGGTGTTGCTCATAGACGTCTTTCATCGCGAGCGTCCGCCCGGCGAAGCCAGCCAGCAGCAGCTCCTCGAGCTCGTCCAGCGGACGGTTCAATTCAAAAAGAAGCGGGAAGCGGATGTCGGCGGGACTGTAATGAAAACTCGGGACTCCCTGCTCGTGCAATGAACTTTCGGCCGCCATGATCTCTTTCATGATGCTGTATCCGAGCGGGTGCTTGCTAACGAAGAACAGGTGGTGGCTGGTGCGCGTGCCAGCGTTGTTCTTGAAGCGGAAAGGCAAGACGTAGCGTTCCTGTTTTGCTCCGACCGGCTTTGCGCCAAGCGCGGCGCACAATTCCTCGACGATGCAACTCTCACGGTCCTCCGGCGAAAGTCCCGCGAGTTTCTCGCGCAGCGCCTGCTCGCGCTCTTCGCCGAACAGGGCGATCATGTGTTCCTGGACCATGGGATTCGTGAGCCCCATGTTGATGCGGTTGTAGTTGAAGAAGAAGATACAGTCACAGCCCCAGTCCTTCAGCACGGCATTTACCAACTGCAGGGAAAGGCCCTTGTATCCCCAAGGATCGACGAAGAACAGCGTGGGCACCAAGTTGATCGAGGAGAAGAGCTTCACCATTTCGGAGCCGACCTCGTTGTTCCAGACAATCGGCTTGTGCTTCAGCTTGTGGACACAGGGCAAATGGTCGATTGCCTTCTGCAGGTCCTGCGCGTTGTTATCGTCTTTGTCGTTGAAGATCGTGACGAGCATCTGGCTCATCTCCGGATCCTGAATCGCCTTCTCAAGGATCAGTAGCGGAGTGGATTGCGTGCCGTCCTTGTAGCGACCTGGACCGGCGAAGAGGTCGAGGTATGCGATTTTCTGCTGCGCGCTCTTGCGCGCCTGCGGCATGATCACTTTTGCCCAGCTCCAGAAATACTTAGAAACGATTGCCGTCTTGACCGCAGATTGTTCCTTCGACTCTTCAAAGAAAGTCTCCGTGCTCATCCTGGACTCCTGTTTGACTACGGCGCGGCTCTACCGATTGGCCGATGCGACCCAAGGCTTCTAAGACCCCGATTGTATAAACATTCAACGGGCAACATGTTCTCACTGTACGCCCTCGATCCAGCAGCAGGCTGATATCGGACCAATCATGGCGGGCCAGGGCAGTCCACAAAGCCGCATTACACTATTGTAAGGCGAACAAAAAGCGAATACAAGCATGTGGAACGCGGCGTGAGCCAGTGGTAGGCACGACAGCCGATGGGATTGAAATCGACTTATTTTTAGACGTTTATGAGGTGCAGGATTTCCGCTGAGATCCACGGTCACTTCTTGGCAACAATTCGATTTGCCTGGTAATCAACACTATGCATTGTGAATACTTGTTCGCCTTGTGTTCGCCATGGTACGCTTTGCTGTTGTACCCAGGTTTGGACTTCCCCCACCGTACCTGACGCAGCAATCCTGTCCCTGGAGGTGGCCCGCGATGGTGCGCTTCAATCCGAAGAGCTTCTCGCAGCCGGATCTGTTGAGGACCATTCAACCCGGCAACCTGATCCGCCTCCTGGAACCCTGTAGGGCGTTCCTGGAGGAGCGCGGCTTGTCTTTGCCGCGTGAGGCAGATTCTGAAATCGACTATCTCAAACTCGCGGGAATCCTGGCGCAGCCCGACGAGTTCATGGACGCGCAGGTTGTCGAAGGCCTCCACGTAATCAGCAACCTTGGCACGGACGAGAACTTCGACGAACTGCTCGGCATTGCCCGACGCAACTTCATCGAGGTGGATATGGAGGCCACTGCCGCCGACTTGGCGGCACGCATTTGGATTGAGGCACCCCAGTCGCTAGTGCTGAAGGAGCGGGAGGCAGGTGCTCACCGGCGGCGTAAATTCGACTGCTTCCCTGCTCGTGATCCAGCAGCGGTGATTCCGCCGGAGCAGCTTCCCTTTGAGTTTGGCGAACTCGAGGCCGATCTCGAAGGCTGGTTCCTCGCGAAGAAGCGCGGCGTGGGGTGTCGTGTCCTCCGGCTCGACTTCGGGGGCGAGATCCGCTTTCTGGTGCAGCACGGACAGCTCTGCAAGCGCGAGCCCAGTCGCAAGGGCACCCAATCGACCTGCACCTTCTTCCGGCCGGAAAAGACAGACCTGGTTATCTACGACCTGAGGAATAATGAACTGCGGATCAGCACCAGCACCGTTGGTGAACTCCGACTGTACCGCGAGAAGTTCGGCAAGCACGTATTCGGGGATCCTGAGCGTTTCGTGTACGCGCAGAAGTACACTCTGGCTCCGTTGAAGGCGGAAGGACCGGCGGCGTTGTGGTGCCGGGATATCGGAGGCATGGAGTGGGTCCGGCTGACCGAGATTGAGTACGACTGGGCCAGCGCGTTCAACTACACCGAGAGGCATAAGGCCGATGACGTGTTCAAGGCGCTGGAGATGAAACGCCGAAGCATCGAATCGGAGGTTGACATCCGGCATGCCCGCTTTGCCGTGAAACTCGCCGGCGAGACGAATCCGCGGCCTGTCTTAGTGCGGCCGCCGAACGTTGCCGAATATGGTCGTGGCGAGGAGGCCTCAATCATCGAGCAATGGCTTCGCGCGCGTGGGTTCGTGTTGGTGGGATCGGTGATGGACGATGAGGACCCTCGATCGTTTATGGCGGTCGCTTGAGACGATACCGGGCCTGCTTGCCGTCCCGGCCTTTTGGGAGGTGCACTGCGGGCCCGACATCGATCTGATCCGTCCGCACCTGCGCGTTACCGACATGGAAAGCTCGGTGTACCCGTGTCCGAAGCCGCACGCCGGCTACTGCCCACGGCAGATCGTGGATTATGGTAACGGCGAGTTTGCTGCTCGCTGCCGTGACCCGTACGAGATCTGCGAGCGAGTCACGCTGACGCAATGCGATGTGCTGTTGCAGCGCTTGGACGTTGCCGGATTCTCGCGCATGATTGCCGGTCCTCTCTCCATTCGGTGGCAGCCACCGGTGGACCGCGGTGACTTCACCTGGGGGATCGGCGTGTCTGCGGATGCGGATTCGCCGAATCGTCCTGCGTTCCTGTTCCTACTGCCTGAGACCGCACGATTCCTCGCTGCACTGCAAGCCCTGCTGATCCGGGTCCCAGGCTCCTTCGTCGTTGTTGCTCCGACGAGACGTCACTGCACGGTTGAGGTCCAAGAGATGCTGCAGGCCCGAGGAATCTCCTTCCTAGCGCTGGACGAGCGGCTTCGGATTGATGATGCCGGTATGCTGGTTGTCTACGGAGGCAACCAGTCAACAGACGAACCTAGGGCCACGCCCAAGGAAGATCGCACCCGCATCGTGAAGGAGTTCCTCCTCCGCAATCGGTGCAAAGTGAAGGACATCCAGGAAGCGGCGGGCGTTCATGAGGCTGACTACTACAAGTGGCTCAAGGGAACGATCCCCGATCACTACTCCACCTGCCTCGCCATCGAGAGAGTCCTCCGGAACGGATTGCCCGAACCCCGCAAACGCCGGCTTTCCTAGTTCTTCCCTAGTTTTCCAGGCTAGCTTTTCCTAGTATTTGAGGCCGCATCATCGCCTTGTACCAACCGCGTTGAAAGCGTGAAGGACAGGCAAAATGAGCGAGCAATCCCTGGAAACACTGCTAGATGAAAAAGAGCTTTCGCGGCTGTTTCACGTGTCAATCGGAACGCTGCGATTCTGGCGAGCCATTGGGCGTGGGCCCCGTTACCGCAAGGTCGGCCAACTGGTCAGGTATGCGCCTTCAGACGTGAAGGAGTGGCTGGAGAGGCGCCCCGCCGGCGGCGAGGTTGAGGCGGAGGTGGCCCGATGAACCCGCCCGTCACGACGCAGGAACTGCTGCCAACAGAAGCAGCCTTCCTCGCAGCAATGCAGAGGCTCGGCTTCGGGCGCTTTGAGTACCTGCAGATCCGCGGTGGCGAACTCGTACTCGACCCCTGGCCAGTGATGGTGCGAGACGTTAAGTTCGCCGCCGGCAAGCACACGGGCAAGCCTGCCGAGCCCAACTCGGACCTTCGCCCTCAAGTCGCCGAGTTCTTCGCCTACGTGCGCGAGGTCGAATCCGGCGAGATCCGCGAACTCGAGGTCCGGCACGGACTGCCGTTCTCGATGGAAATCGAGCTTCCGGGAGGGCGCCGTGGCTGATCTCACTCTTGACCAGGCGCTGCCCACCGTGCAGGATCTCGCCGATCGAAAGGCGAGCGCATTCGTTCGCCGTTGCGGCATCGCGCCTGACGAGCGAGAGGATGCCCGCAGTCAACTGGTGCTCTCCTTCCTCCTCCGGTGGCCCAAGTACGACGGCGAGCGCGCATCCGTCCAGACCTTCGCCTCGCGGGTGATGGACAAAGAACTCACGTCGATCCTCCGGTACCGCCTGGCGCCCTCCCGGCGAGAGCAGGAGATTCCGGCACCGGGGCCGAGCTTGCCGGCGGCGGCGCGCGGAGGGTTCCGAATCGACGTTGAGCGAGCGCTTACCGAACTGCCGGTAGCCGTCCAGGAAACCGCCCTCGCGCTGTTCTGGTG
>CAYNDS010000059.1:15551-20861 GCA_964395885.1 uncultured Solibacteraceae bacterium | reverse complement strand
GTGGTCTACCGTCGAGTGGTCCGCCGGCAGCCGTCTGGCCTACTTGTAGCGGACGGGAGAGCGCGCACGTGCCCGGTCTCAGCCTAAGAGACTGAAACGGAGGGCACTTCCGGTTCTTGCGGGGACGTGACCGCTTAGAACTCCTTGCCGTTGTAGAGGCCGGCGACGTACTTTTCGTAGCCGTTGTAGAGCAGCGTCTTGCGGCGTTCGCCGGTAGGGATGAGTTGCTCGACCGCCTGGGACCAGCGGGGGTGGGGCTTGCCGGGGTCCACATTCGAGTAGAAGCCGTACTCGCTGGACTGGAGGGCGTTCCAGAACGTCGGCGGCTCGTTCTTGGTGAACTCGATTTTGACGATGGACTTGGGGCTCTTGTAGCCGTACTTCCAGGGCGTGATGACGCGGAAGGGTCCGCCGTTCTGCGCGGGGAGCGGCTTGCCGTAGACGCCGGTGACGAACAGGGCGAGGGGGTTCATGGCTTCGTCCAGGCGCAGCCCTTCAAAGTAGGGCCAAGGGTACGGGGCCATGCGCATGCCGGGCATCTGATCGGGACGGCTGACGGTGAGGAAGCGGAGGTACTTGGCTTCGGGCTTGGGCTCGACTTCCTTGATGAGGGCGGAGATGGGAAAGCCGGTCCAGGGCACGGCCATCGCCCAGCGCTCGACGCAGCGGAAGCGGTAGAGGCGCTCTTCGAAGGGCATGCGGCGGAGGAGGTCGTCGAGATCGTACTTCCGGGGCTTGTTGACCAGACCGGTGACTTCGATGGTCCAGGGCGACATCACGAACTTGCCGGTGAGGAAGCGCACCTTTTCCTTGTCGGTGGGGTGGAACTCGTAGTAGTTGTTGTAGCCGGTGGCGGCGGCTTCCGGGGTGATGTCGCGGTCGAGCGTGAACTCCGGGTTGCGCTTGGCGGGCTTGGGCTCGGCGGCGGCGGCGGCGAGCAGAGAACCGGCGGCGGTGAGTCCGGCGGTCTGGAGCCATTGGCGGCGGTTGCGGTAGATGTGCTCCGGGGTCGCCTCGCGCTCCGGCATTTCCCAATCCTGTTTGCGACGAATCCACATATCTTCTTAGACGTGATGCTAACACCGGAGGGATTCATTCCTTCTTTGGGACTAGCGGATACGGTTTTTCATAACAGCCGGGCTGTGGCGGGCGTCTAATGATCGAGGAAGGTACCGTGACGGACGATGGCGAGGTGGGCGTTATACTCACAAGCAAGGTCTCACGACCGCTCTCGGGGAGCGTGTGACATGGTGACGAAGTGTGCATTCCAGATCGCGATTTTGGTAGCCGCGACAACGGCGGCGGTTCCGGCGCAGACGGGCGGCAGTAAGGTCACGATCGAACCGCGCAAGAGCACGGCGGCGCCGAAGCCGGAGGAGACGCGGAACGCCAATATCCGCGTGGACACGAATCTGGTGCTGGTGCCGGTGACGGTGACGGACCCGATGAACCGGTTTGTGACGGGGCTGGAGCGGGAGCATTTCCGGCTGTACGAAGACAAAGTGGAGCAGAAGATCGCGCAGTTTGCGAGCGAGGATGCGCCGTTGTCCGTGGGGCTGGTGTTTGACGCGAGCGGCAGCATGGGTGCGAAATTGCAGAAGTCGCGGCAGGCGGCGGCGCAGTTCTTCAAGACGGCGAATCCGGAAGATGAGTTTTTTCTGATCCAGTTCAATGACCGTCCGGAACTCGTCGTGCCGTTCACGAACAGCACGGAGGAGATCCAGAACCGTTTGGCGTTTACGCAGGCCAAGGGGCGGACGGCGCTGCTGGACGGCGTGTACCTGGCGATGAATCAGATGAAGAAGGCGAAGAATCCGCGGAAGGCGATTTTGATTTTGTCCGATGGGGGGGATAACTCGTCGCGGTACACGGAGAGCGAAATCAAGAACGCGGTGCGGGAAGCGGACGTGCAGATCTATGCGATCGGCATTTTCGAGCCGGTGCACGCGCGGGGGCGGACGGCGGAGGAGTTGTCGGGCCCTGGACTGTTGAACGAAATGGCCGAGCAGACGGGCGGCCGTCACTTTGCGGTGGAGAACCTGGCGGAGTTGCCGGACGTGGCCGCCAAGATCGGGATTGAATTGCGGAACCAGTATGTGATCGGCTATGCGCCGGTGAATCAGAATCGTGACGGGAAGTACCGGCGCGTGCAGGTGAAGTTGAATCAGCCGCGGGGCTTGCCGCCGCTGCGTCCGTTCTGGCGGCAGGGGTACTATGCACCAGCTCAGTAGACGGGGCTTTTTCGGCTGCGTGGGCGGCGGGCTGGCGGCGGCGCAGGAAGCCGATCCGATCTTCCGATCCGATACGCGGCTGGTGGTCTTGCATGCGACGGTGGTGGACGGCAAGGGGCGGCTGGTGACGACGCTGCAGCGCGAGGCGTTCAAGGTGTTTGAGAACGGCGTGCAGCAGCCGATCCGGTTGTTTCGGCGGGAGGATATTCCGATCTCGCTGGGGCTGGTGATCGACAATTCGGGCAGCATGACGAACCGGCGGCAGGCGGTGGAGTCCGCCGCGATTGCGATGGTGAAGGCGTCCAACCCGCGCGATGAAGTGCTGGTGGTGAACTACAACGATGAGGCCTACGAGGATGTTCCGCTGACTTCCGATATCAAGAAGATGGAGGAAGGGCTGGCGCGGATCGATTCAAGAGGCGGGACGGCGATGTATGACGCCATCAGCATGACGATGGACCGGCTGAAGCAGAAGGGCAAGCGGGACAAGAAAGTGGTGATGCTGATCACGGACGGCAACGATAATGCCAGCGTGACGAAGCTGGAAGACCTGGTCCGCAAGGCGCACAATGACGGCATCGTGGTGCACTGCATCGGACTGCTGGATGTGGAGGAGCGCGGCGCGGCGCGGAAGGCGAAGCGGGCGCTGGAGGCGATTGCGAACGCCAGCGGCGGACTGTACTACTTCCCGAAGGACATGGCCGAGGTGGAGAAGGTGGCCGTCGATGTGGCGCACGATATTCGGAATCAATACGTGCTGGCGTACTCGCCGACGATCCAGGCACTGGACGGCAGTTTCCGGCAGATCAAGGTAACGGCGAACGGGCCGAACAAGCCGGTGGTGCGCACGCGGTCCGGCTATTACGCGACGCAGGATCTGGCGAAGAGTTCGTCGCGCTGATGCTGGGGTTTCTCTGGCGGGCGACGCGCGGCTACCGATTGACGCCGTGGCGCAGTCCCTACCTGTGCTGGCGCATTGAGACATACTCCGGCATTCCGGCCGAGCAGATCGATGCGCGCGTGTTCTGGCGGTTTGTGCGTTCGCATTGGCGCGAGCTGGCGCGATTTCTGGGATGGGCGACGCGGATGCGCGCGGGGCGCTGAATCGAGAGCCGGACGCCCCGCCGGCGGTGGTACGCTGCATGACCGGAGGTTCGGTGCATGTTGCGAAGAGCGGGCGTGGCGGTGGTCGCGCTATTGGCGGTGGGATTGCTGGCGGTGTTGCTGCAGCCGGGCGCGTATCGGGTGGAGCGGTCGGCAACAGTGGCGGCGCCTCCGGAGCGGGTGGCGTCGCTGGTGCGGGACTTCCGGCAATGGGACGGGTGGTCTCCCTGGGCGAAGCTCGATCCGCAGATGCAGGTGACGTATGGCGGCGCGGCGGAGGGTGCGGGCGCGACGTATTCCTGGAAGGGCAACGACGAGGTGGGCGAAGGCCGGATGACGATGCTGGAGTCCGACGCCCAGCATGTGGCGATCGATCTGGAGTTTCTGAAGCCGTTCCCGTCGCGAAGCCGGAATGAGTTCCGCTTCACGCCGGAGGGTGCGGGAACCAAGGTGGACTGGATCATGACGGGCGAGCTTGATTTCCTGGGCAAGGCCTTCGGGCTGGTGATGGGCGGGATGGACCGGGCCATCGGCAAGGACTTTGAAAAGGGGCTGGCGCAATTGAAGGCGCTGGCGGAGAAGTAGTGGCGGGGTCCTGCCACGACGCTGCGGTCTGCAACGTGGGGCCGCTCCTCTCATGAGCGATCGACAGTTGAGCGTGTCAAAGAAGCGATTCCCTCTGCTAGGCTGACGGGCATGTGCCGGAGCATCAAGACGCTGCGCGGGGTGGAGCCGCCGGCGACGCAAGAAGACGTACGGGCGGCGGCACGGCAGTTCGTGCGGAAGATCAGCGGATTTCACAAGCCATCGCGAGCGAATGAGGCGGCGTTTGAGCGGGCCATCGCGGAGATCACGGCGGCGAGCGAACGGTTGCTGGATGCCGTGTCGCGCGGTCAGCGGACGCCGATCGACTGGACGATGACGCCGAGTTCGCGGGTGTCGCCGGGCGCGGTGAAGGACTGATCGACGCGGAGCAGAATCAGGCTGCGGTCTCGCGTGGGCGCAAGCGCGGGCGTCTGGAGGGTCTGCAAGCCGGGCTGGAGAGGCGCGCGGAGCACCTCGCGGCCGTCACTTTCGATGGTGAGTTGGGAGGCGGGCGCGGAGTCCGGTCGGAAGACGGTGATTTCGACGGGGCCGGGGCGGGCCTTCAGCAGGAGTGACGCTTCGCGGCCCATCCAGCGGTAGCGGTTCTCTTCGAGCGGATAGAAGCCGCTGAGCAATTGGTAGTCGGCGGCGGGCGACGGCATCGCCAGAAAGCTCTCGGTGGGGGCGCGTTCGACGAC
This sequence comes from uncultured Solibacteraceae bacterium, assembly GCA_964395885.1. Classification (GTDB taxonomy): domain Bacteria; phylum Acidobacteriota; class Terriglobia; order Bryobacterales; family Bryobacteraceae; genus JAPKYZ01. Next base: position 16,243 of record CAYNDS010000059.1, on the reverse strand, counting down.
GGCGTGCACGGTCACGGTGTCGATCGGGGCCGTTGAGAGGGCAAAGGGGCGCAGTCCGAAGGCGACGCTGGACCATCCGGCTTTGCCGCCGATGAGGCGGATGGGGAGCGGCGGGCGGATCTCCTGGCGGGGGACTTCGGTGAGGCTGCCGGTGAGCGGGGTGGCGCCGAGCTGGCTGGTGAGGACGCGGTCTCCGGCGCGGAGCGTTTCGCCCTGCTTCCACGGCAGGGCGCCGAGCGATTCCGCGTAGAAGCGCAGGCCCCATTCGGCATGGATCCAGGTGCGATGGTCGGGCTTGGTGTGCGCCTGGGCGAACTCGCGGTAGGCCTGCCAGTGCTGATAGTTGGCCATGGCGATGAGGCCGGCGAGCATCATCTGCGCGGCGATGGCGTAGGTGAGCTTCTGTTCGTCGAGGCGCCGGGCGGCGAGCAGGCAGACGGGCGCGGCGATGGGCAGCAGGTAGCGCGCCGAGCCGGCGAAGAAGAGCACCAGCGCGGCGGCAAAGAAGATGCGGATCCACCAGCCGAGCCAGCCTTCGGCGCGACAGAGGAGGAGGACGCCGAGGGCGAAGGAGATCCAGAAGAGCGGGTGCCAGTCGAGAAGGGCGGCGGGAGCAGCGGCGGCGAGCGCCCAGTGGGGTTCAAAGACGGCGAGGGGTCCGGCGAGCCAGGCCAGATGCGCGGTGAGTGCGG
>CAYNDS010000059.1:0-15541 GCA_964395885.1 uncultured Solibacteraceae bacterium | reverse complement strand
CTTGGCCTGAAGGCGCTGCAGTCCGTATTCGTTCATGTAGCCGGCCGAGGCGAGGATGGGCCAGACGCCGGAGGCCATGCGTTCCCAGACCTGATAGCCGATGACGCCGAGCGCGGGGGCGCAGGCGGGAAGGTAGGCGCGGCGGAGGAGCCAGAGAATCGGGATGATGGCGACGGCCTGATAGGCGGTGAGTCCGGCGAGGGCGAGCGGGATGGCGGCGAGCCACGGCCGCTGCCAGACAAAGAGCGCGACACCGGACAGCAGAAAGGCGAGAAACGGCAGGTCGGCTTCAAAGGACGATCCGGCGACCCAGAGCGCGGGCGTGGCGGCGAACAGCAGAGCGGCAAGCAGCGCCTTGTCGGGGACGAAGCGGCGCGCCAGGGCATACATCGCGATGGCGGCGAGGAGCCAAAAGACGGCATAGACGAAGTGGAACAGCGGCTCATCGACATCGCCGCGCAGGGCGAGCAGGCCGGCGAGGATCCAGGTGTTGGCGGGCGGGTGCGGATGGCCGAGCATCGACACTTCCCTGCCCTGGAAGACATAGCGGGCCTGGTGCGGATGGCCGGGGTCGATCTGGGCGTGCTGCGCGCCGTAGAGGTAGTACAGGTCGTCGCCCTGCACGGGCATCAGCAGAAAAGGAATGCGCGTGACCAGGACGAACATGGCGAGCAGTTGCAGGTCTCGCCGGATCGTCCCGGTCAGGGTTTGGCCGGTCAAGTACTCGATGGTAACGCTAGTCGGCAGCGCGCGCGGCGGCCGGCTGCGGCTTCCAGCGCACGATGGGCTTGCGGGCGGCGGTGACCTCGTCGACGCGGCTGGTGCGGGTCAGATGCGGCGCCGTGGTGACGAGTTTCGGGTCCTCGTCCACCTCGCGGGCGATCGATTGCATGGCGTCGATGAAGAGGTCGATCTCCTGCTTGGATTCGGTCTCGGTGGGCTCAATCATGAGCGCGCCGGGAACGATCAAGGGGAAGCTGGTGGTGTAGGGATGGAAGCCGTAGTCGATGAGGCGCTTGGCGATGTCGCCGGTGCGGACGCCCTTGGCGGCCTGCCGTGAATCGGAGAAGACCACCTCGTGCATGCACTGCGACTTGTACGGCAGGTCGTAGTAGGCTTCCAGGCCCCTGCGGATGTAGTTGGCGTTGAGAATCGCGTCCATGGTGGCGTTCTTCAGGCCCGGGCCGCCGTGAGCCATGATGTAGGCCAGGGCGCGGACCAGGACGCCGAAGTTGCCGTAGAAGGCGCGCACGCGGCCAATCGACTGCGGGCGGTCGTAATCCCAGGTGTACTTTCCGTCGGCGCTTTTGATGCGGGGCGTGGGGGCGAACGGCTCCAGATGGGCCTTCATGGCGACGGCGCCGGCGCCGGGACCGCCTCCGCCGTGGGGCGTCGAGAAGGTCTTGTGCAGGTTCAGGTGCATGACGTCGATGCCGAAGTCGCCGGGGCGGGCGACGCCGACGAGGGCGTTCATGTTGGCGCCGTCCATGTAGACGAGGGCGCCTTTCGAGTGCATGAGGCCGCAGACCTTGACGATGTTCTCTTCGAACACGCCGACGGTGTTGGGGTTGGTGACCATCAGGCCGGCGACATCCTCATCGAGCGCCGCTTCGAGCGTGGCGAGGTCGACCATGCCGAGCGCGTTCGACTTCAGATTCACCACCTGGTAGCCGACCATCTGCGCCGTGGCGGGGTTGGTGCCGTGCGCGGAATCGGGCACGAGGATCTTCTTGCGCGGGTTGCCCTTGGCTTCGAGAGCGGCGCGCATGAGCAGGATGCCGGTCATTTCGCCGTGAGCGCCGGCAGCGGGCTGCAGCGTGACGGCGTCCATGCCGGTGATTTCGCCGAGTGCGCATTCGAGCGTGGCGATGATCTCCATCATGCCCTGCGAGAGCGACTCCGGCTGATACGGATGCGCCCAGGCGAGACCTTCGGTGCGGGCGACGGCTTCATTCACGCGCGGGTTGTACTTCATCGTGCAGGAGCCGAGCGGATAGAGGCCGAGGTCGATGGCGTAGTTCCAGGTGGACAGGCGCGTGAAGTGGCGAATCACTTCGACTTCGCTGACCTCCGGGAAGCCTTCGATTTCGGCGCGGACGGCCGCCGAGCCGAGCGCCTTTTTCGGATCAACCGCCGGGACGTCGAGTTCCGGAAGCTGATAGCCCTTCTTGCCGGGCGAGCTCATTTCAAACAGCAGCGGCTCATTCTGCGTGATATGCGGACGTGTCTTGCGGATCACTGCACTCCTCCCAGCACTTCGGCCAATTGATCCATGTCGGCCTTCTTCGACATTTCGGTGGCGCAGAGCAGCATGGACCCGGCAAGTTCCGGGTAGTAGCGGCCCAGCGGCAGTCCGCCGATGATCTTGTGCTCCAGCAGGCGGCAGTTGGCCGCATCCGGGTTCTCGACATCGACGACAAACTCGTTGAAGAACGGCGCGCTGAAGCGCGGCTTCAGGCGGCCGGCGAGATAGTGCGCCTTTGCCAGATTCTGCAGGGCCAGCTCGCGGAGGCCTTCCTTGCCATAGAGGCTGAGATAGACAGTGGCCATCAGGGCGATCAGCGCCTGATTGGTGCAGATGTTGGAGGTGGCCTTCTCGCGGCGGATATGCTGCTCACGGGTGGAGAGCGTCAGGCAGAAGGCGCGGCGTCCGTCGTGATCGCGGGTCTCGCCGACAAGGCGCCCGGGGATCTGCCGGATGAACTTCTCCTTGGTGGCGATGATGCCGGCGAACGGTCCGCCGTAGCAGGGCGAGATGGCGAAGCTTTGCAGTTCACCGGCGACGATGTCGGCCTGATGAGGAGGTTCGAGAATGCCGAGCGAGGCGGCTTCCGTGAAGACGAAGACCAGCAGCGCGCCCATGCGATGGACGAGGTCGGCCAACTGCGAGACCTCTTCGACAGAGCCAAAGAAGTTCGGGGACTGGATGACGACGCTGGCCGTGTCGTTGTCGATGCGGGCGGCGAGGTCGTCGAGGTCGATGCGTCCGGTCGAAGCGTCGTAGCCGAACTCCTCGTAGGGCATCTCCTGATGGCGCGAGTAGGTGGCGAGCACCTCGCGATACTCCGGGTGGACGGTCTTGGCGATCAGCGTCTTGTTGCGCCCGGTGATGCGGACGGCCATCATGGCGGCTTCGGGAACCGCGGTGGAGCCGTCATACATCGACGCGTTGGCCACTTCCATGCCGGTCAGCTGGCAGATCATCGTCTGGAACTCGAAGATCTGGGTCAGCGTGCCTTGCGAGATTTCCGCCTGATACGGCGTGTAGGACGTGAGGTACTCGCCACGCTGGACGATGACGTCAGCGACGACCGGGCGGAAGTGGTTGTACACACCCGCGCCGAGGAACGTGGCGTAGCCTGAGGCACCCTGCGCTCCGCGCGCCTTGAAATAATCGATGATCTCGTACTCGCTCTTGCCGGGGGCAATGGCGAGAGCACGATTCAGCCGCGCTTCGGCCGGGACCTGCGAGACGAGATCCTCCACCGTGGCGACACCAATGGCATCGAGCATCTGGGACCGCTCGATGTCTGACTTCGGTAAGTAACGCATCAGCCTCCGATATAGCTTTGATAGTCGGCGGCGCTCATTAGATTTTCGATTTCGGCCGGCGACGCCAATTTCAGCCGGATGAGCCAGGCATCGCCGTGCGGGTCGGCGTTCAGCTTCTCTGGAGCAGCGGCCAGGCTCTCGTTGATCTCACTGATTTCGCCGGAGACCGGGGCGTAGATGTCGGACACGGCCTTGACGGACTCGACGGAGCCGAAGGTGGCGCCCTGCGCGACATTGGCGCCGATTTTGGGGAGGTCGACGTAGACAATGTCCCCGAGTTCCTTCTGGGCATGGTCGGTGATGCCGACGGTGGCAGTGTCGCCCTCGACGAGGACCCACTCATGTTCCTTGGTGTAGCGGTAATGTTCCGGGTACATTTATTTGGCTCGCTTATAGAAAGGTGTCGCGACGACGCGCGCCTCGACGGGCTGATTGCGGACGAGGACCCGAATGGTTCGTCCGGGTTCGGCCGCCGATAGGGGAAGGTAGCACAACCCGAGATTCTTGGCGGCGGTGGGGCAAGGTCCGCCGGAGGTCACCCAGCCGGCTTTCTGGCCGTCGATGTGGATTTCGTAGCCGTCGCGACCGATGCCGCGGCCGAGCATCTCAAAGCCCGCCAGTTTCCGCGTGATGCCGCGTTCGCGTTGGGCGAGGAGCGCCTGGCGGCCGATGAAGGAGGCCTTGTCGAACTTGACAATCCAGGACAGGCCCGCTTCGAGCGGCGTGATGGTGGCGTCGATTTCGTGGCCGTAGAGGGCCATGGCGCATTCCAGCCGCAGGGTGTTGCGCGCGCCGAGGCCCGCCGGTTTGATGCCGAACTCCTCCCCTGCCGCGAGGATTTCCTTCCACAGCCGCGGAGCTTCGGCGGGCGGCACGTAGATCTCAAAGCCATCCTCGCCGGTATAGCCGGTGCGGGCGATGCGCGCCGGGACACCCGACACTTCGCCGTCGACGAAGTGGTAGTAGCGGATGGGCGCCAGATCCGTGCGGGTCAGCTTCTGCAGCGTTGCCGGACCCTTAGGCCCCTGGATGGCGATCTGCGCGTAGTCCGGACCAGCGTTCTTCACCTGCGCGTCGAAGCGGTTGTTCTCGACAATGTGCGCGTAGTCCTTGTCCTGATTGGAGGCGTTGACGCAGAGAAAGAAGTGGTCGTCGGCCACCTTGTGCACGAGGATGTCGTCGACGAAGCCGCCGTGCTCATAAAGCAGACCGGAATAGTGCGCCTGTCCGATCTTGAGCTTGGCAGCATCGTTGGTGGAGACGTGATTGACGAGGTCGAGCGCCTGCGGACCGCGGACTTCGATTTCGCCCATGTGGCTGACGTCAAACAGGCCGACGGCATTGCGCACGGTGGCGTGTTCATCGAGGATTCCGGAGTACTGGACAGGCATGTCCCAGCCGCCGAAATCGACCATCTTGGCGCCGGAGGCGCGATGGACAGCGTTCAGAGGTGTGGTTCGCAGCGGTGCTGCGGCGGCGGACTCAACGGCGGCCATGGGGAGAACTTTCAGTGTACCCCGACGCACCGCCGTTGCCCGTACCGGATGCGGCCAACGAGGGTGTGGAACAGGCTCCGGCGGGAATGAAAAACGCGCGGCCGGCTCCGGACGTTGGGTCAGCCGGATGCCGAAACCGCGCGCGTTTCGGGGTCAGCGCCTAGAACTCGATCTTGGCGACGATTTGGATCTGGCGGCCGAAGCCGGTGAGCGTGTTGGTGATCTGGCCGCCGGCCGGGACCCCGATGTTGAAGTTCGGCAGCCGGAAGTTGGCGGTGTTCAGGACGTTGAAGCCTTCGACGCGCAACTGCAGCCGGCTGTCCTCATTCCAGAGAGCGATGTTCTTGTGAACGGCGAAGTCCACCTGAGACAGACCCGGGCCGCGGAGAATGTTCAGTCCGGAGTTGCCGTAGGTAAACTGCGGCGGCGCGACGAAGCAGGACGTATCGAAATAGCGTTGGATGGTCCAGTTTCCGTCCAGAGAGCCGTTGCAGGTGCGGTTCGGCAATTGGTAGGCACCGGCGTTGTTCAGATTGGAGGCCGCCATCGTGGGCGTGAAAGCAAAGCCCGTCTGCAGCGTGGTGATGGTGGTCAACTGCCAGCCGCCGATGAAGCGGTTGGCGACGCTGCCGGCATCGGCAAAGAATCGCTTGCCCTTGCCGAAGGGGAGTTCATAGCCGCCACTGAGAACGAAGCGGTGGGCGATGTCGAAGGTCGACACGGCGCGATGGCTGCGGCGGTCATTGATGTTCTGATAGCCGCCGACGCGGTTGACCTGTCCGGAGGAGGCGGAAATGGAATCGTCAATGGACTTGCCCCAGGTGTAGACGGCCAGCAGGTTGATGCCGCTCTTCCACTGCTGCGTGAACTTGGTCTGCAGCGCGTGGTAGGTGGAGGCGCCGAAATAGCCCAGGAAATTCACGTTGGCGATGTTGGAGATCGGCTGGAACGGGCGGCGCGAGGGAATGCTGCCGGGGCCGGGGTCCGCCTGATTCATGTTGTAGGCGGAGAAAAGGTTGATGCCGCGCGTGCCGACATAGCCGATGTCGATCAGCGAGCCGGGGCGCAACTCATGCTGGATGTTGAGTCCCCATTGCGGCGAGTAGGTGAACTTGGTGTCGTGATCGACGGCCTGGAGCGTGCCGACCTGTCCGGCGGCGGCGGCGGCCTGGACTTCGGCGGCCGAGTTCAGCGGACGGAGAGAGGGAATCGGGATGCCATCGGTCAGGTTGCGGCCGACGAACAGGGCACCGGGGATGATGTTCTGGATCGGCATGAACGGCACGTTGCGGCCCAGTGAACCCTGTCCGGCGTAGTGGACGCTGACATAGTGCAGGCCGAAGCTGCCGCGGAGAACGGTGCGGGACTTGCCGGTGACGTCATAGGCGAAGCCGACGCGGGGGGCGAAGTTGTTCGGGTCAATGCGGCGCCCGGCGTACTTGTCGGCGCCGAGGGCGGGGATCAGATTGGGAGCGGGGTTGCTGCGGTCGAAGTTGAAGTTGGCCATGCGCCCGGCGACTTCCGTCAGGGGCAGAAACATTTCATAGCGCAGTCCGAGATTGAGCGTCAGGCGGCGGTTGACCTTGAAGTCGTCCTGGAAGAAGAAGGCGTACTCCCAGGCGCGGAGGCCGAAGCTGCCGAACAGGGTGGCGCGGGAGATCTGGTTCGGGAAGCCGAGCAGCAGCGAGGCGATGGGGCTGCCTCCCTGCCCGAGCGTGTTGTTGGTGAACTCGGCGTTGAAGTTCCAGAAGCCGCGGGCGGGGTCCTGCGACTCGAAGAAGTTGAGGTGGCGGCGGATGATCTGGCCGCCGTACTTGAACGAGTGGCGTCCGACGATGTGGGTGAGGTTGTTGTTGATCTGGTAGTTGTTGGTCACCGAGACGGACGGGATGGGCGTATTCGCGCCCAGGAACGCAAAGCCGACGGGGCGGATGGCCGGCAGTCCGCCGGAGAACGGCGGGACGGCTTCACTGACGCCGGGGATGCCGAGTTCGCGCGCCGAGGGGATGCTCATGTCCTTCGGAACGGCAAACAGATCGAAGCGGGAGAATCCCAGGCGGAACTCGTTGACGAGGTTGGGACGGAAGACGTGCGTGTCGGCGATGGCGGCACCCCAGGTGGTGAGCTGGAAGTCGGCGGCATCGGCCAACTGCGCCGTATCGCCACCGGCGAAGCGGCCCATGGTGAAGCCCGGGTTGGCGGGAGCGGGCATAGAGCCGGGAAGATCGGTGAAGTTGTGGCCGCGGCTGACGCGGACAAACAGATTGTTGCTGGAGGAGAGAACCCGGTCGGAACGGACGTTCCAGGCATCGTCGCGCTGAATGCGGTTCGGGGAGAAGAAGAACTGGTTCAGACCGACGTTGGGATCCGGATAGAGCCCGGCGAGAAGCCGCGAGGGCCGGGGGATGCGGGCTTGCGGGATGGTGTTGCCGGGGAACTGGTCCCGAAGGAACTGCGGGTTGGCCGCCGAGGACGGAGCCGAGGCGTTGAAGTTCGGGTTGGCGCGTGTGGTCAGCGGATCAAAGACGTTGGTCGTGCCGAAGACGCCGTTGCGCTGGTCCACCGTGGGAACGATCGAAAGCACGTTCAGTCCGCGACCCTGGCGAAGGCCCTGGTAGTCGCCGAAGATGAACCACTTGTTCTTCTGGATGGGTCCGCCGAAGGTGACGCCGTACTGGTTCTGGCGGAAGGCGGGGATGCGGCGCGTGTTCTGTGCGGTGCGCCGCTGGAAGAAGTCGCGGGCATCGAGCGCGGAGTTGCGCAGATAGTTGTAGACGCTGCCGTGGAATTCGTTCGTGCCGGAGCGGATCTGCACGTTGACAATGCCGCCGGAGGAGCGTCCGAACTCGGCCGGCGCGTTGGCTGTGTAGACCTTGAACTCGTTTGTGGCTTCGACGGAGGGCTGCAGAATCGTGGTGTTGATCCAGGCCTCGTTGTTGTCGATGCCGTCCACCATGAAGTTGTTGTTCTGGCCGCGCTGACCGTTGGCATTGAAGGACCCGGTGCCGCGCGGGACGAAGGCTCCGGCGCCTTCAATGTTGCCGCCCTGCTGTCCGGTGGTGACGCCGGCAGTGAGGTGAACCAACTGGACATAGTTGCGGCCATTCAGCGGCAACTCCTGCACGGCGCGTTTCTGCACGACCTCGCCGAACTCGCTGGAGGAGGTCTTGACGAGCGGGGCAGCTTCGTCCACTGTGATCGTCTCGGCAACGTCGCCGACCGTCAGCGTGAAGTCGATGCGGGCCTTCTGGTCGACTTGCAGATTGACGCCGGTGCGCTCGACGGACTTGAAGCCTTTCGCCTTGCACTGGATGGTGTAGTTGCCGAGCGGGGCGTTGGGGAGCTCAAACTCGCCATTCGGGTTGGCGGTTGCCTCGCGGCGGAACCCGGTATCGGTGTTGACGATGGTGATGGTCGCGCCGGGAATGACGGCCCCTGTTGCGTCCTGCACCGTACCGAGAAACGTACCGGACGAAGACTGCGCCCAGGCGGCGCCGGCAGACCAAAGGAACAGTATGACTTTCTTCACGAACCTCTCCTGAAGCATTTTCCCAATCTACATCGGAATGGGAACTATTACAACTGTAAGGCTGGAGCGAGCGAACGGAGGGGAGGGCGGAGGGCTGTGCCTCCGCCCCGTTGGACCTAGAAGCGCACGCGGAGGCGGAACTCGACCTGACGGGGGTCGAAGAAGGCCATCGCGAGGGATCCGAAGTTCTGGTTTTGCAGCTGGCCGACACGCTCATTGCGAGCGGCGTTGGGGGAGACGATGGGCGCGCCGGTGCCGCCGTTCAGCGCCGTGGGGCGCCACTGTGTGTTGTTGAACAGGTTGGTGGCTTCGGCCGACAGCGTCGCCTCAATCCGCTCGCGGATGGCGAAGTTCTTCGCCAGCGAGAGGTTGACGTTGTAGCGGCCCGGTGCGCGGAAGTCATCGTAGTAGCGGGCGGCGTTGCCCCAGTAGTAGATGTCCTGGCCGACGTTGCCGTTGGCGAAGGTGACGGTGGGATGGGCGAAGGCCTCGGGGTTGTAGCGCAGGAAGGTGAAGCGATTGACGATGACCTGGCGGCCGGAGGGCAGCGTGACGGTGCGGTCCGCGGCGTTGGGGGAATCGTACCAGCGCTGCAGGTTGGCCGGAAGCTCAATCGGGACACCGGCGACGCGGTTGGGCTGGCCGTTCAAGGCAGGACCGCCCGAAACCGACTGCGGCTGCCCGGCCTGAATCATGACGACGGGCGCCACCTGCCAGCCGCCGATGAGGGCGTTGACGAAGCCGTTGGCTCCGGAGGCGAAGCGGCGGCCCTTGCCGAAGGGCATCTCGTAGACCATCGTCATGATGAAGCGGTGGGGGATGTCGTTCGGCGACAGCGAATAGGTATTGCGGAAGTTTCGGCGGTCGATATTGCCGCTGAACAGTCCGCCGTTTTCCGAGTAGTTGTTGATTTCGACCTCGGTGTTGCCGAAGCTCATCGCTTTCGACCAGGTGTAGTTGGCACTGAGGAACAGGCCGTTGGAGAGGTTCTTGGTCACGTTGACCATCAAGGCGTTGTAGTTGGCCCAGCCGATCGGCGCGCCCATCAGGTTGTTGGTGAACAGGGGCCAGGGATTCGCCAGGAGGCGGCGCTGCACGGTGGCGGCGCCGAACGGGGTTCCGAAGGGAAGCCGCGGACCTTGGGCCGGCTGGAACGGGTTGGGGACGAGATCGACGCCGGGGTCGCGCCCGTTGTTGGCGATGTAGCCCTGCCGCCAGGCCTGCAGCACGCTATCGGGCTGGAACTGGAATGAGTTCGTGTTTACGCGGCCGAACTGCAGGTTGTAGGCCCGCATCCCGTTGTAGCCGACGCTGACAATCGTGTCCTTGCTGACGCGGCGTTCGACGAAGAAATTCCACTGCAGCGCCTTGCCGTTGCGCATTTCGTCCCAGATGAATCGCGGCTGGTTGTTTCCGTCGCCGTAGTACTGCGCGGCATTCGGATTGGCGCCCAGCGGCGGGACGTAGTTGGTGACCTGGTTGTACTGTCCAACGAGGGCGCCCTGCGGATTGGCGCCGTAGGGCAGCGCGATGGTGTTTGGGGCAAAGCCGAGCGTGCCGTAGTAGTAGGGACCACCGTAGTAACCGCCGTTGGTGGGCAGGTAGTTGATGCCGAATCCGGCGCGGATCACGGTCTTGTCGTTCAGGCGGTAGGCGGCGCCCAGGCGCGGCTGGAAGTTGGTCCATTCGGTGCGCCACAGGCGGCGGTCGATGCCGTTGGTGCCGGGGAAGACGAGACTGCCGGGGCTGCCGAAGGTTTGCCCGCCATAGGTAAAGGAACTGACGCGATTGAAGCGCTCGGTCGGGGCGGGCTGCCAATCCCAGCGGAGGCCGAGATTGACGGTGAGGCGATTGTTGACGCGCCAGTCGTTCTGCGTCCAGACGGCGGCATAGGGGGCAGCGAGCGCCAGACGAACGGCATTCTCCCCGGCGGCAATCTGACCGGCGCCGAGAAGGGCGGCCGCGCCACCATGCCCGTTCAAGTTCGGCGTCACGACGGTGGGGGTTCCGCCGTCGGCGCCGAACTGCTGGCCGCTGGTGAAGAACTGGCTGGTGTTGATGGCGAACGATCCGCGGGCGTCGGTGTAGTTGGCCAGAGCGTTGCGGAACTCACCACCGAACTTGTGCGTCCAGCGCCCGCGCGTCTTGGTAACGCTGCCGACGAAGTTCCAGTTGGTCTGATTCTCCACCTTGCCGAGATAGGCGGTATTGAACAGATTGGACCAGAAGTTGATCCCGCCGAGTTCCGGCATCATGCCGTCGACGCCGATGGCGGGGTCAAACTGCGACGGGATGCCGAACTCGCGATAGTTCAGTCCGGGGAAGACCGGTCCGAGATTGCGTGCCGCGATGCGCGTGACGTTCATCCGCATGTCGGCCACCCAGGTGGGCGAGATCACCCAGGTGTCGCCGAACGAGGCGTAGTAGTTGCGGTCGGACACGGTGCGGCCGATGAAGCCGCCCTGCTGCGTGAAGCCGCGGCTTTGGGCGCCCCACCCGTTCGGCGAGTCAATCAGGCCGAAGTTGGTGCCGAAGGTTCCATAAAGGGAGTGCGACCCGATGCGGTGATCGACGCGCGAGTTGAAGTTGTCGCGCGAGAAGTTCCGCACCATGGTGTTGATGAAGTTGCGCGCTCCGGTGGGGTCGAGTGCGGGGGCGTTGGGAAGCGGATACTCGTTGATCAGCGCGCGAGTGCCCGGGGCGATGCGGTCCGGCGGAATGATGGCGCCGGGAAAGGGCATGCGCATGAACAGACCGTTCGGCTGGCGGGCGACATTGAACGGGTCAAAGATCTGCATGTTGGCGAAGACGCCGCTGTTGTTGGCGAAGGTGTTGCTGAAGTCGCCGCGGCGTTCAAGCGCGGTGGGAACCTGCCGTTCATAGACAACGCCCTGATTGAAGCGCAGCCCTTCGTAGCTGGCGAAGAAGAACGTCTTGTCGCGCCCGTTGTACAGCTTCGGGATGATGACCGGCCCGCCGAAGGTGAAGCTGTAGTTTTCCACCTTGAACGGCGGACGCCGGATGCCTTGCGCGTTGTTGTTGAAGCTGTTGGCGTTGAAGGCTTCGTTGCGGAGGCGGAACTGCGCGGAGCCGTGATATTCGTTCGTTCCGCTCTTGGTGGTGAAGACGATGGTGCCCTGCGACCGGCCATACTCCGCCGAGAGGTTATTGATGTTGGTCTTCACTTCGGCGATGCCTTCGCTGTTCGGCAGAAACGCCACCTCGTTCCAGGACACGGACTGCACGGTGACGCCGTCAATCTGAATGTCGTTGGAGAAGGCGGTGCCGCCGTTGACGGAGATGTTCGACAGGGTGCGGCGCCCTTCGACGCCGATGCCGAAGCTGTTGGCCGATTGCGTGTCCTGCGTGGAGGCGCGCCCGACGACGCCGGGCTGCAGCATCGCGTAGTTCAGCGGGTTGGAGTTGATGTTCGGAATGTTGCGGATGACCGTCTCATCCACCTTGTTGACGATGCGGGAACTCTCCGTTTGCAGTTCGACCGCGGAGCCGGACACGGTGACCGTGGTCTCGACCGTGCCGACCTCCAAGCGCAAGTCGACGCGGAGCGTCTGGGAGCCGGATAGCTCAAACTCCTCCGTGCGAGCGGTCTTGAAGCCTTCCTTGCGGACTGAAACCACGTACTTGCCGATGGGCAGGTAGGGAATCGAAAAATCACCGCTCGCGGAAGCAGTTGCGCGGTAAACCTGATTGGTCTGCAGCTCCGTCGCGGTGATTTCCGCGGCGGGAACCGGCGCGCCGGACGGGTCCAACGCAACGCCGACGATGGTGGAGTTGCGAATCTGCGCCACGAGTGCACAGGAAAACAAGAGAGCGATTGGGACAATGCGAATCTTCATGGAATCACCCCAAAACGGAAACTTTACGGTGAAGATATCACATATTAAGAAAGATTAAGCAACGGACACCCCGAAAAATTTGGCCTCGGACCTGCAAGGCGGGTGGCATGTTGTCCATGTCGAGTTGGGGGTGGCTGTTTATGCTACTGGCGCAGGCGGTATCGCCCGACGTTCTCGAACGGGAACAGGAGTGGCTGCGAGCTTACGAAGCCTGTGATGAACTCACGCAGCAGCGGCTATTGGACGAAAACTTCGTCCTCACGCTGGCAGACGGCACGAAGAAGACGAAGCAGGATGTGGTGGAGCAGATGCGCACGATGAAGTCGCGCGGCTGCCCGGAGGTGCGCTACTCGGTGGAGGCTGACGCGGCGGAGAAGTCGGCAGACCGCGTGGAAGTGACCGGACGGGTCACCGATGAACAGAAATCGGCAGACGGACGCGTGGTACGCACCACGCATCGGTTCCGCAACGTGTGGCGGCGGGAACCGACGCGATGGCAGCTGATGGAATCGACGTTGTCGAAGTAGCGCTACTGCAGGGGCAGTTCGCCTTGTCCGTTCTCCTCGGTGGCGGCGGCGACGACTTCCGAATCGGGCACGACGCTGGCGGCGGCGACGGTATCGCCCTCCTCCATCTTGACGACGCGAACGCCCTGCGTGGAACGCCCTGCCTGACGAATTTCACTCGCGTCCGTGCGGATGATCTTTCCATCGCAGGTGATCACCATCACGTCCGTCTCCTCGCCGACGGACAGAATCGTCACCACTTTTCCGGTCTTGTTGGTGACCTTCATGTTGATGACGCCCTTGCCGCCGCGGGTCTGTTCGCGGTAGTTGTTCACCGGCGTGCGCTTGCCGTAGCCGTTCTCCGAGATGGACAGGATCAAGCTGTCGGGCCGGACCACCTCCGCGCCGATGACGAAATCGTCCTCCTCGAGACTGATGCCGCGGACGCCATAGGCCGGACGGCCCATCGCGCGCACGTCGCTTTCGTTGAAGCGGATGGCGACGCCTTCGCGCGTGGCGATGAGAACCTGATCGCCTTCCTGCGTCAGGCGCGCCGAGATGAGTTCGTCACCTTCGTCCAGACCGATGGCGATGATGCCGCGCGACATCGGGTTGTCGAACTCGGTCAGCTCACACTTCTTAATCGTGCCCTTCTTGGTGACCATCACAACGCGACGGTCCGGCGTGAACTCCTTCACCGGAAGGAAGGCTTTGACGGTTTCATCCGGTTGCAGGGCAATCAGTCCGGAGATGTTCTTGCCCTTGCCGGAGGTGGCGGCATCGGGAATCTCGTAGATCTTCAGCCAGTAGACACGCCCCTTGGACGTGAAGATCAGCACATAGGCGTGTGTCGAGGCGACAACGAGGTACTCGACCACGTCCTCAGCCCGCGTGCCCATGCCGATGCGACCCTTGCCGCCGCGCGTCTGACGGCGATAGGTATCCACCGGAGTGCGCTTCAGGTAGCCGGAGCGCGTGACGGTGACGGCGACATCCTCCATCTGGACCAGGTCTTCCAGGCGGAAGTCGCCCGCGTCCTCGACGATCTCGGACCGGCGCGGGTTGTTGTAATCCTTCTCGACTTCGCGCAGTTCCTTGACGATGACGCCGCGAAGCACCTTCTCGCTGCCCAGGATTTCCATATACTCGGCAATCCGGCGCTGGATTTCGGCCAGCTCTTCCAGGATCTTCTGCTGCTCCATGCCGGTGAGGCGCTGGAGTTGCAGTTCGATGATCGCCTGCGCCTGACGCTCACTGAAGCGGTTGGCCGTCCGCGCGGCGTCCAGGTCCGGACCGACCAGGCGGGTGTAGGCGGCAATCTCCTCCGGCGAGTCGAACGTCATCAGGCGGTCGCGCGCCTCGCGCGGCGTGCGGGACTCGCGAATGAGCTGAATGATGGCGTCCAGATTCTGCAGCGCGCGCTGGAAGCCGAGCAAAATGTGCTCCCGCTCACGGGCCTTCCGCAACAGGTAATCCGTGCGGCGGCGGACCACTTCAATGCGGTGCTCCAGGAAGAGCTTGATCAGGTCCAGCAGCCCCAACTCGCGCGGCTGTCCGTTGACGATGGCCAGGTTGATGACGCCGAAGTTGGTCTGCATCTGCGTCAGCTTGTAGAGGTTGTTGAGGATGACCTCCGGCTGTTCGCCACGCTTCAACTCCATGACGATGCGCATGCCTTCGCGGTCGCTTTCGTCGCGGATGTCGGAGATTCCGTCGACCTTCTTTTCGTTCACCAGGCCGGCGATGTCGGTGATCAGTTTCGCCTTGTTGACCTGATAGGGCAGTTCCGTGACGATGATCGCCTCGCGGTCCTTGCCCATCTTTTCGGTGAAGGCGCGGGCGCGCATCTTGATCGTGCCGCGGCCCTTGGTGTAGGCGTCGACGATGCCGCCGCGGCCGAGGATCAGTCCCGCGGTGGGGAAGTCCGGTCCGGGCACCAGCGCCATCACTTCGGCGAGGGTTGCGTTCGGCTTCTGCAGCAGCAGAATGCAGGCCTGCACGACCTCTCCCAGGTTGTGCGGCGGCATGTTGGTCGCCATGCCGACGGCGATGCCGTTGGAGCCGTTGATCAGCAGATTGGGAACAGCGGCGGGCAGAACCTCCGGCTCGACTTCCGAATCGTCGTAGTTCGGCTTGAAGTCGACGGTCTCTTTGTCGAGATCCTCGATCATCGCGGCGGAGATCTTCGCCAGCCGCGCCTCGGTGTACCGCATCGCCGCCGGCGGGTCTCCGTCGACGGAGCCGAAGTTCCCCTGCCCGTCAATCAGCGGGAAACGCAGGGA
Source organism: uncultured Solibacteraceae bacterium (assembly GCA_964395885.1). GTDB lineage: Bacteria > Acidobacteriota > Terriglobia > Bryobacterales > Bryobacteraceae > JAPKYZ01. Next base: position 319 of record CAYNDS010000059.1, on the reverse strand, counting down.
GAACGGCTGCGCCATGCGGACGAGGGCGTCGTAGATCGCTTCCGGCGAGTGCGGGTGCAGCTTACCGACCACGTCGCCGACAATGCGGGCGCTCTTGCGGGTGGGGCGGTTGTGATGCAGCCCCATCTCCGACATCATGTACAGGATGCGCCGGTGCACCGGCTTCAACCCGTCGCGCACGTCGGGCAACGCGCGTCCGATGATCACCGACATCGCATAGTCGAGATACGACCGGCGCATCTCTTCTTCGATGTTGATCGGAATCAGGTTCCGGGAATCTCCCAGAGGAAGTTGAGTAGAATTATTGTCCGGCAAACCT
>CAYNDS010000058.1:0-21225 GCA_964395885.1 uncultured Solibacteraceae bacterium | reverse complement strand
CCTTCAGGTTGTTGCGGGAGATCCGGATATTGCGGCTATTGACGGAGCGTCCGAAGCCGCGCAGCAGCGACTGGGTCAACTGCACATTGATGTTGCCTCGGTTAAACGGGTTGAGCACGTTGACCGGCGAGTTGGTGAAGATATTGGTCTGCTGCCAGCCCATGTTGATGCCGGTGCCGGTGGCCCACTGCTTCTGGAAGTTCGCGTTGAAGCCCTCGGTCTGAGCGAGAAGCGCGGTGGTACCCGAGACGAAGGTGTTGGTCTGGGGCTGCGTGGTTTTGGCTTTCTGGAAGCCAAAGGTGACAACAGGGTCGAACTGAGGAATGTTGGCGCCGGTGACCTGGAAGACGGTACCGGACTGGCCGCCCGCGCCGCCCTGGTTGGCGCCAATCTGCGCGCCGGTGCCGCCGCCGAAGCCGCCAGTGAGGAAATTGGCGGTGGCCGACTGCGCGGCGGGACTCACGTTCAGCGGGACGCCGCGGATGAAGCCGCCCGCCTGGGCACGCAGCAGGTCCGCTTCGGCCAAAGCAGGGCCGTAGCGCTGTAATTCAATATCAAGATTGTTTTCGAGCGCCAGGGCGATGGCGTCGGTGAGCGACAGATACAGCTTGCCCGCGCGAATCAGGTCCTCGAGGCGCCCGGAATTGCGAAGATTGATCGGCTTGACATCCGGCTGGCGAAAGTTCTTGATCACCGGGTCATAGCGAAATGCCGGACCGGGCCGGGAAACGAAGCCCGATGGAGCCGGAAGAGGAAGATCAGCAGCCGTTACCGGCGTTTGGCCCGCCACGGGGACGGTTAACAACGAGATCGAACAGATCGTCGCAACGATCGATTGCACAGTTCGCATTCACCCTACCTTTACGAGACAACGAGATTTCGGCGGCCGAAGTTCCGGATGTGACAAAGAATCTCTCATCCTAACGCGAGCGCTCCGCCGGTCCGATGAAAGAGCCGTAATGCGCCGATTGCTATCCTGTGTCGTTGACGATGCAGGACGCAACATTGGAGCGCTTCGATCGCACGGGCGCGCGGCTGAAGGGCCATTTTCGGCTGACGAGCGGTTTGCATTCCGATCAGTACCTGCAGTGCGCGCGGGTGCTGCAGCATCCGGCGGAGGCCGAAGCGCTGGGCGGAGCACTGGCGGCGGCGTTGCGAGCCGGAGTAGGTCCGGTGGGCGTCGTGGTGTCTCCGGCGATGGGCGGCCTGATCATTGGTCATGAAGTCGCGCGCGCGCTCGGCGTCCGGCACATCTTCACCGAACGGGGCGCGGATGGAAACAGGACGCTGCGGCGAGGCTTTGAGGTTACGCCCGGCGAAATGGCAGTTTTCATCGAGGACGTGATTACGACCGGCGGCTCCACGCGGGAAGTGGTGGAATTGCTTGAGAGTCTGGGCGCGCGGGTGGCGGGCGCGGGTTCGATTATCGACCGTTCGGGCGGCGCGGCCGAGGTGGGAGTTCCCCGGATGGCGCTGGCCACCTTGACCGCCAACGCCTGGCAGGCGGCGGAGTGCCCGTTATGCGCGCAGGGCAGCGAAGCGGTGAAGCCCGGCTCCCGGCCTTCATAAGAAGCGAAGCCGATGCGCCGGCTGCGGATCACGGTCGCCTACGACGGAACGGAGTTTCACGGCTGGCAGGTACAGCCCGGGCTGCCGACCATTCAAGGAACGCTGGAAGCCGTACTGGGCGAGATCGAATCCGGCGCGGTGCATGTGACCGGTTCCGGGCGCACGGATGCCGGGGTGCACGCGCTGGCGCAAGTCGCCTCCTTTGACTTGCGGAATCCGATTCCCGCGGAGAATCTGCGCCGGGCAATGAACGCACTGCTGCCCCACTCGATTCGGGTCCTGGAGGCTTCCGAAGCGGCCTCCGACTTCCATGCCCGCCACAGCGCGGTGGCCAAGACCTACGAGTATCGGATTTGGCGGACGGAGATCTGCTCGCCGTTTGTACGCCGCTACGTGCATCACCATCCGTATCCTCTCGACGAGCCGGCGATGATGGCCTTGGCGCCGCTGCTCTCGGGCACGCGCGACTTTGGACTGTTTGCTGCCGCCGATGACCGCTACACGGACGATTTCGACATGACGCGGACCATCTTCTCGTCCACGCTGAAGCGGCAGGGCGAACAGTTGCTCTATCGCGTGCGGGGGTCCGGTTTCTTGAAGCACATGGTCCGGAACCTGGTGGGCACACTGATTGACTGCGGGCGCGGACACCTGGCGCAAGATCAGTTTCCGGAACGGTGCGGGTCCACGGCACCGGCGAGCGGCCTGTTTCTCGTCAGCGTTGAGTATTAAGTTCTCTTTACGTTGCGCGGGCACGACTCTTTGATATAGTTCGCCGCCAGAACAGGAGCTTCATGTCTACTCTCCGCGTTTTGGGTTTTCGCGTCCTTGTCATGACGGCATTGACCGCCACGTTGTCGCTTGCGCAGGTGGCCACATCCACAATCTTTGGAACTGTCGCGGATTCGAGCGGCGCGGCAGTGGGAGGCGCCAAAGTCATCGCGGTGCAAGCGGCGACGCGCGCGACGGAAACGGTGGAAGCCAGTCAGGAAGGCAACTATGTGTTTCCGAACCTGCGACCCGGCACTTACACGATCACGTGCGAGGCGGGCGGATTCAAGAGAGCCGTCATCCAGAACATTCTGGTCGAAGTCAATCAGCGCGCACGCGTCGATGTCACGTTGCAGGTGGGCGAGGTGCGCGAGGTAGTGGAGATCTCCGGCAACATTTCGACCGTGGATACCTTTTCGGCGACGGTGAAGGAGGTCGTCGACGCCAATCGCATGGTGGACCTGCCGCTGAACGGACGCAACGCGCTGCAGTTGCAGGCGCTGCTGCCCGGTTCGATTCAGATGGGCGCGGGGTCCGCGGCAACGCTGGTGGCGCTGAACACGAACATCGTGTTTGCGGTAAACGGCGCGCGACCGAATCAATCGGCCTACACGCTGGACGGCGGTTTGAACATGGATGCATACAACAACTTGCCGGCAGCGTTTCCGAATCCGGATGCGCTGCAGGAGTTCTCGATCCTGCAGAACAGCTATTCAGCGGTGAACGGGCGCAACGCGGGCGCTGTGATCAACATGATCACCAAGAGCGGGACGAATCAGATTCGCGGCACGCTGTACAACTTTCTTCGGAACGACAAGCTGAACACGCGAAACTTTTTCGCGGCGCGTCCTGACCCGCTGAAGCGGAATCAATTTGGTGGGACATTCGGCGCACCGGTGCTGATTCCGAAGCTGTACAACGGCAAGGACCGGACGTTCGTCTTTTTCGCAACGGAGTTCACGCGGCAGCGGTTCGCGCAGACGTCTTCTTCGTCGATCATGCCGACGGCGCTGGAGCGCGTGGGCGATTTCTCGCAGACCCGACTGCCCGCCGGCCGATTTGTGGCGGACCCGGCAACGGTGACGGCGACGAGCACGGGCGTGCCCTTTCCGAACAATCAGATTCCAGCGGCGCGGCTGGACCCCATCGCGCGCGCGTTCACCAATGCGTTTCTGCCGCTTCCCAACGCAAGCGGCAACGTGCTGTCCTACCAGGCGTCGCTGCCGACCGAGGAAGATCAGGTGACGCTGAAGGGCGACCATTCGTTCTCGGACAAGAACAAGGCAAGCCTGCGCTACTTCTACTCGGACTACCGGATCAACTTCAATCACAACCTTCCGGCGTTCAATTCACGAAACAACTGGGCGACGCATAACTTCACGTTCAACGACTCGCACATCTTTTCGCCGAATATCGTGAACAACGCGACGTTCACCTATGCGAACAACAACTTCACGCGCTCCCCGCTGCCGACCTCCCCTGCGGCGGATTGGGCGGCGCTCGGCTGCGGCGGTTGCGTGTCGCTGGCGCCGCCCGGCAATCCGACGGACTGGTCGATCAACATCGCAAACGGCTTCAACGCGCGCGTCAACACGGCGTTCATCAGCAAGATGCAGAATTTCCAGTTCATCGACACGCTGACGATCACGCGGGGGAATCATCTGTTTTCGCTGGGCGGTGAGATGGCGTATCTGGAGCGGGACGGGCAGGAGTTCTTCCAGGTGACGCCACAGTGGAACTTCGACGGCCAACGCTCGAATGCGTTCTTCGGCTACGCGGACTTCGCGCTGGGCGTGCCGCGGACGGTGTTTCAGAACTCGCCGCTGCGGGCGTTCCAGTACAAGTACACGCCGTTTCTCTACTTCAACGATGACTGGCGGGTCTCGCGGCGGCTGACGATCAACCTGGGCGTGCGTTGGGAACCATATGTAACGGTGAAGGAGAAGCGCGGCGAACTGGGCGCATTCCGGCCAGGGCAGCAGTCGACGGTCTGGCCGCTGGCGCCGGTGGGTGCGCTGTTCCCTGGAGACACGGGCGTCCCGAACGGCATCACGCCAAACCGGTGGGCACGCTTCTCACCGCGATTCGGACTGGCGTGGGATCCGCGCGGCAACGGCAAGACCAGCATTCGCCTGGGCTACGGCGTTTTCTCTGACACGCTGCGGCTGGTGGCGCTGAACACGAACTCGACGAATCAACCGTTCTCCCTCGGCATTACGACATTTGACCCGTTCTCATTCGGTGACCCGTATCGGAACACGCCGGGCATTCTGCCGCAGTTGATCAGCTACGGCGTGGCGCGGCCGGAAGACCGCCCGACGCGGCGGTTCATCGCACCGGTGCGCCACAACTCCATCGATCCGGACTTCACCACCGGCTACATGCAGCAGTGGAACGTGAACATCCAGCAGGAACTGTGGAAGAACATCGTCTTCACGGCGGGCTACGTGGGCAGCAAAGGCACGCGGCTCATGGTGGGCCAGAACATCAATCCGGCGGTGTTTGTGCCGGGGCAGTCGACACCGGGCAACGTGAACGCACGGCGCATCTATCCGGGCTTTGAGCAGATCCAGAACACACAGTCGACGGCGAACTCGACGTACCACTCGTTCCAGTTGTCAGTGAACCGGCGGTTCTCGAGCGGCGTGGCCATTTTGGGGTCGTATGTCTGGGCGAAGTCGCTGGATCTGGCGTCGAATGACGGAAACAGCGGCGTGGGTAACCAGGCGACGAACCCGTTCCGGCAGAACCTGGACAAAGGCCCGTCGGACTTCGACGTGCGTCATCGCGTGGTGACGTCGTTCCTTTATGAGATTCCGCTGTTCAACAAGTCGCGCGGGGCGCTGCGGACCTTGCTGGGCGGATGGCAGGTGAACGGCATTCTGACCTTGCAGACGGGGTTGCCGTTCACGGTGTTTGCCGGCGCGGACCGTTCCGTTGCGGGTGTGGGACGCGACCGGGCGGATGTACTGGGGCGGGTGGCCACCTACAACGACGCGGCGCGGAAGGACAAGGTGGTCCGCTACTTCGACACGACGCAGTTCCGGCTGCCGGACCTGGGCACATTCGGCACGGTGGGGCGGAATACGCTGTTTGGCCCCGGGCTGATCAACTTCGACAGCGCGGTGTTCAAGCAGTTCCGGTTTGCCGAGCGGCGCGAAGTGGAGTTCCGCTGGGAGACGTTTAACGCGGCGAACCGGCCGAACTTCGGCAATCCGATCGGGGCGTTCACCAACCCGGCGTTCGGGCGGATTACGACGGCGGGCAGCCCGCGGATCATGCAGTTCGGCTTGAAGTTGAACTACTAAGGCGGGATGCGCATCTGGGCGGCATCGATCGTCGCGGTCGCCGCCCTGGGCGAGACGGTTCCGAGCGCGACCTGGCTTCCGGTGTACGTGGAACTGGCTCGTCAGGTCAAGGCGGAATCCGACGGATTGACGAACTTCACGTGCCTGCAGGCGACGCGGCGGGAGCGGTCTACGGCGGGCAAGGCACCACGGCGCACCTTGGATTTCGTTCGCCTGGAGGCGGGCGTCGTCAACGGCCGGGAGGTTTACGGCTGGCCGGGCGAGGAGTTGTCGAGCGACTCACCGGACATGCAGTCGTTGACGGGGACAAGCGCAAGCGGGGCCATGTACGGGCACACCCGCTCGATTGTGGCAGAGCGCGTGGTCCGCATCCGCCACGTGGAGGCGGAGAGGGGCGAGTGGATCTTCTCCTTCGTTCGCGACGCGTTGGGCAGCGATCTGAAGATCGTCGGCAACGGGCAGACCACCTTCGCCGGCTATGAAGGCAGCTTTGCCGTGGACAGCGCCGCGAAACGCCTGCGGTGGCTGCGTTTGGCGGCGCGCGACATTTCCATCGCCACGGGAATCCGTTCGACCGAGACGACGCTGCGCTTTTCGCAGACTGCTGAGCCGCCGCTTTCGCTGCTGCCTGAAGCGGCGCGGACGGTTGTCGAGTTCTGGAGCGGCGAACGCAGCATATTGCTTTCGACGTGGAGCAACTGCTCGCAGTATCAGGTAGAGTCCGCAGTCCGGTTTGAGGCGGAGACGGCGCCCGCGGCAGCCGGTCCGCCGGCCGTGAAAAGCCGCTGGACTCGCCCCGCGGAAGGCGAGTTTGAGACGGTACTGGCGGCGGCGTTTCCGCTGGACCGCGCCGGAGTGGGAGACCTGGTGCCGTTTCGACTGGCAAAGGCGCTGCGGCTGCGCGGCGGCGGCGAACTTCCGGCGGGGACGGCCATCAGCGCCCGTTTGGTTGCTCTGACGCCGGACTATGTTCCGGGGCGGCGCTTGCTCGGGCTGGTGCTGGAAGCCGTCGTGACGGACAGGGTCCGGGTTGCTTTCGCGTCGAACTCCCTGCGGCTGGAGGGACCGCAACTGACTCGTGTACGGGAGCAACCGAGAACCCTTGGGAGTCTTGCCGGGACGACGGAGTTTGAAGTGCGCGAATGGGAAAGTCCGCTGTCGGGCGTACCCGGCGTTGCGCTGTTCACAATCCCCATGGAGGCGCGGCAACTCATTCGGCCCCTCACGGTTGTGTGGCGGCAGGAACCGCGCTAGTCGAGCTTCACCTGATTCGGCAGGCGGTGGAACGGGTGGAAGGTGTGCTCCACGCGGTCCGGGTGGACGATGCCGATGCGGAGACCGCTGCCCATGTCACTGAGTGGCAGAGCGACGGGTCCGGTGACGATCATTTCGATTCCGCCGTCCTGGGCGACGGAGACACGATGGGTGTGCCCGGCGAAGACCTGCTTCACGCCATGTTTGGCGAGGAGATCGACGTAGGAGGCGCGGCGGGCGAGTGGGATGTTGAAGTAGCCGTCGGGCTCGGCCAGCTTGTTGGTGAACCAGGGGTGGTGCTGGAAGACGACGATCTGCCGGGCGCCTTCGGCACGCAGTTTGGGAAGCACGCCCTCCAGCCACTGACGCTGCCGGTTCATTTCCGCTTCGACGTGGAGCGGCGAATGGATGATCGTGGTGTTGAGAACGACGCCGGCGAAGTCTCCCATGCGGAAGGTGTAGAAGTCCTCGCCGAAGGTCTTGCGGTAGGCAGCGACGGTCTGCGGCGTGGGGACGTTGTCGACGTCGTGATTTCCAGGCAGTTGATAGACGGGGATGGTTTTGTCGATCTTGGCGACGATGCGCTGGTATTCGGCAATCTGCGCCGGGTCGCCGGGCTTGTTGACCAGGTCACCGGTGATGATGACGAAGCGGGGCTTCAGCCGGTTGACGGTCGCGACGGCGAACTCGAAGTTGGCGGTCTCCTGCTCAAAGCTCTTGTCGGCGGTGTGCATGCCGAACTGCGGATCGGTCAGTTGGACGAAGAACCAGGGCTTCGATTGGGCAAGCAGGGGGAGCGCCGCGAGGGCGGCCAGAACCAGACGCATGGAACATATTGTGGCAAGCCGGTGTCAAAATAGAGTGACGGAGTAGACGTGGCCGACTGGTCCCCCGCAGTTCCGTTTGGGATTCGCCTGCAAGAGGGCGAGGCGCCGGTCTACGGCCAGGCCGATGCGGCACTGGTGTCCGCCCTGCAGGCTGGCGAGGAAGACGCCTACGAAACGCTGATCCAGCGGTATCAGACGTCGGTCTACAACCTGGTGTACCGGCTGTTGGACGACCCGGAAGATGCACCCGATGTCTTACAGGAAGTTTTCCTGAAGGTCTTCCGGAAGATTTCCGCCTTCCGAGCGCAAGCGTCGCTGAAGACCTGGATCTATCGGATTGCGGTGAATGAGGCGCTGAATCACCGGCGGAGCTTCCTGCGGCACCGGCGGCAGGAGATCGCCCTCGGCGGCGGCGAAGAGGGCGTGGACCTTGCGGACAATCTGGCCGACCACGGACCCTCGCCGTTTGAACGGGCCTGCGACGCCGAAACGCAGCGGCTGATTGAGGCGGCACTGGCGGAGATCAACCCGGACTTCCGCACGGTGGTGGTGCTGCGCGATCTGGAAGAGCTGAGCTATGAGGAAATCGCCGAGGTGCTGCAGGTCAATCTCGGCACGGTGAAGTCCCGGATTCTGCGGGGCCGCGAAGCCCTGCGCAAGCGGTTGGGAGGTTGTCTGGAGCCGGAGCCGTCGTCTTGGATGCCGCGCGCCGCAGAAGGTTTGGGGTCTCGATGAAACCGATAGATTGCCACTGTGTTCGTGGCTGGCTGCCGGGCCTGCTGGACGGCTCGGTGTCAGCGGCCGATGCCGCGGCGGCTCGAGCGCATCTGCGCGAGTGCCCGGAATGCTCCGACGTGCTGGCGCAACAGGAATCGATCCGGCGCGGACTTCGCTCCTTGGGGCGGATTCGTGTTCCTCCGATGCTGACGACGCGGCTGCGGGTTGCCGGCTCTCGGGACCGCGCACGGCGGATGCGGTGGCGGACCATTGCCTCCGGTTGCAAGGCTGCTGTGGCCGACGTAGCGTTCTGGTTCGACACGCTGATGAAGCCGATGGCGCTTCCGTTTGCGGGTGGCTTGATGGCGGCGTCGATCGTGTTTGTTTCCTTCCTGGGCGCCTACCCGGTGCGGCTGACTCCGCTGGGTGATGATGTCCCGACGCAGATCTATACGACAGCTTCGTTCAAGGGCATGGTGCCGCTGGACTATTCAGAAGCCGACGTGGTGGTGGACCTGGTGATCGATGAATCCGGCAGGGTGCTGGCCTATGAGATCGTGGACGGCAGCAGCGCGCGGGACCCTGGCGTGCGCCGCCGCCTGGATCACATGCTGCTGTACACGGAGTTCACGCCGGCAACCAGTTTTGGCCAGCCGGTTTCGGCGCGGGTGCGCGTTTCCTTCCGCCGTGATCAGAGCCTGGTGAAGGGCTAGGCGCTGGGACGGCGGCTTGGACAGCATTTTCTTCGCAACCAGTCCGTGATCCGGCGGATCGTCGACGCTGCGGCGCCTTCGAAGGTGCCGCTGGTGGTGGAGATCGGGCCGGGTGAAGGAGTGCTGACGGGGCATCTGCTGGAGCGGGCCGATCGCGTCGTTGCGGTCGAACTCGACGAAGCGCTGGCGGCACGGCTCCGCGCATGGTATCCCGCTCTAGTGGTGTCCGAAGGCGATGTCCTGGAGACGGACCTCGGCAGTTGGGGAGAAGCCGTGGTCGTCGGCAATCTGCCGTACTACATCACCTCTCCGATCATCGACCGTGTCCTGTCATTGGGACCGCTGTGCCCTCGCGCGGTTCTGATGATGCAGCGGGAGGTGGCGCAGCGCTTGAGTGCGCAGCCGGGCACGCGCGATTACGGTTTCCTGAGCGTCACGACGCAAGCACGGGCCGTGGTGGAGTATCTCTTTACGGTGAGTGCCGGTTCCTTCGCTCCTCCGCCGAAGGTGGAATCAGCGGTTGTTCGGCTGACGCCGCGGGCGGTGCCTCTGCCAACCGCCTTTCTGGAATTCGCAAGCCTCGCCTTCCGGCAAAAGCGCAAGACGATCCGGAACAACGTGTCGGGCGTCTATCCGGCCATCAGCGGTCTTCCGGAGGCCGGGCTTCGCGCGGAGCAGCTTTCCGTGGCGGAGTTGCACGGCCTGTTTCAACGGCTGGTATCCTGAGTTTTCCCGCACATGGTGAGAGTCCGTTTTGCTCCCTCGCCCACCGGTTATCTGCATATCGGTTCGGCAAGGACATTCATATTTAACTGGCTGTACGCGCGCAAGCACGGCGGCACGATGATTTTGCGTTTGGACGACACAGACGTCGAGCGCAACACGGACGCGTCGGTGCAGTCGATTTTCGAGGGCCTGGCGTGGCTGGGGTTGGATTGGGACGAGTACTACCGGCAGTCTGACCGGCTTGCCCTCCATCGGGAGATGGCGCAAAGGATTTTCGCGGCCGGGATGGCCTATCGGGACTTTACACCGGCGCACGCGGGCGATGACGATGCCGCGCGCGAGGGCGGACCGTGGCTGTTCAATCCGGGCGCGCGGGAGTTGAGCCCGGAAGAGAGTGACCGGCGGGCAGAGGCAGGCGAACCCTTTGTGCTGCGCTTCCGGGTACCACGAGGCGTCGACCGGAAGGTTCGCTTCACCGATGCGGTGTATGGTCCACAGGAGAAGGCGGCGGACGATATCGAGGACTTCGCACTGCTGCGTTCGACCGGGCTTCCCACCTATCACATGGCGTCCTGCGCCGATGACGCGGATCTTCGCATCACGCACGTGGTCCGGGGTCAGGATCACCTCTCGAACACCTTTAAGCACATCCTGATCTTCGAGGCGTTGGGCGCCGGGGTGCCGACGTTCGCGCACTTGCCGCTGTTGATCGCGCCGGACGGCAGTAAGTTGTCCAAGCGCAAGCATGGTCCGGTGGTGAGCGTGACGACGTATCGTGACGCGGGCTTTCTGCCGCACGGTTACGTGAACTTCCTTTGTCTACTGGGCTGGTCCCCAAAGGATGATCGGGAGCAGATGTCGCGGCAGGAGTTGGTGGACAAGTTCACGTTTGAGGGCATCAACCGATCCAACGCGACGATTAACTTCTCTGAAGCCGATCCGATCGATTCGAAGGCGCTGTGGCTGAACTCGCAGCACCTGCGCACGATGCCCATCGAAGAACTGGCGCCGATGGTGCGGGCGGCGGTGGAGCGTGCTGGATTGCCCGTGCCGGACGATTCCGCCTGGCTGAGCCGGACGGCAGACCTGCTGCGCGCTCGCTATTCGACACTGAACGACTTCGCCGAGAAGGGCCGCGCATACTTCGCCGATGACTTCGCGATTCAGGCGGAGGCGCTCGCGCGGCTGGACGCTCCGGGTGCTCGGGAGTTGTGCCGCGAGTTGGGGGCGCGTCTGGAAGGGGAGGCGGAGTTCACGGAAAGCTCTGTCGAGGCGGCGCTGCGGAAACTGTGTGAGGAGCGCGGTGTAAAGGCAGGCGTGCTGATCAATGCGTCGCGTGCGGCCTTGAGCGGGCAGGCGGTAGGCCCGAGTGCATTTGCGATGTTTCTGGCCATCGGGCGGGAGCGGGCGATTCGGAGATTGAAGGCGGCATGATCGTACTGGGCGCTGGCGGAAGCGGCAAGGATGCGGCCTGGGCCGTGGCGCGTGACGGCGAGATTGTCGCCGCCATCGAGGAGCACAAGATTCGCAATGCCCGCAGCGAAGTGCTGCGGCTGGCAGGCGCGGCTCCCGGCGAGGTGGATGTGGTGTCGATCGCCCGGCCGGCGCCGGGGCAATTTGTCGAGCAGATCCGGCGGGAGTTCCCGGAAGCGCGCGTCCGGCTGGTCAGCCATCACACGGCGCACGCGGCTTCCGCATTCTTTGCCAGCGGGGCGGATGAAGCCACCGTGCTGACGATGGATTCCGGCGGAGACCTGACGACGACGACGCTCTGGCAGGCGCGGGGCGCGATGCTGACGCCCGTCCGCGAGATGCAGGTGCCGGATTCGGTGGCCAGCCTGTATAGCCGTGTGACGCGACTGCTGGGCTTTGAGGCCAGAGCCGATGAGCATAAGGTTCAGTGGCTGGCGGCGGCCGCGGAGAGCGCTCCCCATGCCGAACTCTTCGAAGAGCTTCTGGGTGAGCCTTGGTCACCGCTGTCGGCCGAGTATCTGGCGGCGGAACGGTCCAGTCTGTTTTCGACGCGGTTCTATCAGGCGCTGGAACTGGCAAGCGACGCGCCTGTGGCGGAGCATCGGCGTAGCGGTCTGGCGGCCAGCCTGCAAGCCGCCGTGGAGCGCTACGTGATCCGGCTTGCGGGTGAGGGCGACACGCTGTGCCTGGCAGGCGGATTGTTTTTCAACGTACTGCTGGTGCGTGCGCTGGAGAGCAGCGGGCGGTGGAAGCGCGTCTATGTGCAGCCGGCCGCCGGCAATTCCGGGACAGCCCTTGGTGCGGCGTATCTCGGCAGCGCGCAAACCAAGGCCTTGCGGAGCCTGGCGCTGGGGCCGTCCTACACGCCGGAAGAGATCAAGCGCGTCATCGAAAACTGCAAGCTGCGGTTCCGCTATCTGCTGACGGAGGACGACGTGGTGGCGGCAGCGGAAATCGCGCTGCGGGAACACAAGATCCTGGGCTGGATGCAGGGCCGGGTGGAGTTTGGGCCGCGCGCGCTGGGCCATCGCAGTATCCTTGCCTCCCCTCTGGATGCTTATGCGACCGAAAACCTGAACACCTTCATCAAGCAGCGGGAGGGGTTCCGGAAATTCGCGGCCGCGGTGCCGGCGGAAACGGCCTCACAGTTTTTCGACGTCGGTGAGAATGCACGCTTCCTGGCGACCGTGGGCAAGGTGCGGCCGGCATATCGGGAGGCCTTCTCGGCGGCGCTCTTCGGAAAGGATCTGATTCGGGTGCATCTGGTGGAGGAATCGACGAACCCTCTGTTCCACCGCCTGTTGCGCCACCTGGGCGAGCAGACCGGGCTGCCTGTGGTTTACAACACCTCCTTCAACCTGTTTGGTGACCCGCTGGCTGCCACGCCGCGCGATGCGGTGAGAAGTTTTTTCTCCAGCGGAGTGGATGTCCTACTGGCGGGCAGCTTCCTTCTGGAGAAGTAAACTAAGCGAATATGGAACGCAGGCCGCAGACTTTCTCCAATCACGCCAAATACGATCCTTTATTTCATTTCATTCTTTCGCCGCTGTTTTTGGCCTTGGTGATCTGGTCGGCGCGCATGGCGTGGAACGAGGGGACCGCGCTGAGCGTGTGGCGGGTTCTGATGGCGGTGGGGGTGTTTCTGGCGCTGTTCAAGATGCGGCTGTATTCGCTGAAGGTGCAGGACCGGTTGATTCGGTTAGAGGAGCGCTTGCGTCTGGAGCGGGTGCTTCCGGAACGGCTCCGGGGAAGAATCGGAGAGTTGACGGAAGGCCAATTGATCAGCCTCCGGTTCGCGTCAGATGGAGAGTTGCCGGCGTTGGTCGAGAAAGTGTTGAGTGAGGGACTGAAAGGGGCGCAGGTAAAGGGGCTGATCCAGAACTGGCGGCCCGACTACTTCCGCGTTTGATTGGCATGGACGTTCAGCAGGTGACCGCATCGATTGGCGATGCACTGGCGGCACATGTCGCCGTGGTGGATCGCGAAGGCACGGTGGTTTATGTCAATCGGGCGTGGGAGCAATTCGCCCTGGAGAACGGCTGCGACGACCTGGCCGTCACCGGCGTGGGCAGCAACTACTACTCGGTCTGCGAGCGATCCGGGGGAGAATCCGCGCCGGCACAGGCGGGATTGGCGTTGGTCCTTCACGGCGAACGCGAGTACTTCGAGTTGGAATACCGCTGCGACTCTCCCACGGAGGAGCGCTGGTTCCTGATGCAGGTGACGCCGCTCCATTCCGGCGGTGAACGGCTAGCGGTTGTGGTGCACCACAACGTTACTTTTCGGCGCAAGCAGCAGGCGGCGGAGGCGGAGGAAGAGGCCAGCGAGAGCCGGAAGCGGGAGCGGTCGCAGTGGGAGCGATTGGGATTTGCGGGTGCCCCGGCGGCACAAACGTCCGCCACTTTCGGATTAGGGGCATTGCGGAATCACGCCGCATCGTGGTTTGAGCAGAGCGTAGCGCTGTATGGGAGTTTGATCGAGCGTGTGATTGAAGACCGCATCTTCGGACGGGCCCGGAACGTGGCGGACGAACTGCGGCAGCTCGCGGACCGCATCGGAGCTTCGATGGGCGGGCCCCGCGACGTGATCGACATTCACCAGGAGTCCGTTCGTCGTAAAATTTCCGGGGTGCCTGCCGCGCGGGCAGCAGCCTATCAGGAGGAAAGCCGATTGTTGTTGCTGGAACTGATGGGCCACCTGGTTTCCTATTACCGGAGTCAATCGCCATCGAGCGGGTCCATGCAAGGCTCGCCCAGAAAGCAGAATCATGGCTGAGGCTGGCAAGCCCTGGATCCTAAAGCTCTACGTGACGGGACAAACACCCCGTTCCCAGCGCGTGATCGCGCGGGTGTACCAGATCGCCCGAGAGTGGCTGCGCGGCGAATGTGAGCCGGTGGTCATCGACGTTCTGGAACATCCCCACCTGGCCGAGCAAGACAAAGTGCTGGCGACGCCGACATTGATCAAGCAGTTCCCCTTGCCCATTCGGCGAATCGTCGGCGATTTGCCGGACCTGGAACGGGTGGCGATGGAACTGGGACTGGCGCAGAGGGACGAGCCTCCACAGGCCAACCCCAAAATCCATTCGTGAGGTTCGAACTTGCAGCAGATTGAGAAGCTTGCAACCGGAATCGAGGGATTCGATTTCATTGCCAGCGGCGGAATCCCCGCTGGACGGACGACGCTGATCGCCGGTTCGGCGGGCAGCGCCAAGACGGTGTTCGCGGCGCAGTTCCTGGCCGAGGGGATCGCGCAGTTCCATCAGCCGGGGGTGTTTGTCACATTCGAGGAGTCCCCGGACGATATTCGCTGCAATATGGCGTCGATGGGGTGGGACATCGCGGAGTGGGAGCGGGCCGGCCTATGGCGGTTCGTGGATGCCTCTCCGCAGGCCGGTGATGAGATGGTGATCATCGGATCGTACGACCTGGGCGCACTGCTGGCGCGGATTGAGGGTGCGGTGCGGGAGATCGGCGGCAAGCGGTTGGCGATGGACTCGCTCGGCGCGGTGTTTCATCAGTTCACGGATGTGCAGACGGTGCGGGCGGAGCTGTTCCGGGTGAGCGCCGTGATCAAGAAACTGCGCGTCACGGCGATCATGACGGCCGAACGCACCGAGGAGTATGGGGAGATCGCGCGCTTCGGCATTGAGGAGTTTGTCGCCGACAACGTCATCCTGCTCCGCAACATTCTGGAGGAGGAGAAGCGGCGGCGGACGATTGAAATCCTGAAGTTTCGCGGCACGCACCACCACAAGGGCGAGTTCCCCTTCACGATCAAGTCCGGCGAAGGCGTGGTGGTGATCCCGCTCAGCTCCATCGAGTTGAAGCAGCACTCCTCGGACGTGCGGATCACTTCCGGGAACACCAAGCTGGATGAGATGTGCGGCGGCGGCTTCTATCGGGATTCGATCGTGCTGGTTTCCGGTTCGACGGGCACGGGAAAGACGCTGATGACCTCGGAGTTCATTGCCGGGGGGCTGCGGCGCGGGGAGCGTTGCCTGCTGGTAGCGTTTGAGGAATCCCGTGAGCAACTGTTCCGGAATGCTTCCGGCTGGGGCATGGATTTCGACAAGTATGAGCAGTCCGGCCAGTTGTGCGTCGTCTGCGAGTATCCGGAAACAGCCGGTCTCGAAGACCACCTGCTGCGGATCAAGAATCTGATCACCGAATTCGCGCCCAACCGGATTGCCGTCGACAGCCTTTCGGCGTTGGAGCGCGTGGCGAGCCTGAAGAGCTTCCGCGAATTCGTCATCGGGTTGACCTCGTTCATCAAGCACCAGGAGTTGGCCGGGCTGTTCACATCGACGACGCCGTCGCTGATGGGCGGACAGTCGATCACCGAAGCGCACATTTCCACCATCACGGACTCGATCATTCTGTTGCGGTACGTGGAGACGTTCGGCGAAATGCGGCGCGGTCTGACCGTGCTGAAGATGCGCGGGTCGATGCACGACAAGAACATCCGCGAGTTCCGCATTGATGCAGGCGGAATGCACATCGGGGAGCCGTTCCGCAGCGTGCAGGGCATCATCTCCGGCAACACGCGGCAGGTGCAGACGGAGATCGATCCTCTGTCGCACATGTTTCGAGAGGATCAGTGACGCCCATGAAGCGCACTCTTCTGGCAATCGTCGCCGCGTTTGCGTTGGCAGGATGTTCCAGCAGTCCGGAAACGGCGAAGAAGGAGACCCCACCGCCGGCTCCTGCTCCGGCACCCGCGCCGAAGCCCAAGGACGAAACCGCCCGCTTTCCCCTGGCAAACCGGGTCAGCGTGACGGTGACGGAGACGCCTGTGCTGGGCAAAGCGATGCTGGCGCCGGGCAACGTGGCGGAGTATCGGCGTGGACCGGTGAGCTACCGGCTGTTTCTGGTAAAGGCGAAGTCGAGCGAAGCGGCGGCCGTGATGCTGTTCGACTTGAAGAGCGCGATGGGAGCGCCGCAGTTCAAGCCGTCGTTTGGCGGCTACTACGGGGTCCATGGTGCGCAGCCGCTGTTCGCGTTTCAGAAGGGCACATGGGTGGCTGGCGTGGAAGGGCTTCCGGACAAGGATGCCGATCCGATTGCGCGCGAGTTTGCGGCGCGCCTGAACTGACGGCGGTCAGCTGGTGTGGTCGTGGATGATTTTCCAGCCGCCGGTGGTCTTCTCAAAGATCAGCGTGAAGTAGCCGGAGGCATCGCCGCCCCCGGCTGCGTCCCGCTGCAGCTCAAACTTGCCGATCACCTTGGCATGGGAGGCGCCAAGCGGGGTCACCTCCAGGATGGTGAAACGCAACGTGCCCATCGCCGCCTTTCCGGGATAGCGTTTGCGATAGTTGTCGAGCACTGCCTGGTAGCCGCGCGTCACCCCAGCCTTTCCGGCAAAGGCAATGTCGGGCGAGTTCTTGTAGCCGGTCATGAAGGCGACGACATCCGCACGATTCCAGGCGTCCTGCTGCGCGGCCAGCACCTGGCGAATCGCAGCTTCATCACCAGAGGCCATCAGGCCCGCAAGGAAGATCAGGATGGCAACCATGTTTGTTGATGCTACACCGGCGGGAATCCTGCTGCGCGACGAAATCGCGCGTGAGGGCGAAATCTCATTCGAGCGATTCATGGAAGTCGCGCTGTACCACCCGGAGTTCGGCTACTACCGCACCGAAGATCCGTTTGGCACAAAGGGAGATTTCGTCACTGCGACGCAACTGCCGGTCTTCGGCCGATTGCTGCGGGAGCGGCTCTCCCGGTGGAACCTGCCGCCGGTGATTGTGGATTGGGGCGCGGGACGCGGCGATCTCGCGGAAGCATTCGAAGGCTGGACGTATCACGCCGTCGATGTGGACCGCACCGCACCCGGCGCTCTCGAGGGCTTCCTGGTGGCGAATGAACTCTTCGATGCGCTGCCGGTGCGTTGCTTCGCGGCGAACGAAGAGGAGGCGCGCGTCACCTGGACAGCGGACGGCTTTGCGTGGACGGCGACTCCCGTTCGAGAGGAGTGCCCGCAAGCAGCGCGCGTGCTGCGGGAGATGTCGGGCTGTCTCACGCGGGGGATCGTTGTGGTGATTGACTACGGGTACACGGAGCGTGAGCAAGCGATTCGTTTCCCGCAAGGCTCACTGATGTCGTATCGAAGGCAGCGCGCCAGTGAACATGTCCTGCGCGAGCCCGGCAAGCGGGACATCACGGCGCACGTCAACTTCACGAAGCTCGAACAGGAGGCGGTACGTGCCGGGTTTCGAGTTGTGGAGCGAGTGACACTGCGGCGCTTTCTCATGGACGGAGGCGAGGCGGTGATTGCAGCCGCAGCCAATGAAAACGGGCCTGCCGTGAAGACGCTGTTGTTTGGAATGGGTGAGAGCTTCGACGTTTTGACGCTGGAAAAATGAAACGGCCCCGGTTGCCCGGGGCCGCGTTGTGGACTTGTTCGAAGGCTGGCTTACTTCTTCTTCTTAGCCGGCGCCTTCTTCGCCGCTTTCTTCGCGGCCTTCTTGGTGGCGTTCTTCATTGGTTCGATTCTCCTAGACAAATTTGCGATCCAACGACCGCAGTGTGATTCAGATATAAGGTGTTTCGTACGCAATGTCAAGAAAAAAGAGCACAAGGGCACTGGCCGCGCACTCCAAAACATGAGAGCTTGAAAATGTTCTATGCGAAACACCGCTCTTCTGACGCTGTTTGCATTGTTGATGTCGTCCGCGTGCGGTCGAAAGAGCGTTCGTGCGCCTTCGCTTCCACCTCCGATGAAGAGCGTGAAGGTGGGCTACGAAGAACGCGGGGTGGCCAGCTGGTATGGCCACCCGTATCACGGGCGCAAGACGTCGAATGGCGAGACGTACAACATGAACCAACTCACCGCTGCGCACAAAACGCTGCCATTCGGTGTGTGGGTGCAAGTACGCAACCAGACGAACGCGAAGCAGGTGAATGTGCGCATCAACGATCGAGGGCCATTCATCGACGGACGCATCATCGATCTGTCGCGCGAAGCGGCGAAGCGAATTGACTTGATCGGCCCCGGAACGGCACCGGTGCGGATCAAAGTCGTCAAGCTGCGCTAGCGCGTCTTGCCGGAGAGAGTTTTGCCTCTTGTTCGCACTATCTGAACATGAGGAGAAGTGTCTCCCGGCCATTGATCGCGCGCTCGGAAGGGATGCGCCGGGTTGTCGACCAGATCGAGAAGGCAGGCCGCTCCCGGTGGCCGGTGTTGATTCTCGGAGAAACCGGAACGGGCAAGGAGGTGATCGCTCGCGCGGTCCACGAGGTGCAGTCGGCAGGCGAGTTT
Source organism: uncultured Solibacteraceae bacterium (assembly GCA_964395885.1). GTDB lineage: Bacteria > Acidobacteriota > Terriglobia > Bryobacterales > Bryobacteraceae > JAPKYZ01. The sequence continues at coordinate 2,607 of CAYNDS010000058.1, read as the reverse complement.
GTCGTGATCGATTGCTCCGCCCTTTCGGCACAGTTGGCCGATAGCGAACTCTTCGGTTACGTTCCCGGCGCATTCACGGGGGCGCAGAGCCGCAAGATCGGTTTGATCGAGAGAGCGCACGGGGGCACGGCGTTCTTCGACGAGATCGGCGAGCTCCCGCTGGAAATGCAGGTGAAGCTCTTGCGCGTTCTCCAGGAGGGAGAATACCGGCCACTCGGCTCTCCGACGCCACGCGAAGCAGACTTCCGCGTGATCTCCGCCACACATCGGGACCTGAATCTCATGGCGGACCACGGACAGTTCCGCAAAGATCTGCTGTTTCGGTTGAAGGTGATGACGATGCGGCTGCCTGCGTTGCGGGAGCGGCCGCAGGATGTGCTGGCGCTCACATCGCACTTCATCGGCCTGTACGGCAACGGACATCAGGTCAGTCTCGACCTGGAGGAAGCCATGCTGGCCTATTCCTGGCCGGGCAACGTGCGGGAGTTGGAGAACGCGGTAAAGAGCATGCTGGCCGTCAACTCCGGTCCGTTCCTCACCCGCATGGACCTGCCGTCGACGGTGCAGAACGGGCTTCTCGCCGACCACGGCCTGAAGACAATGGCGGCCGCCGTCGGCTTGAGTGGTGGCGGGATTCCGCGCATGCCCGTGCAAGCGGCAGCGCGTCCGGCGCCGATGCAGGTGTTGCCGCTGGCCGAAGTGGAGCGGCGCCACATCCTGCACGCGCTGGAGGTGACGAAGGGGGACCGGTCCGCGGCTGCCGATCTTCTCGGCATCAGCCGCGCGACGCTCTACCGGCGGCTTCGCGATTATCAGATTGCAGTGTAGTCTGGGCAGGTGAGAGAACGCATTCGGAAAGGCAAGTCCGGTGCAACTGTCACCTTTGATGGCCGCTACTGGAAGTCGGGGTCCGGTCCTGTGGGCGAAGAGATTGACCGGGAACGGCAGATGTTGCTCTGGCTCCATGGCCGCTTCCCCTGTCCCAGGGTCATGAGCTGGCTTGTGGCTGGAGGCCAGCTGGTCTTGGGAACGGAAGCTTTGCCCGGCGTCACCGTGGACGACTGGTCCGCTTCGCCCGGCGAGGTGATCGCTTTGCTGGCCCGGACTCTCCGGCAACTCCACTTGCTCCCGATCGACGGTTGTCCTCTCGATCACCGCTGGCCCAAACGGCTGGAACAAGCGTCTTCAAACGTCGCCGCGGGCCTGGTCGATGAAGACGACTTCGACAAAGCGAATGCGGGCCGCACCGCGGTCGACATCCTCGATGAATTGCAAAGGTTGCCGCCGCCGCGCAGCCCGATCGCAGTGACCCACGGCGATTTCTGCTTCGAGAACATCGTGGTGAACGAGGGCAAGCTGAGCGGACTCATCGACTGGGGACGCGGCGGCCTTGGGAACCGCGCAAACGACCTGGCACTCGCTGCCCGGTCGATTGAAGGGGATTTTGGGGCGCCGTCGGTGGAGCAGTTTCTAAAGGCGTACGGGGCAACGGACGACGATTGCGCGGACTTGTACGCCTTTCGGCTGCTCGACGAACTCTTCTAGTCCGCGACGCCGTCAAAGTGCGGGCGGTGGGTCGACGCGTTCCAAGGCTCCGGCTTCTTGTAGTTCTCGATCTTGGAGCCGATCTGTCCGCGGCGGGTGCGCTCGAGAATCTGCGAGATCTCCTGCGGCGAGAACTTCTGCCATGCCTTGATGACGCCGATGTTCTGCTCCATCTGTTCCAGTGTCTCCGGTCCGGAAACCACCGTGTCCGGATCCTGGCTGAGAGAAAAGCGCAGACACTCCTCGATTTTGGCGATGTTGTTCTTGGTGATGTTGCCGATGGCATTGGACTTCATTGCCAGCGTCCCCAAGCCCTTCTGCTTCACGCGCGGCAGCACGTTATAGGTGAACGAAAGATAATGCGGGTCGATCAGGTTCACCGGGTGCTGGACGGTTTCCCAACCGGCAAACCCCTCCAGCAGCCGAAGGTGGACTGACGGGTCATGGTGTCCGGTGAAGCCGATGTGGCGCACCTTGCCTTGCTCTTTCGCCTTCACGAACGCCTCCAGCGATCCCTTCGGGCCAAAGATTTGGTCGACCTCATCGTGACGCGCAACCTCATGGCACTGCCAAAGGTCGAGATAGTCGGTCTGCATGCGGCGCAGCGTGTTCTCCAACTGCTTCATCGCGCCGTCCCGTGTGCGGTTTTCCGCTTTCGACATCAGCAGAACCTTCTGACGGCGTCCGCCGGCCATCGCCTTGCCGAGCGTCACGTCGCTCTCTCCATCGTGATACTTGGCGGCGCTGTCGAAGAAATTGACGCCGAGATCCATGGCACGGTGGATCATCCGAACGGCGTTTGCCTCGCCTCGAACACGCATGTGATAGCCGCCCAGGCAAAAACGCGAGACGTTCAGGCCGGACTTGCCGAGCGTCTTCATGGGCATGGGCGCCTCGATGGCAGCCGCAGCCGCCGAACTCAGGCCCGCCACTGCGGAGGTGTGAAGAAAGTCGCGCCGGTTCATGCACAAGATTATATGCCTCGGGCTGTTGCAAGCTGATAGGTGTGTTTCGACGAGTGATTTGGATTGTGCTGGACTCGGTGGGCATCGGGGCCATGCC
>CAYNDS010000057.1:17758-21322 GCA_964395885.1 uncultured Solibacteraceae bacterium | reverse complement strand
GGGCATCAAGGCCGACATGGCGCTCGCCCCGTTTGACGTCCGCCACGCCCTCACCTACTCCGGCTCCTACGAACTCCCCTTCGGCAAGGGCCGCAAGTTCGCCTCCAACATCAACGGCTTCGCCAATCTCTTCCTCGGCGGCTGGAGCACCAACTGGATCGCGACCTTCTACAGCGGTCAGCCCCAATCCATCGGCTGCCCGATTCAGACCGTCGCCGGTGCCGGTTGCTTCGCCTTCCAGAACGTCGGCGTCGAAAAGTACATCGGCACGGTGGAGCAGTTCTATAACGCCGCCGCTTTCCGCAATCCGCCCGTCGCCACCGCCATCGGCCAAAGCGACCTGTCGCCCCTCGGCGGACAGCGCACGCAGGTCACCGGTCCGCCGCTGCGCAAGCTGGACTTCTCGCTCTTCAAGAGCGTCACGGTCAAGGAGCGCTACCGCGTCGAATTCCGCGCCGAGAGCTTCAACCTGACCAATTCGCCGGCCTTCGCCAACCCGGCCTTCACCAACTTCATCGACACGCGCAACTTCGGACGCATCACGGCGACGCGAAACAATCCGAACGACGCGCGCCAGATCCAGTTCGCTTTGAAGCTATACTTCTAGACGATTTGATTCTCCGCTTCGCGCTGCGAGTACCGATTCTGGTGCTCGCAGCGCTTTCGCTTTTCGGGCAGACCTTCTCCGCCGAACACGCGGCCGGCGAAGCCCTGATTCGCAGCGGCAAACTCGCTCTGGCCATCCCCTACCTCGAACGCGCCGCCAAACTCGACCCCTCCCACTACGCCAACCGCTGGGACCTCGCCCTCTGCTACTTCCGCCTCAAGCGCCTCCCGGAAGCCGCCCGCCAGTTGCAGTCCATGTCCCTTCAGTTTCCCGGCAAGGCCGAAGTCTTCCACCTCTGGGGCGACGTCGAAGCCGCCGCCGGACAGGCCCGGACCGCCGCCGAACTCTACTTCCGCGCCGCCACGCTCGACCCCTCCGAAGAACACATCGCCAGCCTCGCCGCCCACCTCACCGCCCACAACGCCACCGACAACGCCGTCGAGTGGTATCGCAAAGGCATCGAACTCCACCCCGCCTCCGCGCAGCTCCGCATCGGGCTCGGCGTGGCGCTCTATGCCAAGGGCGAGTACGATCCGGCAGTCGAATCCCTGCTCGACGGAATCGACCGCGACCCGAAAGACCTCCGCGCGCTCGAGTTCCTCGGCAAGATGCTCGACGCCTCCCCCCGCCACGCCGACCGCCTGCAGGCCGCCCTCCAGCAGTACGTCACGCTTTATCCGAAAAACGCCCGTGCGCAGTTGTACTACGGCATGAGTCTCTGGCGCCGTTTCGAAGGCGCCTCCGGCGATGCGGCCAGCGCGGAACAGCACCTCCGCCAGGCAACGGCGCTCGACCCGAAGTCCGTCGAGGCCCACCATCAGCTCGGAATCCTCTACGACCGTCAGCAACGGTCCGAGGAAGCCATCCTCGCCCTCCGCACTGCGCTGCGCCTCCAGCCGCAATTGAACGAAGCACGATACCGTCTGGCGCAGCTCTACCAGCGCACCGGGAAACCGGCGCTGGCGAAAGCGGAGTTCGAGATTCTCCGCGCCCGCCGCGGCAACTGAACAGCCCCACCGGCCTCCCTCCACACGCTCGCTCCGCAAAGCGCTGCCGTCCCCGGCAAAGTACTGTAACGCCAAAGCCGGAAGATCCGTAATAAACTCTGAGTACCCATGCCCGCGCCGTTTTGCGCCCTTGCCGCCGCTGCTTTCCTGGCCGCTGGTCCCGGGACCGCGCCACCCCGCCCTTCCCCCGCGAAAGCCGTTCCGAAAAAAGCAGTTACGCAGACCTACGCGCCCCGCGCCGACGAGTTTCAGAAACAGGTCCCGTCCCTGCTGGCTAAGTCCTGTACGCCGTGTCACAACGACCGTATGGCGTCCGGAAGCCTCTCGCTCCGCGCCTTTTCTTCGCCCCAATCCCTGATTGACCACCGCGACGCCTGGGAAAAGATCGCCCACAAGATCCGGACCGGTGAAATGCCGCCAAAAGGCATCCCGCGCCCGGCGCAGGCGCAAGTGGACTCACTTCTCGCCTACCTGAACAGCGAGTTCGAACGCGCCGACAGCTTCGTCAAGCCCGACCCCGGCCGCGTCACCGCCCGCCGCCTGAACCGCATCGAGTACACCCACACCATTCGCGACCTGCTCGCCGTCGATTTCCGTGCCGACAAGAGCTTCCCCGCCGACGATTCCGGCTACGGCTTCGACAACATCGGCGACGTCCTCACCATCTCGCCCATGCTGATGGACAAGTACGTCAATGCCGCCGAGCGCATCGCCGCCCGCGCCCTGGGATCGGAAAAGCTGCCCAAACCCGTCGAGGTCGAATACCACACCAAGGACAAGAACCTCAGCCGCCTCGACGTCTCTACCGTCGAAGCCTCGCACCGCATCGATTTCGACGCCGAATACATCGTCCGCATCGGGCTGCCCGGAGAGCGCAAGGACGGCAAACCCGTCACCCTCAACTTCTGGATGGACGGCAAGCTCCTGCACGCCGAACCGGTCGAAACCAAGCCCTCCGGACTGGTCTACTTCAACCCCTATTCCGAGGTGGACTTCAAGCTGGTCCTGCCCGAAGGCGAGCACGTCTTCCGCGCCGGCTTCACCAACGACGACTTCGTCCGGACCCTCGACCCGTCCGACCACTACAAGCAGAACAAGAACAAATACCTGAACATGATCAAGATCATCGGACCCTTCCCGGCCAAGGTCGAGAAGGCCAGCCGCAGGAAGATCCTGATCTGCGATCCCAACACCGGCCTGGCCTGCCAGGAGCGCATTGTCGCCACCCTCGCCCGCCGCGCGTGGCGCCGCCCCGTCAAGCCCGCCGAAGTCGCCCAACTCATGCGCTTCGTCGCGATGGCCAAGGCCGATGGGGCATCTCCGGAGCAGTCGCTCCAACTCGCCATTCAGGCGATTCTCGTCTCCCCGCACTTCCTGTTCCGCATCGAACGCGACGCCGCGCCCAACGACCCGGACCGCGTCCACAAAATCTCCGATCTCGAATTGGCCTCGCGCCTCAGCTACTTCCTGTGGAGTTCCATGCCCGACGACGAACTCCTTTCGCTGGCCGAAGCCAACCGCCTCCGCGCCCCCGGCGTGCTCTCCGCCCAGCTCAAGCGCATGCTCTCGGACCCGAAAGCCGCCGCCTTTGCCGAGAACTTCGCCGGACAGTGGCTGGAAACCCGGAACCTGAAGAGCGTCAAGCCGGACCCGCAGAAGTTCCCCGAATGGAGCCCGGAACTCCGCGACGCCATGGCCACCGAGACCCGCCTCTTCTTTGAGTACCTTCTGCGCGAAAATCGGCCCCTTACCGAATTCCTCGACGCGCCCTACACGTTCCTGAATGAGCGGCTGGCCAGGCACTACGGCATCCCCGGCGTCACCGGGCCGGACTTCCGCAAGGTGGACCTCGCCGGTCCGCAGCGCGGCGGCATTCTCGGCCACGCCAGCGTGCTCACCGTCTCCAGTTACCCGTCGCGCACCTCGCCCGTCATTCGCGGCAAGTACGTC
>CAYNDS010000057.1:2913-17748 GCA_964395885.1 uncultured Solibacteraceae bacterium | reverse complement strand
AACATCCTGGGCGCCCCGCCGCCCGCGCCGCCGCCCGACGTGCCCACGCTTGACGAGGAAGCCGTCGGCAATGCCGGCAGCCTCCGCCAGCAGATGGAAAAACACCGCACCAACGCCACCTGCGCGTCCTGCCATGCGCGCATGGACGCCCTCGGCTTCGGCCTGGAAAATTACGACGCCATCGGACGCTGGCGCGCTGTCGACGGCAAGTTCCCCATCGACGCCTCCGGCACCCTGCCGAACGGCAAGACCTTCGGCGCCCCGAACGAACTGCGCACCCTGCTCAAGGACGACATGAGTGAGTTTCTGCGCTGTCTGACTGAAAAAATGATGACTTACGGTCTCGGACGCGGTCTGGAGCGATATGATCGTAAGGCCGTTTTGGATGTTCAGAAACGGGTGGCGGCGTCCGGCTACAAGTTTCAGACGCTGGTGGAGGAGATCGTGACAAGTTTGCCGTTCCAGGCCCGGCGCGGCGAATTCATCCGGTCCCAATCGACATCGAAAGGCAAGGAGATCGCTCAGCGATGATTACGCGCAAGGCTCTTTCGCGGCGGACGCTGCTTCGTGGAATGGGAGCGGCCGTCGGGCTGCCATTTCTGGATGCAATGACGCCGGCAATGGCCGCGCCCACCCGCAAGGCGCCCGTCCGCATGGTGTTCGTCTACGTGCCCAACGGCATCGACATGCGCCACTGGAACATGGACGAGGGTCCCCTCTCCACCCTGCCCCGCATCCTCCAGCCCATGGAGCCCTTCAAGAAGGACATGCTCCATCTGGGCAACCTCACCCACAACACCGGGCGCGCCCTGCTCGATGGACCCGGCGACCACGGCCGCTGCTGCGGCAGCTACCTCACCGGCATCCAGGTGAAAAAGAGCTATGTCGACATCAAGGCCGGCATCAGCTGTGATCAGATTGTCGCCAACAAGGTCGGAAGCGAGACCCGCTTCCCCTCAATTGAACTCGGCCTCGAAGACGCGCGGCAGGCCGGCGATTGCGATTCCGGCTACTCCTGCGCCTATACGAACAACATGGCCTGGCGCAGCGAAACGCAGCCGCTGCCGCCCATCCTCGACCCCCGCGCCCTGTTTGAGCGCATGTTCGGCGACGGCATCCCGATGACGCCCGAGCAGCGCAAGCTCCAGTCCAAGTACCGCCGCAGCATTCTCGATTTCGTCTCCACCGACACCAGGAAACTGCAGGGCGATCTCGGGCCGACCGACCGCCGCAAGCTCGACGAGTATCTCTCCTCCATCCGCGAAATCGAGCGCCAGTTGGAACGCGCCGAAAAGGACAACGCGCAGATCAACCCCGGCATGGACAAGCCCTACGGCATCCCCGCCGACTTCGCTGAGCACTTCCGCCTCATGACCGACATGATGACCGTCGCCATGCAGGCCGACCTCACCCGCGTCATGACCTTCCTGGTGACCCGCGAAGGCTCCAGCCGCGCCTACCGCGAAATCGGCATCCCGGACGGCCACCATCCGCTCACCCATCACCAGAACAAGGCCGACATGATGGAGAAGGTGGTTCAGATCAACGAGTATCACGTCAAGCAGTTTGCCGCCTGGATCAGCAAGCTGAAGGAAATCAAGGAAGGCGACGGCTCCATCCTCGACAACTCCATGATCGTCTACGGCGCCGGACTCTCCGACGGCAACCGCCACACTCACGAAGACCTGCCCACCATCATCGTCGGCCGCGGCGGCAACCACTTCCAGACCGGACGCCGCATCGTCTACCGCAAGGAGACGCCGATGAACAATCTGTTCCTCACGATGATGGACCGCATGGGCGTCAACGTCGAACACTTCGGCGACTCCACCGGCCGCATTGAAGGCTTGAACCTGGCGTAGACGTGCAGGCTTCCACCGCTCCCCGGCCCTCGGTCGGCGTGCTGTTCGACGGCGACATCGGCGAACGGATCGAAAGTCTCCTCGCCCTCGCCGTACTCTACGGCCTCGACGGCAAGAACGATTGCCGCGTCGTGGCCTTGTCCACCTCCAAGCCGAGCCTGCAGGCCGCCGCGCTCCTGGATGTCACCTGCCGCTTCTACAGTGGAAGCCTGCAAACGCCCTTCGGCACCTTTTCGCGCGCCTTGCCCATCGGCATGGCCGACCGTGGCGGATCCCCGCAGCCCACGCCCATGCTGGCCGTGCTCGACAAGTTCCCGTCCGCGATCAAGAAGCTGAATGACACCGCGGAAGTCCCGGCCCTGATCCGCAACGGATTCACCGGCCAGCACGACGGCAACGCCGCCATGGTTCTCTGTGGCCCGGCAACCAACCTCGTCGCCACGCTCGCCTTGCCGGACGCTCCCGGCTGGGCGGAGCGCAAGGCGCGCCTGCTGGTGGCCTCGGAATCCGGCCTCCTGTCCGACCCCGCTTCCGCCCGGAAGCTGTTCGCCGTCTGGCCCGCGCCGATCACCGTCGTCTCGCTCGAAGCCGGACGCGCCGTCCGCTTCCCGGCCGCACGGCTCAACGATCCGCTGTTCGCTTCTCCGCACCCGGTTGCCGACGCGTGGCGTGCGGCCACTCCGTCCGATGTCGATACGACCGATCTTGCCGCTCCACTCTACGCCGTCCAACCGGACGCCGGCTTTTTCAAGGTGTCGGACCCCGGCTCGCTCGACCTCATCGACGGCCGCATCCGCTTGACCCCATCACCCGCCGGCCGCCATCGCCTTCTGCTGCCGGACCCGGCACAGGCCGACCGTCTGCTGAAGACCTACGCCGAGTTGGCCACCGCCAAGCCCGTCCAACGCACCTTCCGCCCGCGCACGGCCCCAGCCAAGCCGGAACCCCCGAAGCCGGACCCCGCCAAGCCCGCCGAAGCCAAACCCTAACGCCGCGCCAGCCTCCGCCCCCAAGCCAGCGGGGACGACCATCGCCGTCGATGCGAACGCGGCGCACGCAAGCATTCGCGCGGGCCAACGCAGTTCCGGCACTCGCTCTCAGCGAAGCGCAACGGCGGGAGGAGGTTCTCGGTGATCGCATCGATTCGCCCGACGGCGCACCGGCGTCCGCCGCCACGGCGTTCTCGCCCGCACAACCCCGCCGCGAATGCAAAGGACGGTGGAGCCCACGGAGGGAGACCACGCCGAACTCCTGCCGCCTTCCGCCGTCACAGGACTTCGGCAACTGCATCTCCCGAAACTGCAACGGGTTGCAACTTCCGCACCGTCAACACCCGGCGCCCCTCCGCTACAAGTAGGCCAGACGGCTGCCGGCGGACCACTCGACGGTAGACCACCCAAAGCGGTCCCTTTCGAAGGGGGCCGCGATGACGATCCGGGTCCATGGAAAACCGGAGAGGGAACACCAGAGGCCCAAGGGGGCGCATGGGTGCAGTGGAGGGCTGACAGCGCCAGAGCATCTGTCCCCGGCCTGATAGGGGTAAGTTCAGGTCCCTGTTGCCGTTCGAGGGTAACGAAAAACGGCCGCTCCGGAGCGAAAGAAATCAGAAACAGCGCGGGACGCCGCGAAAGGAACCCACACCGCACACCGCCGCCGCAAGACTCCCGTCGCTACTGTGCGGCCGTGATCCCGGGGACAAGCCCGGACTCCATCCGCTTCAGCTGCCCGCACGCCGCATAGATGTCGCGCCCGCGTGGCTTGCGCACAAAGCACGGCATCGCGCGCCGCACGATCGCCTGAAAACTCGACACGCGTTCCGCCGAAGGTGTGCCAAACGGAATGCCCGGTCCCGGATTCAACGCAATCAGGTTCACCTTCGCATTCAGCCGCGCGAGCAGCTTCACCACCCGCCGCGCGTCGGCATCGGAATCATTCACGCCCGCCAGCAGCACATATTCAAACGTCAGCTTCTCCCAGGCGCGCAGCGGATAGGCACGGCACGCCTCCAGCAGATCCGCCAGATGCCACTTGCGCGTGATCGGCATCAGTTGCTGCCGCTGCTCTTCATTCGACGCATTCAAGGAAATCGCCAGCTTCGGCCGGATCTCCGCCGCGCCCAGTTCCGCCATCCGCGGAATGATCCCCGACGTCGACACCGTGATCCGCCGCTCCGACATGCCGATGCCGTCCGGGTCCACCAACAGGCGCGTCGCCTTCAGCACGTTCGGCAGATTCAACAGCGGCTCACCCTGCCCCATCAGCACGACGTTCAACTGCCGGTCCCGCGGGTCCAGCCCATGCGCCGCCGCCACATGCAGCACCTGCCCGACAATCTCGCCCGCCGTCAGATTGCGTTCCAGCCCCATCAACGCCGTCAGGCAGAATTGGCAATCCACCGGACAGCCCACCTGCGAGGAGATGCAGATCGTGTCGCGCCCCTCTTCCGGCATCAGCACGGTCTCCACCGTCTTGGCGTCGTCCAACTGCAGCAGATACCGCACCGTGCCGTCGGTCGAGGAGAACCGCTGCGCGACACCCGGCAGCCCCAGCGACACGGCTTCCCGCAGATTCTTCGGCAGCGTCGTGATGCGCGCCGGATCCGTCTCGTGCCGCCGATACACGGCGTCATAGATCTGCCGCGCGCGAAACGCGGGGACGTTCAGCGCGGCGGCAATCTCCGGAGAGTCGAGACCGATCAGTGGCAGCCCAGGCATGTGAACTTGCGGCCGTGGCAGACCGCACACTCCGATTTTTCCAGATTCAGCTTGGCCAGACCGGCCGAATGCCTGTCCAGAAAGTCGCCCGTGTGCGAGGCCGGCTTCAGTTCATTCGACGGCTGGGTGTGGCAGAAGTTGCAGGAGAACGGCGGATCGATCTTCGGATGACACACCAGGCAGTCGCCCATCTTCGACAGGCTGGCGCGTGCCACGCCCGCCGCCACGCCGCTATGACACGCCTGGCATTGCGCGCCCGGCGCCGTCTGGTCCGGACGCAGATGCGTGCCGCGCTCCCGCGCCATCTTCAACACCGGGCCGATGTCGCCCAGCTTGGCGTGCACCGGGTGCGAGAACTTGATGCGGGAAGCAGGCTGCGCCGGCGCCGCGGCAGTCCACAGCGCCAGCCCCAATCCGGCTGCGATCAGCCCTTGTAGGAAATGCGCCAAATCTTGTTGCCGCCGTCGTCGGAAACCAGCAGGGACCCATCGGGAAGCTGATGCACCGCCACCGGACGGCCCCACACCTCACGCTTGTCCGGCGACATCATGAAGCCCGACAGGAAGTCCCGCTGCGGCCCGGTGATCTTGCCGTTCTTCATCGGCACAAACACCACGGAATAGCCGATCCGCTGCGACCGGTTCCAGGAGCCGTGCAGCGCCAGAAACGCGCCGCCCTGATACTCGGCCGGAAATTGCTTGCCCGTGTAGAAGGTCCAGTCGATCACCGCCACGTGCGGTCCCAGAACGTGATCCGGCACGATCGTCTTCTTCACCAGATCCGGCTTCTCGCCCTTGCGGCGCGGATCCTCGTTCGGCCCGATGTAGGCAAACGGCCAGCCGTAGAAGCCGCCCTGCTTGATCGAGGTGAAGTAGTCCGGCACCAGATCGTCGCCCAGCCCGTCGCGCTCCTGCACGGCGGCCCACAACTCGCCCGTCTGCGGATGGAAGTGAATCGAAGTCGGGTTGCGCGTGCCCTCGGCGAAGAACTCGACGTTCTTGCCGTCGGCGGTCATGCGCAGGATCGCCGCGCGCTCCCGCGGTTCGCCGGCATCCACATTCGACCGCGAGCCGATTCCCAGATACAGCTGATCGCCCTTGAAGGCGATCGTCCGCGTCCAGTGCCCCGCGCCGAAGTCCTTCATCGAGTAAACCTCTTCGCCCGCGCCGGCCGTCATCTGCGCCTTGTCATACGGGTAGCGCTTCACGGAAGTCGTCTCGGCGACATACAGCCAGTTCTTGTACCAGGCCATGCCGAACGGCCGGTCGAGGTTCGCGATCAGCTTCTTCTTCGACTTGTCCTTGCCGATCAGGTAGACCGTGCCCTGGTTGGTGGAGTCCGTCAGCAGCAGTTCCCCCGACGGTCCGCCCAGCATGAAGCGCGGACGCTCAAATCCCGTCGCATACTCCTCGATCTGAAACCCGGCAGGCAGCGCCAGCTTCGCGCCATCCGGGCGCTCCACGACATTCGGACGGTTGTTGGCCGAAGGCGTGTGAAAGGGCGGCGGCAGCTTCGGCGGGTTGTTCGTGGCCATCTGCCAGGCGAACAAGCCACTCGTGGCGGCCAGCGAAGAAACCAGGACAAGTGCGCGCATACGCATATCCTATCGTGCCCCTTCTGCCTCTGCCGCAACGGGCGCTCGCTGCATTTCCAACTCCGCGGCCGCGTCCCGGAATGCCCACTTCAACAGCGGCGGCGCCACAATCGTCGTGGCCACGCTCATGAACACCGTCGAAGCATAGATCGTCTGCGGGATCACCCCGAACTGCAATCCGATCTGCGCCACCACCATGCCCACCTCGCCGCGCGGAATCATGCCGACGCCGACCCGCACCGCGTCCTTGCGTCCCAGCCGCCACGCCCCCAATCCGCAGCCCACCAGCTTGGTCAGGATCGCCACGATCAGCACCGCCAGCGCACCGACAATCGCCGGCAGGCTGCCGAACACGCTCGCATCCATCCGCAGCCCGATGTTCACCAGGAAGAAGGGCACCAGCAGCGCCGCCGCGCCGTCCGTCAGCGTATGGACGCGATGCGTCGCCGTTTCGCTCAACGCCATCCCGGCAAGGAAGGCGCCGATAATCGCCGCCACGCCCGCCGAAGCCGCCAGCACGCTCAAGCCGAACAACAGGGTCATCGCGACGACGAACTCGCTCTCCGCCACCCGCAGCCGCTCCCGCATGCGCGGCATCGCGCGGTTGGCCGCGCGCGATCCCCAGAACACCACCAGCAGCACAAAGGCGATCGCAATGCCCGCCGTCGACGCCAGGCTCACCAGATTCACCGAGCCCTTGGCCATGCTGCTGACCACCGCCAGCACCAGCAGGCCCAGGACATCGTCAATCACCGCCGCCACCAGGATGATGCGGCTGGCGCGCTGATTCAGCAGGCCGCGCTCGGCAAGCACGTTCGCCGTGATGCCCACACTGGTGGCCACCATCGCCGCGCCGACAAACCATGCCTCAATCGACGGCTGCCCCTGCAGCCGCATCAGCGCGAAGCCGGCCAGCAGCGGCACGATCACCCCGCCGAGCGCCGCCGTCAGCGCCGTCGTCCCGACGCTCAGCAACTCCGACGTTCGTACCTCCAAACCGACGCGGAACAACAGGAACATCACTCCCAGATCCGCCAGCGACGTCAGAAACTCGCTGGGCGCCACCCAGTTCAGCAGCGCCGGACCGAGCAGGATGCCCGCCAGAATCTCGCCCGCGATCGCCGGGATGCCTACCCTCCCGGCCACTTCGCCCAGCAGCTTTGCACCGCCAAAGACCAGCAGCATCTGCAGCGGAAGCTGAAGCGCTTCGGCTCCTCCGACCCAAAACGCCAAGTGCGAGAGCATGCAAAATAAAGGTATCGCGCAAGCTGAGCTGATTCCACCGGCACCGCCGGAAGACGCGGTTGCTAGGGTGCGGGAGCGGTCCGATGCGGTCGATGCCCTCGTGCTTCGTCTGGCCGCGCAGTCGCTCGGCCGATGGCTGTCGCAGGGCATGGCCGTGGCGGCCGTCGGCGGCTATGGCCGGCGCGAACTGTTCCCCTACTCTGACGTCGACCTCCTGCTCCTGATCGACCGCGCGGAGACCGGGCAGGCCGCCAAGGCCGAAATCGGCGAATTCCTGCGCCTGCTCTGGGACGCTGGCCTTGCGCCCAGCCACTCCGTCCACACCGTCGCCAGCGTCTGCGAGCCGCCGGAAAACAACATCGAGCTCACCATCAGCACGTTGACCCGCCGTCCGCTGGCCGGTTGCGAGCGCCTGCACCGGGAGTTGGGATCCCGCTTCCCGGAAAGCCTGCGCCGCAATCCGGAACGCTCCCGGAGCCTTTTGGCCGCTCTCACCCGCGAGCGACGCGCCCGCTTCCAGGACACCATTCAATGGCTGGAACCCGACTTGAAGGACGGCTGCGGCGGGCTGCGCGACTTGCACCTTCCGGAGTGGCTGACCGCGCTCGACACCGGCGAACTGCCGACCGACACCCGCAGCGATGCGCGCGACTTCCTGTTCGAGCTCCGCTACCGGCTCCATCATCGCGCCGGGCGCAACGAGAACCGCTTGTCCTTCGACGCGCAGGAAGATCTATTTGCCTACCCCGAGGAGGCGATGCGGCGGTTCTACCGCCACGCGCGGGAGGTGGACTGGCGCGCGCGCCTGGCCCTTGCCGAACTCCGCCCCTCGCGCACGAAACCGACATTGATCGGCGCCCTCAGCCGCCGTCTCGGCTGGAGCAAGGCGGTCCCGCCCGCCGAGACCGTCGAGCCGGTGCAGGAAACGCAGCTCTGGTCCAGGCTCTGGCAGATCGGCCGCTACGGCGACGTGCTGCCGCTGGCCGAGCAGGCTGCCTGGATGCGGCGCACCGGAGACCTGGTTCCACCGGGGTGGCGCGAACTGCGTGAACTGCTCGGGCTGCCGTTTGCCGGACGCGCGCTCCGCACCATGCGCGACACCGGTCTGCTGACCATTCTTCTGCCGGAATGGGCGGGCATCGACTCGCTCGTCACGCGCGACTTCTATCACCGCTACACCGTCGACGAGCACACGCTGGTGGCGCAGGAGACCCTGGACGAGCTCGCCTCCATGCCGCCCGCCGGCAGCAACTCGCAATTCCATGACCTGCTGCGCGAGACCCCGGACCCGCATCTGCTGCGCTGGGCGCTGCTGTTCCATGACATGGGCAAGGGCCACGCCGAGGACCACGCCCGCCGCTCCACCGAGATTGCCCGCCAGGCGCTGGAACGGCTGGAGGCCCCGCCCGGCGAGCGCGACACGATCCTGCTGCTGATCGAATCTCACCTGGAGCTTTCCGAACTGGTCCGCACGCGCGACCTTCGCGAACCCGCCATCGTCGAAGCCGTGGCCCACCGCTTCGGCACGGTCGAGCGGCTGCAGTTGCTCACCTTGCTGACATACGCCGACATGAATGCCGTCGCGCCCGGCGTGCTGACCCCCTGGCGCGCCAGCCAGTTGTGGAGCGCCTATACGGCCCTCCATCGCGAGTTGACCCGGGAACTGGAAGCCGAACGCATTGAGTCCCTGCCCTCGCTGCCCGCCTTCCTGCAGGGCTTTCCACGCCGCTATCTGCTGGTGACCGACGAACGCAGCGTCGCCGCCCATGCGGAGCTGGCGCAGCGGGCGCTGGCCGAAGGCGCCGCCGCCTCCGTCGCCCGCGAGGAGGGCTGCTGGCTGTTGTCGATTGCCACGCGCGACCGTCCGCGCCTGTTCGCGGAACTCGCCGGAGCGCTGGCCAGCTTCGGCATGAACATCGTCCACGCCGAGGCATTCGGCAACGCGGCGGGCAACGTGCTGGATGTGTTCCGCTTCACCGACCCGGACCGCCGGCTGGACCTGAATCCTGAAGAGGTGGAAGACCTGGAGCGCCTCCTCGTCGCCACCGCCCGCGGACAGGTGGACATCCGCAAGAGGCTCTCCGCCCGCCCCTTGCCGCGGTGGCGAAGCCGCCAGGCCGGACAACCCGTCGCCGCTTTCGACTCCGAGGTCTCGCCGCGCGCCACCCTGATTGAAATCAGCGCGCCGGACCGCCCCGGTCTGCTCTACGACCTGGCCAGCGCAATCGCCGACGCAGGGTGTAGCATCGATGTCGTACTTGTGGATACAGAAGCGTACCGGGCCATCGACGTCTTCTACGTCACCCATAATGGGCGTAAACTATCCATAACGCTTCAGACGACGCTCCAGGCTGAGCTGCTGAGCATCTTGAGCCGTAACTGACGGAGGAGCTTGGACATGACGGCATCTTCATCTCGTCGAGGTTTGCTTGTTTCGACGATGATTGGCATGGGAGGCATCATTACCGGAGCGCTGCTCGCGCCGGCGGTGGCCTATCTGTTTGCCCGCCCGAAACGGACGGCGCCGGAAACATGGGTGGAGGTGGCGGATGTCTCCGCGTTGCCCGCCGGACAGCCGACCGAGGTTCTGTTTCAACGCAGGCGGGTGGACGGCTGGAAGGTGTTGAACGAGAAGTCGTCGGCATGGGTGGTGAAGACGGGTGACGCCGAAGCGTTCGCGCTGTCTCCGGCTTGCACGCATCTGGGCTGCGCCTACAGCTGGTCCGCGGAGCGGAAGGAGTTCCAGTGCCCGTGCCATACGTCGAACTTTTCGATTGACGGAACGGTGCTGAGCGGACCGGCGCCACGTCCTTTGGATCGGCTGGCGACGCGCATCGTGAACGGCAAGCTGCAGGTGAGGAGTTGACGCGATGCGGCTTCTCGACTGGGTGGACGACCGGACGGGGCTGGTGTCGGCAGTGGCCGGGTTTTTCCGCGAGGAGATCCCGGCGTCCAGCGGATGGCATCAGGTGTTCGGCTCCGTCGCGCTGTTCTCGTTTCTGGTGCAGGCCTTCAGCGGCGTGCTGCTGGCGCTGAATTTCGCGCCGGTCGCCGGAGATTCCTACTACTCGCTGAAGTACATCGTGATGGAGCTGACGGGCGGGAAACTGATCCGGCAGCTGCACCACTGGGGCGCCAGCCTGATGATCGTCGTCGTCGGTCTGCACTTTGTCCAGACCTTCCTGTGGGGCGCCTACAAGAAGCCGCGCGAGGCGACCTGGATTGTCGGCGTCGTGCTGCTGTTGCTGACGCTGGGCTACGGGCTGACCGGGTATCTGCTGCCCTGGGACAATCGCGCGTACTGGGGCACGGTGGTGGCAACGCAGATTGCGGGCCTGGCGCCGGGCGCGGGCGAGTACGTCCAACAGTTGCTGGGCGCGCCGGGCGGACAGGTGGGCGCGCTGACGTTTGCCCGCTTCTACGCCATCCACGTTTTGCTGCTGCCGCCGGCGACAGTGGCGCTGATTCTGCTGCATGTCTTCCTGGTCCGCAAGCATGGCGTCGCGCCGCAGCCGGGCGATGAGAAGCTGCCGAAGAAGCCGTTCTACCCGGGGCAGGTCTGGAAGGACACCTTCGCGATCTTTGTCGCCTTCGCGGTGCTGTACGGGCTGGCCGTGGCGGCGCATGTGCCGCTGGAGAAGCTGGCCGACCCGACGGACCGCACCTACATCCCGCGCCCGGACTGGTACTTCCTGTTCCTGTTCCAACTGCTGAAGTTCTTCGAAGGTCCGCTGGAGGTGGTGGGCGCGATCATTCTGCCGACCGTGGCCATTGTCGCGCTGCTGGCCATTCCGTTTGTCGACCGGGGCAAGGCGACGCACGTGCGGCAGCGCACGGTCGCCATGGGCGTGATGCTGCTGGGCGCGCTCACCTGGGGCGGACTCACCTATTCCGCGTGGGCGGCCACGCCGGAGCCGTTGGGCGGGCACTTCGACGCGACCATGGTGCAGCCCTGGCAGGAGATGACGCCCAAGGAATTGAGCAAGCCGGGTGCGGCGGCGCCGGCCGAGGCGGTGGCGGCGGCCAAGCTCTACGCGCGGTTGGCGTGCGGCGCCTGCCATCAGGTAAATGGCGAGGGCGGCAAGTCCGGGCCGTCGCTGAACGGGGTCCGCTTCCGGCGGGAACGGGACTGGCTGGTGGGGCACTTCCACGACCCGCAGAAGTACTCGCCGGGCACACCGATGCCGCCCTACAAGCTGCCGCAAGCGCAGATGGATCAACTGGTGAACTGGCTGATGGCGCTGCCGCCGGGCGCCTAGGCTTTCCGAAGGCGCGGCGAAAATCTCCCGCGCCTGGTCGATGGTCCACCTGGCGCCGTGCGAGTCGAGATGGCGGCCCTACCCGATGCGGGCAGTGCTGACATCATCGCCGCGCCGCCCGGGGAGGAAGCACTACGCCGTGATCGCCGGCCAATGGGCGAACGGCGTCCTCCAGCGCGCGGGATGCCGCTAGAACTTTCCGCCGCCGCTGACGATCAGCACTTCGCCGGTGATGTAGTCCGAGAGCGGCGAGCAGAAAAACAACACCGGACCGGCGGCTTCCTCCACGGAGCCGAAACGCTGCAGCGGGATCGTCTTCTGCATCACTTCCCGAACCTCCTGCCGCACGCCGACGGGGATCTGTTCCCCCTTCATCTCGATACACGCCTTCTCGCCGCCCAGCGGCTGAATCAGGCGGGTTTCGATCAGGCCGAAGCCGACCGAGTTCACGCACACGTTGTAGCGGCCCCACTCCTTGGCCAGGGTCATGGTGACGCCGTTGATGCCGGCCTTTCCGGCGGCGTAGCCGATCTGTCCGGCATTGCCGTAGACGCCGGAAATCGAAGTGATGTTCACCACCTTGCGCGTGACACAACGGCCCTCGGCGGCTTCGCGCTTGGCGGCTTCGCGAATCCAGCCGGAAGCGGCGCGCAGCAAGCGGAACGGGGCCACCAGATGCACGTCGAGCATGGCCTGAAACTGCTCGTCGGAGGTCTTCTGGATCACGTTGTCCCAGGTGTAGCCGGCGTTGTTCACCAGAATGTCGAGCCGGCCGAACTTGGCAACCGTGGCGTCGATCAGTTCCTGGGGGAAGTCCTGGCGGGTGATGTCGCCGGCCAGGCAGTCGACCGTACCGGGAAGTTCCTGCTTGGTTGCGGTGAGCGCGGCTTCATCGATATCGCTGAGCATGACGCGGGCGCCCGCTTCGGCCAGCTTGGCGCCGATCGCACGGCCGATGCCGCGCGCGCCTCCGGTGACGACGGCGGTCTTGCCGCTGAGATCGATCGTGTACATGGGGGTTCCTGCTTCGAGTCTACGGCAGGCGCGTCCGGGGCAGGCGCGTCAGGGAAGCACGGTGCACTGCATGCGGCCGATGACAGGCGCGAAGCCTAACCGTCCGTCCTGCTTGTCCACCCACAGCGAGACTTCGTAGTCGGGCTCAAAGCGATAGATGCGGAGCACGCCGGTATTGGTGAAGATGCCGCCGCAGGTGGCGGACCGGACCAGACGCGCGCTGGCGGCGTTCTTTGCCGGAGAGTCCGGACCCCAGTCGCGCAGGAAGCGGGCGCGGTCATAATCGCGGCAGGGCGTGGCCTCCGTGCAGCCCCAGAAGGCGTGGGCGGCGGCGTAGTCCTGACGCTGCAATGCGTCGAGGAACGCGTCAAAGGTGGACCGCGCGCCGTAGTTGCGGAATCCGAAGTAGAGGCCTCCGCCGCCGATCACGAGCGCGGCGAGGCCGAGCAACGTCCACTTCAGCAGGCGGGCGCGCTTCTCTTCTCCCGCGCCGTAGCCCTCCAGATAGGTGGACATGAGAAAGGAAGCCTACTTGGCCGGGTAAGCGCGGTCGAACGCCGCGATGGCGTCGGTGGTGACGTCGAGCGTGTCCTTGGCAAACAGCAGGCTGGCGCGGTCCACGATCACGTCGAGGCCCTTTTCGGTGGCCAGTTTCTGGATGATCTCCTGCATGTGGCGGCCGGCGCGCTGCAGAATCTCGTTCCGTTCGCGGTCGACGTCGCCCTGCAGGTCCTCATTCATGCGTTGCAGGTCGCGCTGCTTGCGGGCGCCCTGTGCCTGCAGGTCGGCTTCGGCCTGCGGCGTCAGCTTGCCGGCCATCGTCTGCAACTGGCTTTGGATGCGCTGCAGTTCCTGGTCGATCTTCTGCATGGCTTCCTGACGCGGCTTGTACTTGGCTTCCAGGTCAGCCTGCGCCTTCTTGATTTCAGCGGTGGCCAGAACGGCGCGCTGAACGTCAACCACGCCCATCTTCACCTGGGCGACGGCGGGGGAGGCCAGCCACGCGGCGGCGGCCAGCGTCAAAACTACACTACGCATGCGGAATCGGACTCCTTCAAAATGGCTCGGTTTTCGACTTATCAGTCTAGCAGGACAGCGCCCGTACCCTGCACTTGATAGACGACTTGCGGTCCCTTGACGGTTGCCGGGTCGAACTGGCGGCCCTGCTCTTCGGCTTCATGCCGCGCGCGGGCGATGGCCTGGTCTTTGGAAAGTTCCAGCCGTTTGAGGGTGCCTTCGGCCACGGCCATGCGGCCGACGGAGTCCTTCGGGAAGACAATCTCGCCGTCGTTGACCTTGATCCGCAGCATGGCCTTGGTGGCGGGATCCACCAGCGCCATCCAGCAGCCCATCATCTGGCAGACCTCGGTGACCTTGCCCTTCACCTGCACCGTCTTGCCGGCAAGCGTGTCGGCTTGCGCCAGGACGGCGGAGACGGGCTGCGCGGACTTCAACTGCAACGGCGCGCCGAGTTTCTGTTCGGCCGCCAGCGCGGCGGCAGCGAGGAAAAGGGGAAACAACTTCATCTCCCGATTATCCCGCTGGACCTCGCGTCGCGTCGAACGGCGTCGCCAACGGCACTTCCAAATGGACAGCCCGGGCACGCCCCACGATGCCGCCGGTCACCGGCGTGCGACCTGCGGAGCGGGACAACCGGATCCATGCAGAGCGGTGAGAGCGGTGAAACAACGCGCGCGAGGACCGGCTCTAGAGAGCATGGCGATTCAGTTGAAGCCCTTGCGGGAACAGGTCATCGTGATCACGGGCGCGAGCAGCGGCATTGGTCGCGTGACGGCGAAACGGGCGGCGCAGCACGGGGCGCGCGTGGTGGCGGCGGCGCGCAATGAGTCCGCGCTGCGGGAGTTGGTGGAGGAGATCGAAGCAGCGGGCGGCAAGGCGATCTACCAGGTTTGCGACGTGGGGGACGACGAGGAAGTGGAACGGGTGGCGGAGGCGGCCACGCGGCGCTTCGGGCATTTCGACACGTGGGTGAACAATGCCGGGATCTCGATCTTCGGCGAGAGTTGGGACGTGCCGCTCAGCGATTGGCGGCGCATGTTCGACACGACCTATTGGGGCGTGGTCCACGGCAGCCTGACGGCACTGCGCCACTTTCGGCAGCGCGGCACGCCTGGCGCGATCATCAA
>CAYNDS010000057.1:0-2903 GCA_964395885.1 uncultured Solibacteraceae bacterium | reverse complement strand
ACATCGGCAGCTTCTTCGGCGACCAGGCAACGGCCGTACAGGGCACCTATTCATCGGCGAAGTTCGCGGTGCACGGCTACACGGATGTGCTGCGAATGGAGGTGGCGCATCACCAGCTGCCGGTGTCGGTCTCGCTGATTCATCCGGGAAGGATCGACACGCCGTACAACGAGCACGCAGCCAACTACATGCCGATGCAACCGGTGCATCGCGGGATGGTCTACCCGCCGGAAGCGGTGGCGGAGGCGATTCTGTGGTGTGCGGCGCATCCGACGCGCGATATGTTCGTCGGCTCCCAAGCGAAGTTCGGGGCGATGCTGGGCGGCGTGATGCCGGGCGTGACCGACAAGGTGATGGTGGTCCACGCCTATACGTCTCATCAGTCCCGGACTCGCCCGCCGGAGCAGCCGCCGCAGGGAGCGCTGTACCGTGCGGGTGCCCATGCGCGAGAACGCGGCAGTCATGAACCGGGCCTGCTGCGCACGGAAAGCCTGTGGGTGAAGGCGAGCAAGCGTCCGCTGGCGACGCTGGCAGCCGTGGCCGGACTGGGTTGGCTGGCCGCGGCGGCGCTGCGCCCGGCGACGCGACTGGCGAGAGTCTAGGTCCGGCAAAAACGAAATCCAGCCAGGATTTACTCTGAAAGGCATGCGACTTGCCGTATGCCTTGCCCTTGGCTCACTTGCGTTTGCACAGAAGCAGCCGATCACCCATGAAGCATTGTGGACGCTGAAGCGCGTCGGCGCGCCGGCGCTGTCTCCGGACGGCAAGCACGCCGTCTTCTCCGTGGCCAATCCGGCCTATGACGAGAAAGACCAGTCGAGCGATTTGTGGATCGTGGCCACCGATGGCGCGACGCCCGCGCGGCAGTTGACGGCGAGCAAGGCGCCGGAAAGCGGCGTGAGTTGGGCGCCGGACTCGCGACGGATTGCCTTCACCACGCGGCGCGAAGGCGATGAGGCGGCGCAGGTCTATGTGCTCGATCTGGCGGGCGGCGAGGCGCAGCGGGTGACGTCGATCAGGGGCGGCGCGTCGGCGCCGAAGTTCTCGCCGGACGGCAAGTCGATCCTGTTCATTTCGACGGTGAAGCCGGACAAGCCCGCCGGGAAGTATCAGGCGCGCGTGTATGAGAGCTTCCCGATTCGGTACTGGGACCGTTGGCTTGACGAGGGCCAGCCGCATCCGTTCATCCAGTCCTTGGAGGCGGGCGCCAAGCCGAAGGATGTCCTGACCGGCACGGAGCTATCCAAGGTGCCGGGCTTCGGTGGCGCGATGGGCGACACCGGTCCGACGATGACGGCAATCTGGACGCCGGATTCGAAGAGCATCGTCTTTGTTGCCACGCCGAACCGGAATCAGGCGGCGTATGCGAATGTCGTGTCGCACCTGTTTGTCGCAAGCATCGATGGCGGAGAGCCGCGCGCGATTGCCGGGACACCGCACGACAGCTACTCCCGGCCGGTGTTCCATCCCGACGGCAAGGCGCTGTACGCGCTGCATCAGAAGGAAGGCGAGAAGGCGTATTCGATCAACCGCCCGGTGATGTTCACGTGGCCGAATCCGGGCGACCCGAAGTTCGTTGCGACTGGGTTTGATCGCAGCGTGGACTCTCTCGACTTCTCGGCGGACGCCAAGACCGTGTACCTGTCAGCCGACGACGCCGCGCATGGCAAGCTCTACCGCATGTCGGCGGACGGTGGCGCGGTGACGCCTCTGTTCGATGTCGAGCGAGGCAGTTACGGCGGCTTCGCGTCGGAGAACAACGTGATGGTGGCATCGTTCGATAGCGCCACCGCTCCGGCGGAGATCGTGCGTATCGACGCGAAAGGCCATCGCGCGCTGACGCACTTCAACGATGCGGCGTTGGCGAAGCTGGACCTGGCTCCGGTGCGCGAGTTCTGGTTCACGTCGGCCAAAGGGCGGCGTATCCACAACCTGATCGCTCTGCCGCCGGGCTTCGACGAGTCGAAGAAGTACCCGCTCTTTGTTCTGATGCACGGCGGTCCGCATGGGGCGTGGAAGGATCAGTTCGTGCTGCGCTGGAACTACCATATGCTGGCGCAACCCGGCTACGTCGTCTTGATGACGAACTACACCGGCTCGACCGGCTTCGGCGAGGCGTTCGCCCAGGCGATCCAAGGCGACCCGCTGAAGACGCCCGGCGACGAGATCAACCAGGCGGCGGATGAAGCGATCAAACAGTTCAAGTTCATCGACAGCACACGCCAGGCGGCAGGCGGAGCCAGCTACGGCGGCCACCTGTCGAACTGGATGCAAGCGACAACGACCCGCTACAAATGCCTGATCACGCACGCGGGCCTGATCAACCTGGAGAGCCAATGGGGCACCTCCGACGGCATCTACCATCGCGAGGTCAACAACGGCGGCCCGGTCTGGGAGCAAGGCGCAGTCTGGCGCGAGCAGAACCCGATCCGCTACGCCGCCAAGTTCCGAACGCCGATGCTGCTGACCGTCGGCGAGAACGATTTCCGCGTGCCGCTGAACCAGACGTTAGAGAACTGGAGCGTCCACCAGCGGCTGAAGATCCCGTCCAAGCTGATCGTGTTCCCGAGGGCGAACCACTGGATCTTGAATGGCGAAGACAGCCGCTTCTTCTACGCCGAGGTGGCGGCGTGGTTGAAGAGGTGGCTATAGATCAGACTCACTGAGCGGGGAAGTGCCGATCAAGGATCGCTCGAAGCTGCTGAACAGCCTCAGGCGTGAACCTCAATGATTGACTCTTCTTATTCGGGAACTCTCGCTCCGTAGAGCCGTAGCTGTCGATCTGGAGGCATAATCCAGCGCTGTCGTCCTGCACGATCGTGTAGGAGCAGCTTGCATCCTTGTGCCTAGTGTTGGCCAGTTCACGATGCTCAAGCCGTCGGATAATCGCCACTCTTTGGACT
>CAYNDS010000056.1:20973-21488 GCA_964395885.1 uncultured Solibacteraceae bacterium | reverse complement strand
GGTCCAGACCGGGCAGTCGGCATCGTGCAGCAGCTTCGCGGTGACGGACCCCAGAAGCAACCGCCGGAACACCCCGCCGCCGTGCGTCGCCATCATGATCAGGTCCGGGCGTTCCTGCTTTGCCACGCGGAGAACCGCCTCGCCCGGCTCACCCTGTTCGGAGAACAGCCGCGTGTTGGTTTTGGGCAGATGTTCCTCGGCGAAGTCGCGCAACTGGTGCTCGGCTTCCTGCACCAGTTCCGGATAGTGCCACGTCGCGCCAGCCGCCGTTTCGGCGCTGAACAAGGTCAATGCCGGGTCAAAAGAGTGCACCAGCAGCACCTCGGCGCCGAACAACTCGGCCATCTCGCGCACCCGCGGCAGGACGCGCCGGGTGTTCTCGGAAAACTCGACGGGGAACAGAATGCGCCGGAAAGGAATCATGTGGGTCTCCGGCGCACGATTCTATCGCTATGGAGCCTCGGCCGGCGACGCCCCTCCGCCCTGCTTGGTTCCCGTCACCACGGGCTCAAAGC
>CAYNDS010000056.1:3362-20963 GCA_964395885.1 uncultured Solibacteraceae bacterium | reverse complement strand
GCAGAAATGGAGCAGCATCGCCTTCTCGCGTTGATGGGTCGTAATCTTCGGCAAGGGCTCGCCCGCCGCTACGACAGCCAGCGCGTAGGTGCCCGGTTGAACGTTGCGGAAGGTGAACGTCATCGACGCACCCGCCGCCAGCGCCACCGCGCGAGCACCCGTTTCAGGAGTCACGGGAGACGCACTCTCTCCCCAGCCGAACAGCGACACCTCCGCCGACGACGCGTTCTTGATCTCGACCGTGTCGCCGGGCGTCATCGGCACCGCCGCCCGGTCCGTCACCAGACCCGTGTCCTCTTTCCGAATTGTCACGTAAGCCATCGTGCCATCTCCTTTCTGCTTCGATCGTGCCGCCCTTAGGGCTTCCGTTTCACCGCGGAGGCAGCGTCCAGTAGATCACTTAACTCGCGATTGCGCATGGCCATTTCGCGCGAGTAGCCCAAAGCCATTGCCGAGCGCAAGCGCGCAACCGCCTCCGTACGCAAGCCCAGGCGGCGGTAGACGCTGGCCGCGCGCCGCTGCACCAGTCCGTTTTCGGGCGCCAGCGCCAGCGCCTGCCGGATATCGCGCAACGCGGGCTCACGCTCCCCGACGGCTGCGCGTGCCGCGGCCAGGTACGCCAGCAGCCGGGCATCGCGTGGAAGCTGTGGCCGCTGCGCTTCGGCCAAGGCAATCGCCCGCTGAAAGGCCGTCACCGCGCCCCCGCGATCTCCGGTCCAGTCGCGCGACAGCGCCAGTTCAAACCAGGAAGAGTAGCTTTCCGGAGCCAGCGCGATCGCCTTGTCGAAGGCCGCTGCGGCCTCCGTCAGCTTGCCTTCGTACTGCAGCACGGTGCCGAGGTTGTGATACTGCGCCGGATCCGGACGGAGTTGCGCCGCCCGCTCCAGCGCCACGCGCGCGGCCGTGAAGTTTGCCAGGTCGATCTCGGCCGCCGCCAGATTGTTGTAGCCGAACCGGTTTTCCGGTGTCAGCCGCACCACCTCGCGAAACGCGGCCGCCGCTTCCCGCGGACGCCCCATCTCCCGGTCGAACAGTCCCTTGCCGTTCCACCAGCGCCAGTCGTCCGGCGCAAGATCCACCGCGCGGCGCAGTGCGTTGCCGGCCTCGTCCTTGCGACCCTGCGCCTGATACAGACGCGCCGACGCCGCATGCGCCGAAGCATTGCGCTGGTCCAGCCGGAGCGCCTGCTGAATCTCCTGCGCGGCCAGATCCGTCTTGCCCTCGTCGAGATAGGCCAAGCCCAGAATCACGTGCGGCGGGGCGAGGTCCGGATCAATCGACAGCGCCGCATGGCAAGACTCACGCGCCTTCGCCACCGCGTCTTTCTCGCCTGTCGGCTCCAGGTACAGCGCGCGGCACAGGCTTGCATGCGCCATCGCGAAGCGCGGATCGGCCGCCACGATCTCGCGCAGCGTTCCCGTCGCCTCATCCAGGTTGCTCTGCCGGTAGGAATGCAGCAACTGCTCGGTCGCGCGCTGGTAGCGAGCTTCCAACGCGGCGCCTCGCGGTCGAGGTGCACCCTGCCGCGCCGGGCTCCAGAACCACACCGCCGCTCCCGCCGCCAGCACCAGCACCGACGCGGCCACGGCACGTATGGCCCTGCCCCGCAAGGCCTGGTCACGCAGCGCTCCATCGCCCACCGACTCGTCGGGCAACGGCGGCTCCCCGCCCCGCAGAGCGGCCACGAACGCCGCACCCGTCGCGTAACGCTCCCCCGGCTCTCGGGCCAGCATGCGCCGCACCGCCGCATCCACTTGCTCCGGCAGGGTGGGCAGTTTGGACCGGGGCGAGGGCGCCAACGCGCTCAGCCGCTCGGTCTCCGCTGCTGACGCGAACGGTCGCACTCCGGTGAGGATCTCAAACGCAATCAGACCCAGGGCATAGCGATCCGTGGCCGCGCTCGGCGGCGCTCCGAGCAACTGCTCCGGGGCGAAGTACTCCGGGGTGCCGGCGACACGACCGGTCAGCGTGGCCGTCTCCCCGGCAGCCGGTTCGAGCGCCCGCGACAGACCGAAATCGCTCACCACGGCGCGCCAGCCCTCGCCGCGCCTGGCCAGTAGCACGTTGCCCGGCTTCAGGTCCCGGTGCACCATTCCCCGGGCGTGGAGAGCATCCACCCCGGCCGCCACCTGTTCCAGGATTTCCAGCGCGGCAGGAACTTCCAGCCGCCCCGCCTGACGGACACAGCGGCTGAGCGTCGGCCCATCCACCAACTCCATGGTGAAGAAAACCAGACCGCGCTCTGCATCCTCGCCGATGTCGAATATCCGGCAAAGGTTCGGGTGATTCAGTTGGCGAGCCGCTTGCACCTCTGCTCGAAACCGCTGGAGCGCGACGGGATCCGCCGCCCGAGACGGAAGAATTGTCTTTAGGGCCACCGCTCCAGACAGTGTGAGGTCACTTGCCTGATACACGACCCCCATTCCGCCACGGCCCAGGACGGCTTCAATGCGGAACCGCCGTCCGACGATCTCCCCGGCTTCCAGAGCCATGCGCTTATTCTGAACCGGACTGCCCTCGCCGTGGATGAAGACTCATTCATGGTGCCAGGCACTATGAACCTTTTTTCATGTCTCGCGCGTCATAATCGAAAGGAAAGCATATGAACTCCGTTAAGACGGTTTTGCTGCTGGGATTGATGAGCGGCCTGCTGCTGGCAGGCGGCCAAGCCTTCGGAGGCAGAAACGGCCTGGTCGTTGGCCTCGGCTTGGCAGTGGCGATGAACTTCTTCAGCTACTTCTTTTCCGAGAAGATGGCGCTCATGATGAGCGGGGCGCAGCCGGTCAGCGCGCAAGAGAATTCTGACGTCTGGTATCGCATTGAGCCCATGACGCGCGCCCTCACCGAGCGCATGCAGATCCCGATGCCGCGTCTCTGGGTGCTGCCGGAGCAGTCTCCGAACGCCTTTGCCACGGGCCGCAATCCGGAACACTCCTCCGTTGCGGTCAGCGCCGGATTGCTGCACCTGATGGACGACCGCGAAGTCGAGGCGGTGATCGCCCACGAACTCGGCCACATCAAGAACCGCGACATCCTCATCAGTTCGATTGCGGCGACGCTGGGCGCCGCCATCACCACCATCGGCCGCATGGCCATGTTCATGGGCGGCGGGGGACGCGACGAAGAAGACCGCGGCTCCGCCTGGGGCGGTCTGGTCATGATGATCGTGGCTCCAATTGCCGCGCTGCTGATTCAGATGGCCATCTCACGCACCCGTGAGTATGCCGCCGATGCCACCGCCGCGCGCTACACCGGGGGCCCCAGCGCCATGATTGCCGCACTGTCGAAGCTGGAAGGCTGGTCGAAGCGCATCCCGATGGAGGCTACGCCCGCCACCGCGCACATGTACATCATTGCCCCGTTCTCCGGCGCCAGCATGATGCGCCTGTTCTCGACGCACCCGGCCACGGAAGATCGCATCGCCGCGCTGCGCCGCCTGGCCGCGTAAGTGAAGGTAAACGCGCGGGCCGCCGCCCGGCTCGAGGCCGGACACGTCTGGGTCTACGCCTCGGACATTCTCGACACGGGAAACGCCCAGCCCGGTACGACGGTCGATGTCTTCGACCCGCGCCACCGGCCGCTGGGCGTGGCCGATTACTCGTCGACGTCGCAGATCGCACTCCGTCTGCTGGCCCGCCCCGGCGAGCACTTTGACCTTGCCGCGCGCCTGGATGCCGCCATCGAGCACCGACGCCGCGTCGTGCGCGACAGTGACGCCTTCCGCGTTGTCTTTTCGGAAGCCGATCTGCTGCCCGGCCTGATTGTCGACCAGTACGGCAGCCATCTCACGGTGCAGTGCCTGACTCAGGCCATGGCGGCACGCGAAGCGGACGTGCTTGCGCACCTCGAAGCACGCCTGAAGCCCGCCGGCATCGTTCTGCGCAACGACGCGCCGGTGCGCGCAAAGGAAGCGCTGCCGTCGTTGGTCGAAACGCGTGGCGACGTCCCGCCGGAAGTCACCGTCACGATGAATGGGCTTCACTTCCTCGCCGCGTTGCGGTCCGGGCAGAAGACCGGCCTGTTTCTCGACCAGCGCGAAAACTACGCCGCCGCCGCGCGCCATGCCCACGGCGCGGCGCTGGACTGCTTCACGTCGACCGGCGGCTTCGCGCTCCACCTGGCGCGCGTCTGCGACCGCGTCGAGGCCATCGACTCCTCCGGCCCCGCCATTGAACGCGCCCGCGCCAACGCCGCCGCCAACAGCATCACCAACGCCGCGTTCCACCAGGCCGACATCTTCGATCAGCTCACCGCCTGGAAGGCGCAGCGCCACCGCCTGGACACGATCGTTCTCGATCCACCGGCGTTTACCAAGTCGAAAGCCGCCATCGACAAGGCGATTGCCGGCTACAAGGAGATCAATCTCCGCGCGCTCCGGATGCTGGACCGCGGCGGCATTCTGGTGACCTGCTCCTGTTCGCAGCACGTCAGCGAAGCGGATTTCTTCGAAATGCTTGCCGCCGCCGCGCTGGACGCCGGTCGCACGCTGCGCATCCGCGAGCGGCGTCTCCAAGGCCAGGACCATCCTGTTCTGCTCACCGTGCCCGAGACGCTGTACCTGAAATGCGTCATCGCGGAAGTGCTCTAGCGCACGGCCGGGCCCTGCCGCTGGCGTCCCGCCTGCTCGATTCCCGGTGATGCTCCGCTACGCCATTCTTCTTCTGATCGTCGCGGTGTTTGCCGCCTACTTCGGCTTCGTCGCCGCCGCCGGCGTCCTGACGGGCCTGGCCAAGATCCTGTTTTTCCTGTTTCTGATCGGTGCCGTCGTGGCCCTGGTGCGCCACTTCACCGGAAGAACCACCGGCGTCTGAGATGTCCGGCAGCTTGTGGCGGACGGCGGCACTGGTCGTTCTCTCCGCCTCGCTTGCCCCGGCACAGGAGGACCGCGCCACCGTCCGCCTGTATGGCCGGGCACTGTTCGCCGTTGGTCCTGCGGGCCAACAACCCGCGCCGGACCGCGCGCGGCAGATCGAACGCCGGCTGAGCGCCATTGCGGATAGCGACAACCCCGTCCGCCGCGCGCAAATCGAACGCGAAGGCGGCGCCCGGCTGGTCACCCTCGACCGGATCGTCGTCGTGACCGTCACCGCGGCCGATGCGGACGAGAATCTGGTCACCGTCGACGAACTCGCACGACAGTGGGCCACGGCCGTTGACACGGCGCTCGCCCGTGTCGCGCGGGACCGCGCCCAAGGATGGAGTGGCTTTGTACTCCGCGTCTCCGGCGCCTTCCGCACAGCGTTTGGCCGGTTGGCGGATACGGCCGCGGGCGTCATTCCCGGCGTGGTGGCTGCCGCAGTCGTCGTGTTCGTCTTCGCGCTTCTGGCGAAAGGGACGCGGCGGCTCACCCGCTCCCTGACGGAGCGCTATGTTGCCGACCCGACAACACAAAGCCTAGTGCGTCAGACCAGCTACTACGCCGTTTGGGCGCTTGCGGTGGTGGTGGCTGCCGGCGCGCTCGGGTTTGCGCCCAGCACGGTCGTCACCGGTCTCGGGCTCACCAGCCTCGCACTCGGCTTTGCGTTGAAGGACATCCTGTCGAACTTCGTCAGCGGTGTGCTGCTGCTGTGGCTCCGCCCGTTTCAGCTGGGGGATCAGATCGTCGTCGGCGCGACGGAAGGCAGCGTCGAACGCATTGAACTCCGCGCCACGCGCATCCGCACCTATGACGGACGGATCGTCCATGTCCCCAACGCGGAGATCTTCACCTCGCGGGTCACCAACAATACGGCGGCGCCCGTACGGCAGGCTTCCGTCTCCGTCTACCTTGGCTATGACCAGGACCTTCGCCGCGCTCGGGAAATGCTGGACGAAACCATGCGCTCCTCACCCGGCGTTCTCGACCGACCGCCCACGCTGGTCTGGGTGCAGGAACTGACTCCGAACGAGATCAAGCTGGAACTCCGCTTCTGGACCGACTCCCGGCGCGTGGATTTTGCCACTGCCGCCTCGACGGTCCGGGAACGCGTTGTGATCGCGCTGCGGGAAGCCGGCTTTTCGCTGCCCAATCCCAGTTTGCGGATGGAAATGCCGGTCTCGCCGCCCGCTCCCGTCTCGGCGATCGAAAGTCAGTAGCTCAGCAGGCGATCCATCTCCGCCACCAAGTCTTCCACCTGCGGCAGGATTGCATCTTCCAGCACCGGGTTGTAGCCGACCCAGGCGTCCTTGGCGGCCACGCGGCCGACCGGCGCGTCCAGGTCCGAGAACAGCTCATTGGCCGCGCGCGCCGCGATCTCCGCTCCGAAGCCGAAGCTCAGATTGTCCTCGTGCGCGATCAGTATCCGGCTCGTCTTCTTCACCGACGCCGCAATGGCGGCCCAATCGTAAGGCGCCAGCGAGCGCAGGTCGATCACCTCGATGCTCGCCTGCGCACGCCGTTGCTCGATCAGCGCCGCCGCCTGCAGGCACTTCTGCACCAGCGCGCCGTAGCAGACCACGGTTAGGGACGAGCCGCCCTTCACCACCTTCGCCTTGCCGAACGGAATCGTGTAATCCGGTCCCGGGTGCGGCGAGCGATTGTATGGCTCCCGATAGAGCTTCTTGTGCTCCAGAAACAGCACCGGGTCATCGCACCGGATCGCCGTTCTGAGCAGCCCGCAGGCGTCCAGCGCATTGGACGGCATCACCACCCGAAGCCCGGGAATGTGCGTGAAGATCGATTCCCCGCACTGGCTGTGATAGATCGCCCCGCCCGTCAGATAGCCGCCGATCGGCACGCGCAGCACCGCCGCCGCGCCAAAAGTCCCGTTGGAGCGCCAGCGCAGCGTCGCCATCTCATCGCGGATCTGCATCATCGCCGGCCAGATGTAGTCGAAGAACTGAATCTCGGCCACCGGCTTCAAGCCCCGCGTTGCCAGCCCGATGGCGCGCCCGGCAATCATTGCCTCCGCAATCGGCGTGTTGAAGCAGCGCTGCCCGCCAAAGCCGATCTGCAAGCCCTGCGTGGCTTTGAACACGCCGCCCTTGCCCTTGACCTCCGCCAGATTCTGTTCGCGGCTGCAATCGGCGACATCCTCGCCAAAGACCAGCACGTCAGGATTGCGCTCCATTTCCTCGCGGAGGGTGAGGTTGATGGCATCGACCATCGTCCGCGGCTCTCCGGAGAAGTCGGGCTCGGCGTCGAAAGCGGCGCTCGTCGGATCCACGGCGCCGGAATAGAGGTGGACGAAGATACTCTTCGGATCGGGCTCCGGCTCGGCCAGCGCCTGATCGGTGATCTGCTGGATCTCGGCATCCACTTCCGACATGATCTGCTCCAGCAGGTGACGGTCGGCGATGCCTTCCTCAAGCAGCATGCGCGGGAAGCGGACCAGGCAGTCGCGCGCCGCCTCGGCTTCGCGCTCGCGCGCGGTCTTGTAAAGTTTCTCGTCGTCGGAAAGCGAGTGCGAGTACGGGCGCGTGCAGTGCGCATGGACCAGTGCCGGTCCCACGCCGGCGCGGCAATGCGCTGCCGCCTCCACCACCGCCCCGTAGCTGGCGACGAAGTCCGTACCGTCGACTTCCAGACGCAGCAGGTGCGGGAAGCCGGCAAGCAGCCGCGAAATATTGCCGCCGGGCGTCTGCCGCTCCACGGGCACCGAGATCGCGTAGCCGTTGTCCTGGATCAGAAACAGCACCGGCAGCCGGTCCAGACACGCCGCGTTCAGGGCCTCCCAAAACTCGCCTTCACTGGTGGCGCCGTCGCCCGAAGAGCACAGCGTCACTTCCGCCGCCTGGGGATACTTGTACACGCTTGCGTGCGCGCAGCCCACCGCCTGGTTGTATTGCGTTCCCGTCGGCGACGATCCGCTCACCAGGTGCAGTTCCGGCGAGGACCAGTGCGACGGCATCTGCCGCCCGCCGGAATGCGGATCACACGCCGCGCCCACCGCCTGCCAGAGCATCTCGCGCGCCGGCACGCCGAGCGTCAACGCCAGAGCGGTAGTAGTGGTAAAACCAGTCGTGCCCCGGCACCAGGGCCATGCCCGCGGCAATCTGAATGGCCTCGTGCCCGGCTCCGGAGATCTGAAAGTAGATCTTGTTCTGCCGCTTGAGCAGGATCTCGCGGTCGTCGATGCGCCGCGACAGATACATCAACCGGTATGCGCGGATCAGGTCGTCTCGCGTGAGGTGAGGGCCGCCATGAGCCACCGCCGCCGCCAGGACCGTCCGGCTGGACGCGCGAAGATCCGATTCGGTCAAAAGAGGACTTCTCCCTCACAAGTGTATCGCGGTCATTGGAAGGAAACATCCGCCCCGCGCCGCTGCGGGGCGAGGATGTTTATGCGACCTTCTTGGCGTACTCACGCACGATGTAGTCGCAGGCGCGAACGGTGATCGCCATCATAGTCAACGTCGGATTCTGGCAGCCGCTCGACACCCAGGCGGCGCCGTCGGTGACAAAGATGTTGTCCACGTCCCAGGCTTGGGCGTACTTGTTCAGCACGCTCGACTTCGGGTCCGCGCCCATTCTTGCCGTGCCGATTTCGTGAATGCAGAAGCCGGGCACGCTCCAGTTGCCGTCGCGCGAGGTGGTCACGTTTTCCGCTCCCGCGGCCTTCAGCATCTCGGCCGCCTGCGCCACGCCATGGCGCCACATCTTCTTCTCGTTATCGCCCCACTCGCAGTGGACCTTCAGCACCGGCACGCCCCAGGCATCGACGCGGTCGGGGTCGATTTCGACAAAGTTCTCCTTGCGCGCCAGGCACTCGCCCCAGAGGGCGATCGAAATGCCCCAGTAGCCCTTCCGGACGTTCTCCTTGAACTCGGCGCCGAATCCGGGCGAGTTGAAGGCGAACGACGGCGAACTGCCACCCTGATAGCCATAGCCGCGGATGAAGCCGTCCGTCATCTTTTCCTTCACGTTGACGAAGCGCGGAATGTAGATGCCGTTCGGGCGCCGCGGCGGACCCGCCCACGGCTTGGCTTCGATTCCCGGCATCGTGCCCTGCGCTCCACCCATGTAGATGTGGTCCATCAGGTACTTGCCGAGCGCGCCGGACGAATTGCAGATCCCCGAGTTCAGCAGGAGCCGTGTCGACTCCATCGTCGAAGCGCACAGCATCACGATCTTGCCCCGCACCTCTCGCGGCATCCGGGTCGTGCGATCGATATAGGCGATACCGGCGGCCTTGCCGTCCTTCAGGATGACCTTCGCCGCAACGGCGTCGGTGGTCAGCGTCAGGCGTCCAGTGGCCTGTGCGTCCTTGATCGTCGTCCAAGGGCTGGCGAAGTAGGAGTGCGTGATGCAGCCGCGCTCACACGGACCGCAATAGTGGCAGGCCTGTCGCCCGTTCTGCGCCTTGGTCAGCACCGCCGCGCGCCCGATCGTCACCGTGCGCCCGAATTTATCTTTCACGCGGTCCCGCAACCGTTCTTCGCCGCATGTCATCGCCATCGGCGGCAGAAAGACGCTGTCCGGCAGTTGCGGCAAGCCCTCCGCCTGTCCGCTGATGCCGACGTAGCGCTCCACTTCCTCGTAGTAGGGGACGAGATCCTCATACGAGATCGGCCAGTCCGCGTCGTAGCCGTCGTGCGATGCCGCCTTAAAGTCGAGGTTCGACATGCGGTAGCTTTGCCGTCCCCAACTCAGGCTGCGTCCGCCGAGTACCCGCTGCCGGATCCACCAGAACGGCTTTTCCTGCGTGTACGGATTGTCGACATCGGAGACGAACCACTTGTAGTTGTGCTCCGTGCAGGCATAGCAGCGGCCTTGAATCGGACGGTCCTTCAGCACCTTCGGCGACATGCCGAGATAGGGCAGCTGCCAGGGCTGCGTGTGCTCGCTGAACTCGCTTTCGGAAAGCTTCGGACCGGCCTCCAGCAGGCAGACCCGCATGCCGGCTTCGGTTAGCTTCTTGGCGGCCCAGCCGCCGGTGGCTCCGGAACCGACAACAATCGCATCAAAGGTCTGGGACGAGGGAGCAATCTGCGCCATTGCTAGTGCATCGTAGCAAATGCGTTCTTGGACTTCGATTCCCCGCCTGCGGAGCCGTCGTTCTCTGCTAATCTTGACCGGTGCGCACGCTTACATGTCTCTTGCTCAGCGTCAGCGTTTTCGGACAGCTTCCTCCGGAACAGCGGGTTCTCGACTTCCAGACGCTGGTCACGTTCTACGCCCGAACCTACGCCCCGGCTCAGTGGAAGCGGGACGCGCTGCAGGTGAATATCCTCGACACCGCGCCGTGGATCGAGCGAATCCGCGCCGCCAAGGACGATCTCGCCTACTACGAAATCCTGATGGAGTACGTTGCGTCGTTCCGTGACACGCATACGCTGATCGAGCTTCCCTCATTCTTCCGGGTGCGCCTGGGCTTCACGGTCGACATCTTCGAGGGCAAGGTTCTCGTGGACACAATCGATCGGGGGGCGCTGCCCGAGGCCGATTTTCCGTTCGCCATCGGCGACGAACTGCTGAGCGTGGATGGCCGCAGCCTCGAGGATTGGATAACCGACCTGTCGCGGATGCGGCAGTACGGCAATCCGGCGGCTTCCAGGCGCATTGCGGCCAGCAAGGTTTCGGTGCGCTGGCAGGACGACTTCCCGCGTACCGCCGAGTTGGGCGAGACGGCCAACGTCGAGATTCGATTGGCAAGCGGCGAGAGGCGCGTTTTCACGATGCGCTGGCTGAAAAGCGGCACGCCGGTCACGCGACTGGGACCGGTGCCGGGTCTGCGCGCGCTGAATGCCGAGATCCACCGGCCGGGCTGGGAGCCGATGTATGTCATGCCGAAGTACGATCGCCTGCAGTCCCTGCGCGATGCGGGACGCTGGCAGGAGGCAGAGTTCGAGAGGCAATACCTGGCTGCCATTGGCGACCTCCGGCCATGGTTCGAACTGCCGGAAGGCGCTGAGATCCGGGTAGGCTCCGCTCTGTTCGCACCGTTCTTCTCGGCGACGCTACCGGCCCCCGCGGGGGAGCCTCGGGTGTCGTTTCTCCGGATTCCGAGATTCGGCGGCATCGACATCCGCACGCTTCGCAACGAGATTGCCTGGCATCAGGAGAACTCCGACGCCTTGATTCTCGACATCAGCCGCAATCCCGGCGGCAGTTGCATCTACGAAGAGATCGCCTCCTTGCTCACCCCCGGCAAGTTCCGCCCGACACAGGACCGCTTCCGGCCGACCTTCCAGATCATCGACAGCTTCCGCAACCAGTTGGCCTCCGCCCAGAGGGGCGGCGCGCCGGCGGAAGTCCAAGACGCGATGCGAGCCCACCTCACCGAGCTGGAGCAGGCCTACTTCCGCGGCGACCTGCTGGGACCATCCACCTCCTCGTGCAGTTTCCTGAACGAGCGGACCTCGGACGCGTCCGCCTATACCAAGCCGCTGATCGTGCTCATCGACGAGTTGTCCATCTCCGCCGCGGACTATCTGGCCACAACGCTACGCGACAACAAGCGCGGCATCTTCATCGGCAAGCGCACCAACGGGGCGGGTGGCGCCGTCGTGAGCGGCGGACAGGTCACGGCGTTGAGCGAAGTATTCGCCCGCACGACCATTTCGCTGGGCGTCCGGCAGGAGACGCAGGCGATGCCCGGTCTGCCCGCCTCCCCCTACATCGAGAACGTCGGCATCGCCCCCGACATTGAACTCGACAGCATGACGCGCGAAAACCTTCTCGCCAGGGGCGCACCCTTCCTGCAGCGGGTTCTGGAGATCACCAAGGCGGAGATCGCCAAGGCGAAGGCCGCAAACTAGCCGGGCCCGCTGCCTACTTGGCGTCGCGCCAGTTGTCTCCGATACCGGTGTCGACAACCAGCGGAACCTTCAGGTGTTCGACGATCTCCATCTCGCGCTTCACCATCTTTGCCAGGAGCGGCGCCTCTTCCGGCGGCGCCTCAAAAACCAGTTCGTCGTGCACCTGCAGCAGCATCTTCGCCTGCCAGCCTTCGTCGCGCAGGCGGCGGTCGATTGTGATCATTGCCAGCTTGATCAGATCCGCGGCCGTACCCTGCAGCGGCGTGTTCACCGCCGTGCGTTCGGCGAATCCGCGCGCTGCCGGGTTGCGCGAGAGCATGTCCGGAATCGGGCGGCGCCGCCCGGCCAGCGTGTACGCATAGCCCTCTTTGCGGACTTTGGCGATCGTCTCGTCAATGAACCTGCGCACACCGGCATAGCGCTCAAAGTAGCTTCGAATGTAGAGTTCGGCCTCGGCGCGTGGAATCCCCAGCGCCTGCGATAAGCCGAACGGCGTCTGGCCGTAGACAATGCCAA
Source organism: uncultured Solibacteraceae bacterium (assembly GCA_964395885.1). Taxonomy (GTDB): domain Bacteria; phylum Acidobacteriota; class Terriglobia; order Bryobacterales; family Bryobacteraceae; genus JAPKYZ01. The sequence goes on along the minus strand of CAYNDS010000056.1, from coordinate 8,768 downwards.
AGTTCACGGCCTTGGCGTTGCGGCGCTGCTCCGGCGTGATCAGCAGTGGCGGCACACCGAACACTTCGGCTGCGGTGCGGGTATGGATGTCCTCGCCATTGCGGAACGCCTCCACCAGCACCTTGTCGCCGGACATATGCGCCAGAAGGCGCAGCTCAATCTGCGAGTAGTCGGCCACGACGAACCGCCAGCCCTCCCGCGGCACGAACGCAGCACGGATGGCGCGTCCGGTCTCGGTCCGGATGGGTATGTTCTGCAGGTTCGGGTTCGTCGACGAGAGCCGTCCGGTTGCCGCGCCGCATTGGTTGTAGGTGGTGTGGATCCGGCCGGTCTCGGGACGGATCAGCCCGCCCAGTGCGTCGGCGTAGGTGCCTTTCAGCTTTGCCACCTGGCGGTAGTCCAGCACCAGTTGCGCGATCGGGTGCTCCACCGCCAGCGCCTCCAGCACGTCGGCCGCGGTCGAGGGCGCTTTCGTCTTGGGACGGCCTCCGGGCGGCGGTAGTTGTAATTCGTCAAACAGCACCTTGCCGAGCTGTTGCGGCGAGTTGATGTTGAACGGGTGGCCGGTCATCGCAAAGATGCGCTCAGACAGAGTGGTCAGCTCGGCGTCCATCTCCGCGCCCATCGTTTGCAGCCGCGCCGGGTCCACGCGCACTCCCTCGGCTTCCATTCGCGCCAGAACCGGAACCAGCGGCAGGTCGATGCGATCGTAGACCGGGCGCAGACCGAGGCGGTCCAACTCCGGTTCCAGAAGACGGGCCAACTCGCCGATGGCCTCGGCGCGCTCCTCAGGCGACGCTCCCGGGCGGCGGCGCAGATGGCGCTCCGCCAGTCCGTCCAGGGTGGCGGCGGCGGGCTCGGCATGGATCAGGAAGCCGGCCAGCATGGCGTCGAAGACATCGGTGTGGGCCAGCAGCGACGGCGCGCTCTTCCAGTCGTGCACCAGCAGCCGGTGCCCCTCCAACGGCAGGTCCCGCGGGGCACGCAAGGCCTTGCCCGCCTCGATCGACAGGCCGAGATGCCCGTTTGCCGCCACCGCAATCGGCCCCGCAATCCCGGCCAGCGAGTCGATCTCCCGCACCTCGACCGGCGCGGACAGCGCCTCGGCTTCCGGCGCCAGGTCCCGCAGGAAGCTGAAAAACTCCAGTTCGCGGTAGATCGCCTCCAGCGCCGTGCGGTCCGGCGGCGCCACGGGTGCGCTCTCCACGTCCCAGACGATGGGAACGGCCGTGTCGATGGTGGCCAGGCGCTTGGACAGCTCCACCTGTTCGCGGTGGTTCAGCAGGCTTTCGCGGTACGTCTTGCGGCTGACTTCAGCGGCGTGTGCCAACACCTGCTCCACGGGACCGTACTGCTTCACCAGATCGCGGGCGCCTTTGTCGCCGATGCCGGGCGCGCCGGGGATATTGTCAATCGCGTCGCCCTTCAGCGCCAGGAGATCGGCGACATGCTCCGGCGGAACGCCCATGTAGTCTTCCGTTTTGGCGCGGTCGTAGAGCGTGAAGTCCGCCGGCGGGTCCGGCTTCATCGGATTCAGCATGCGAACCCGCTCGCCGACAAGTTGCAGCATGTCCTTGTCGCTCGACACAATCACCACGTCGAAGCCGTCGGCGGCGGCGCGCTTGGCCAGTGTGCCAATCACGTCATCTGCCTCGTAGCCGGGAAACTGCAGAATCGGGATCCGCATTGCGTCCAGAAGGCGGCGGATCGAGTCGATCTGCGGGCGCAAGTCGTCCGGCATCTCCGCGCGGTTCGCCTTGTATTCGGCAAAGGCTTCGTCGCGAAACGTAGGTCCGGAGCTCTCAAACACCGCCGCAACATAGTCGGGAGACTGCGTTTGGACCAGCTTCCGCAGCATGTTGTGGAAGATGAACACCGCCTCTGTCGGTTGACCCGAAGCCGTGCGCATCGGGGGCGCATTGGTGCGCGCGCGCGCATAGTACGCCCGGAAGACAAAGCCATAAGTGTCGATGAGGAACAGCCGCCGCGACATCGACTCATCATAGCGATTGCATCGGTTTGACTACAGGTGCAACATGACACTGTAGCGGGAAAGCCACACCTGGGTGGCCCATAAGGGTCGCATTTTCTTCGCTTTACGAGATACGCCGATACTGTTACACTGGCTACTTGAGTTCGGCTGAACCGATACTGCCGCCCGCCTGGAGCTCCGACCGGATCCTCCGCTACGAGACCACCATTCAGCGCCCGTTTGTTGTCTCCGGCATCGGACTCCATCACGGCGTGCCCGTTTCGATTCGCGTGACACCGGCGCCGCCGTCAACCGGGATCGTCTTCGTCCGCACGGATCTGGACGGCTTTCAGATCCCCGCCTCCTGGCGCTACGTGAAGAAGGTCAGCTACGCCACCAGCCTGATGAAGCAGGGCGTGCTGATCTCGACGACCGAGCACCTGCTGAGCGTTTTTTACTCGATGGGCATCGACAACGCCTTCATCGAGATCGACAACCTGGAAGTGCCGATTCTCGACGGAAGCGGTAAGCCGTTCACCGAACTGCTGCAGGCAGCGGGTTTGCGGACGTTTCGGCGGCGGCGGCGCTATCTGCGCATCCGGCGCCCGGTGACCGTCGAGGAAGGTCCCAAGCGGATCTCGATCCTGCCGGCGGACCGCTTTGAGCTGAACTGCGACATTTACTTCCCGCACCCGTTGGTCGGGCATCAATCGCTTGAGATGGAAGTGACGCCGCAAGCCTATGCGGACCGCATTGCACCGGCCCGCACGTTCGGCTTTGAGAAGGAACTCGGCCAGATGCGCAACATGGGCTTGATCCGCGGCGCGTCGCTCGATTGCGCGGTCTGCTTCACCGAAGACGGAGTGCTGAACCCGGGCGGCCTGCGCTTCACCGATGAGTGTTGCCGGCACAAGGCGCTGGATCTCATCGGCGATTTAGCGCTTCTGGGACGTCCGCTTTTGGGCACCGTGATTGCCGAACGCGCCGGCCACGCGATGCACTATGCTCCGGTTGCCGAGATCATGTCGGACCCGTCGCTCTATGGAGTCCTGACCTTCGCCAACTGGGCGACGCGCGTGCCGTTCGCGCTCGTCCACTTAGCGGCACACTCGCGGCTTCCCGTTATTTGGACGGCGGGAGAAGATCCGGACGCAGCCGCCGCGTCTTTTCGAGTGCGGCGCGCTGGCGGAAGGCTCGGATTTCCGCGTGGTTGCCGCCAAGCAGCACGTCCGGCGCTTTCCAGCCGCGAAATTCCGCGGGGCGGGTCCAGTGCGGGCAGTCCAACGGAGCCGCGCCCGCCGCGCCGGAAAAACTCTCGTTGACCGCCGAGGCTTCGTTGCCGACCACGCCCGGCAGCAGACGGCTGACCGCATCGACAATCACTGCCGCACCCAGTTCTCCGCCGCTCAGCACATAGTCGCCGATTGAGATCTCTTCGTCGGCCAGGTGTTCCGCCACTCGCTCATCGACGCCTTCGTAGCGGCCACACAGAAGCAGCACGGCAGGTTCCTGCGCAAGGCGCCGCGCCGCCGCCTGATCGAATCGCGCACCGTGCGCCGACAGCAGGACAATCCGCTGCCCCGGCTGACGGACGGCTTCGACGGCATCGAAGATCGGCTCACACTTCATCACCATGCCTTCGCCGCCTCCGAACGGGCGGTCATCGACGGTCTTGTGCAGGTCGTGCGTCCAGTCCCGAAGGTTGTGGATGCGGAGATCGATCTTTCCGGCTTGAATCGCGCGCGCAACAATGCCCGATTGGAACGGGCCGGCGAAGAACTCCGGAAAGATGGTGACGATATCGAATCTCAACGGTTCAAGTCTCGCAGGCCCTCGGGTAGCGTGGCGTCCAGGCGCCGATTGGCCAAGTCTACTCTGTCGATCAAGCGATAGGGCACTTCGAAGCCCTCGCGACCGCCGATCTCAAGCAGCGTGCCACCCGGCAACTCCTGCCAGCCCGTCACCTCACCGGCTGGCTCCCCGCGGTCATAAAGGCGGCAGCCGAGCAGATCCGTGACGTAGTACTGACCCTCCGGAAGCGGCGCTCGCTCCTCGGCCGGAATCTCCACGTCTTTATCCGCAAACCGCTCGGCCGCGGAGATCGAATCGACGCCCTGCAGCTTCATGACGAGCGTGTCCGCGTGCCACCAGAAACGTTCGACAGGATGCTCCCGCCCGTCGATGAGCACGCGCGACAGCCGGTCGAAGCGTGTCGGGTCCTCCGCCAGAGACTCCGCCGCCAATTCGCCCTTGTTGCCGCGGGCGCGGCGGATCCTGGCGATGACGACCCGGCCGCTATTCAAGAATTTCGAGCGTAAATCGCCGGTTCATCTTTACGCCCGCCGCGCCCAGCAGCGTGCGAATGGACCGGGCTGTGCGGCCCTGCTTGCCGATGATCTTGCCGATGTCGCCCTGCGCGACCTTCAACTCGAACACCGTCACCTGCTCTCCGGCCACCTCACGCACTTCGACGTCGTCCGGACTGTCGACCAGCGCTTTGGCGATGTCCTCCACCAGTTCCTTCATGGCACCCTCTCCCGCGAACCTGTGATTGCAACACGAAACGCGAACCCCTCGCCGGACATCGCGTCCGGACGCACGGGGCGACGAGTGGCCGTTAGGCCGTGGGCGCCGCGGCCGGATTCTTCTCGATCAGCCGCTTCACCGTGTCCGAAGGCTGCGCGCCGTTCTTGATCCAGTGCTGGATCCGGTCATGCTTCAGCGAAACCTGCTGCGGCTGCGCTACCGGGTTGTAGTGCCCGACGACCTCAACGGCGCGGCTGTCGCGCGCGCGCTCCTTCTCAATGACCACCACGCGGTAGGTCGGCTTCTTCTTCGAACCGAAACGGGCCAAACGAATCATCAACATGGTCAGCTTTTCCTCTGCTTCTACGGGATCTTCCAAACGATTGCGCGCAGTCAGCGACGCGTCAGCGCATCTTCATCAGCTCTTCAATCGTCGGAAGTTTGAAATTCTTCATCTTCTTCCCCAGCAGGCCCGATGTCAGCCCGCCCTGGAAGCGCTTCATCATCGTGCGCGCCTGCGTGTACTGCTTCAGCAGATTGTTGACGTCCTGCACCGTCGTGCCGCTGCCCTTGGCAATGCGGCGGCGGCGCGCGCCGTTGATGATCATATGATTGTTCCGCTCGGCGGCCGTCATGGAGTCGATGATCGCCACGATGCGCGTCAACTCCTTCTCGTCCACCTTCGCGTTCTTGAACTCCTTCAGCTGCGCCGCGCCGGGAATCATCCCCAGCAGGTTCTCGAGCGGTCCCAGTTTGCGAATCTGCTTCAGCTGATCGCGGAAATCCTCGAGCGAAAACTCGTTCTCGATGAACTTCCGCTGCATCTGCTCGGCTTGCTTGTGGTCGATCGTCTCTTCGACCTTCTCGATAAAGCTGAGCACGTCGCCCATGCCGAGGATGCGCTGCGC
>CAYNDS010000056.1:0-3352 GCA_964395885.1 uncultured Solibacteraceae bacterium | reverse complement strand
CGCCACGCGGTCCGGATGGAACGGCTCCAGCGCGTCCGTCTTCTCGCCCGTGCCGACAAACTTCAGCGGCTGCCCGGTCACGGACCGGATCGACAACGCCGCACCGCCGCGCGCATCGCCGTCCATCTTCGTCAGCACGACGCCGGTAATGCCCAGGCGCTTGTGGAACTCATCGGCGGACTTCACGGCGTCCTGTCCGGTCATCGCGTCGGCGACAAACAGGATCTCGGTCGGGTTCAGCAGTTCCTTCAGCGAGGACAACTCCGTCATCAACTCTTCGTCGATGTGCAGACGTCCCGCCGTGTCCACCAGGATGATGTCGCGCCCGGTCTGCGTCGATTCCCGCCTGGCGCCGCGCGCCAGTTCCACCGGATTGTTCTCGCCCGCCGGGCCTTCCCAAATCGGAACCCCGATCTGCTTGGCCAGCACCGCCAATTGCTGCCGTGCGGCCGGACGGTAAACGTCCACCGACACCAGCAGCGGCTTATTGCCCTGCTTGATGAGCCACTTCGACAACTTCGCCGTCGAGGTCGTTTTGCCGGAACCCTGCAGGCCGACAATCATCACCACCGTCGGCGGCTCATTGGCAAAACGCAGGCGCGCCGTGTGCGTGCCGAGCAGTTTCACCATCTCGTCGCGGACAATCTTGATGACCTGCTGCGAAGGCGAGAGCGCGGTCAGCACCTCCTCGCCCATCGCCTTTTCCTTAATGGCCTCGATCAGCTGCTTGACGACGCGGAAATGCACGTCGGCCTCCAGCAGCGCGACGCGGATCTCGCGCAGCGCCGACTCCATGTTCTCGGCCGTGAGCTTTCCTTCACCGCGCAGGTTCTTGAAAACCCGCTGCAGCTTGTCGGAGAGATTATCGAACATCGTGACTTCCTAAGGGACCCGCGCGCCGCGCACACTTCGGGCGCGCCCGAGGCAGGACCAGCACCTCTCAGTGTAGCCGAAACCGCCGCTCGTCAGAACAGCAGCTTCAGCGCGGCCTGAAAGGTCCGTGCCGCGCTGGCGTCCAGCACCCGGCCGAAGCTCGGCGAAGCCAGATCCGACACCGGCACCCCCAGCGTCGCGTGATTGGCCAGGTTGAATGCCTCGAAACGGAACTGCAGGCGCGTCCGCTCCGACACCGGAACGCTCTTGAACAGGGACATGTCCAGGTTCACAATTCCATCGGCGCGCGCGATGTTTCGCCCGGCGGAGCCAAACCGGCCGGCCTCCGTAATCGGATTCAGCCGCCGGAAGGCCTGCCGCGACAGCCACTGCTCCGCCGTCCGCGGACCCGCCATGGGGTCGCCCACCAGATCCGGACGGCTGCCGGAAAAGCCGGAAATCGGCGGGTGCGATGCCTGCCCGGCCACGTTCGCGCTGTCGAAAACGGTAAAGGGTGTGCCGGTTGCCGCCGTCGCGATGCCGTTCCACTGCCAGCCGGACAGCAGCCTCCGCGCCGCACCCCGCCACGCCGAAGGTGTCGGAATCTCCCAGCTTCCGCTGAACACAAAGCGGTGACGGGCGTCAAACAGCGACGCGCCCCGTTCCGCCCGCAGGTCGAAGGGATTCTGCGCGATGTCCACCTCACCGGATAGCGGCCGCGCCGCCGCGCCGGTCAGGTTCATCGCCGAGAGTTCGTCGATTGTTTTGGACCACCAATAGGACGCGCTCCAGGACCAGCCGCGGCTCAGCCGTTTGGTCAACAGCAACTGCGCCGCATGGTAGTTCGAATTCGTGATTGTCGACAGCAGCGCGACGTGCACCAATTGGCAGGCGGCGCCGTCGGCCGGACAGTTGGCATACAGCCGCCGCCGGTCGGCATTCTGCGCCGTCGCGCCCGGACCCCAAACCGCCGGGTTTGCCTCGATGTTCCGCGGCAGGTGCGTGCCCTTGGTCCCCGTGTAACGCGCCTCGATCAGGAAGTCATTCCCCAGCGCCCGCTGCAGTGACAGGTTCCAATTCTGCGCATACGGCGCCCGGGCATCCTTCGACATGCCGACCACCGTCGCCGGACGCAGAAACGTCCCGGGCGCCGGCAGCGGTCGCCCGCCGTAGGGATTGGCGTAGCTGGTGCCCGGACCGCTGAACTGCACCAGTTGCGTCCACGGCAGGCTGCTGACAGGCGCCTGTGTGGCCGCACCCTGCCCGTTGGCAAACGTATCGAAAAAGACACCATACGCCGCCCGGATCACCCAACGCCCTCGGCCATCGGGATTGAAGGCGAAGCCCACGCGCGGCAACAGCGCATGCGTCACCGGAGCCAGCCCTTTCGCCACGCCCGGGTCGCCGGGAAACAGCACCCCGAGCGGCGCTTCCGGATACTTCTGCGACTGCACGCCCGGGACAAACGTGTTCAACCGGTCCCGCACTTCCGTAAACGGCGGAATCGCCTCGTAGCGCAAGCCCAGATTCAGCGTCAGCCGCCGGTTCACGCGCCATTCGTCCTGCAGGAACGCCGACGTCTGCCAGTTCCGCAACCCGCGCGTCAGATCGCCCAGACCCTGATAGAACACCAATGGGCGGCCCAACAGGAAGTTCGCAAATCCATCGTTGGTGGGAAACGACGGCGTAAAGACGAAGAAGGCATTCGGTGCGATGCCCTGATAGGCATTCAACTGCGTCCAGCGCGCCTCCACGCCAGCCTTCCAGGAATGACGAGCGCTGACAACGGAAACGATGTTGCCCAACTCGCCATCGGTCTGCCAGGAGTTGCGCGGTCCGGTGATCGCGCCGCCCACCGGAGAGTAGCCGTTGATGTTGAAGAACGGCGCGCTTTGCCCCACGCGCGACGCGGAGTCGTACTGGAAGCCGAGTTCCCGCGGACTGATCTGGTTCAGCCGCTGATCGAAAAAGAAGACGCTGCGGAAGAACGACAGCCGGAGCGAATTCACCACGCGCGGCGAGAACAGGTGCGTCTCCGACACCGTCGCCGAACTCGTCGTCTGATCGTCCCGCACCGGAAAGCCGGGAAGGTCCGATCCGCGGATCGAGATCGGATTCACGTTGCCGCCATCGGAATAGGAGTAGCGGACAAACAGTTGGTCCCGGTCAGAGAAGCGATGGTCGAACCGAAATCCGCCCTGTTGGACATCGTTCTCGGTAATCACGGTGGAGCGGAAGGTGGCCGGTGACAGATTGCCCAGCGGAATGAAGCGCTCCATCACGTTCAGCGAAATCGGGTGCAGCGCCGTCACGGGCAGCCGGTTGCCGGGAAACGGCAGTCCGCCGGCCGAAAAATCGAGCAACGGTGCCGGACGCCCGGAGTAATCGCCGCGCCGCTGCGCCTCCGTCGCCACCACGGACGAGCGCGTGACGCCCTGCCGGTTCCGAAATCCCTCGTAGTAGCCGAACAGAAACGAGC
>CAYNDS010000055.1:0-21651 GCA_964395885.1 uncultured Solibacteraceae bacterium | reverse complement strand
GATGCTGGCGAGCGGCGGTGGCCCGCGGGTAGTTGACTGCGCTAGCGACCGGGCCCGCCAAGGAGGCTGCCTGGTCTCCGGACAAGCGCTGGATCGCATTCTCCCGCATGGATCTTACGGGTTGGACGCAAATTTGGCTGTACTCGGTCGCGGATGGGAACGTGAGGCCCGTGACGGAGGGCGCGGCGTCGCATTTCCAACCGGCTTGGGGTCCGGAACCGGCAACGGTCTACTATGCCAGCGACCGTGGCGGGTCGCGCAGCTTCTGGCGGCAGCGACTGGGCAGTTCCGGCGCGCCTGTGGCGGATCCACAGCCGCTGATGGTGCCTTCCTCGCAGGCCGGGCAGATGACGTTCGGCGGTCAGCATCCGCGCTTCGCCTACGTGGTGGAAGGCGGGACGGCCGGAATTTTCCGGCTTGGCTGGAACCCGGCGACGCTGACGGCGGCTGGGCCTCCGACGCTGGTCACTCCGGCGGGTGAGCGGGCCGTGGAGCCGGCGGTTTCGCTCGACGGCCGGTGGCTGGCCTACACCACCGGCGAGGCGCTTCGCGACGACATTGCGGTGCTGGACCTGATGAGCGGGGCACGGTCGCGGCGGGTGATCACACGGGGTGGTCCGCGCGACCACGCGGCGGCGTGGCTGGGTGGTCCGGCGCAAGGGCTGCTGTTCTGGTCAAATCGGGACTCGCAACTGGCACTTTGGCGGGTGCAGATGGACGGCGGGCGCCTGGAGCGTGTTCCGGGTCCGGCGGGTACGGACCGCGCGGCGCTGCCGGTGGGCGGCAGTCCGGTGGCACTGTCAACGGAACAGAGTGTCCGGCTGGCGGAGATCCGCTCCGACGGTGCTTTGACGGAAGGCCGCGCGCTGCCCACGCCCCCGGGCGTCAGCCGCCTGCATCCGTTGGCGTGGTCGGGCGATCGCAGCCGCATGGTGGCGCGCGGGACGATGACGGATGGCGGCTCGCGGTTATGGATGTGGGATGCGCGCGCCTCGCAGTGGCAGGACACGGGGGCTTCGAACGCGCGGCAGGCGGCCTTCTTCCGCGATGGCCAGGGATTGCTGCTTCTGGAAGGCAGCACCCTGCGGGCTCTGGATCTGGAGACTTCGAAATCGCACATTGTGTTCCGCCATGGCGGACTGCACTCGTTCGCTGTGGGACGTGAGGATTCCCGGGCGTTGTTTGTCGCTCTCTCGCAGCCGGAGAGGAGTTTGTGGGTGGCGTCGCTGGGGCGGCGCTGATCGTCGGCGGGTTTGACGGCCCGCCCCGAAACACGCTATTCTGGTGGGAGTTAAGGCTTACCGAAGTAAATGGCGAATACTGTCTCCTCGATCAAGCGGGTCCGCACCACCGAACGCCGGACGGAATTTAACCGGCAGCGCCGGTCGCGGCTGAAGACCGCCATCAAGACCTTCCGGAAGCTGTTGACGGAAAAGAAGGCTGCGGAAGCTCTGGCCTCGCTGCCACGCACCTACTCGGCCATCGATAAGGCGGCCAAGGTGGGCATCATCAAGCGCAACACGGCTTCGCGGTACAAGAGCCGCCTCACCGCTCGCGTTAAGGCTTTGGCCACCGCCTAAGCCGTCAGTTCCCAGACCAACCGCTCCATCATCACCCGGTCATCCGGGCGTGTGTCCCGCAACGCGCGATCGGCAGCGTAAGTCGCCAGAATCGCCTTTCGCAGCTTTGCCGCCGGGAAGATCCGCAACGTTTCCGCCAACTGTTCTGCTCGCGACCGCCACATCGGAACTCCGGTCTTTGCGAACAAGGCCTGAATCTGACCCGCCTGGGTCGCCTTCGCCTCACTTGCGGCCATCGCCAGGCGGAATTGCGTGCCGAGAAAGGTCAGCACGAGGGGCAGGTATTCGCCTTCCCGCACCAGCACATCCAGGACGTCCAGAGAACGGGCACGGTCGCCGGAGGCCAGCGCCGCGACCAGAGCAAAGATGTTGGACTGCCTGGCGTTCGGGACCAGAGCGATGAGGTCGTCCATCGTCACCGCGCGGCCTGCGGTGTAGAGCGCCAACTTCTCGATTTCGACGCCAATCCGGCTGGCGTCGGCTCCCGTCGCCTCCACCAGTAGAGCCAATTGATCGTCGGCCAGCTTCAGGCGATGGGCCGAGGCGAGTTCCCGGCCAAGCTTGACGGCTTCGACGACGTCAAACGGCTCGAATTCGACGACGGCGGGAACGGCGGAGAAGTACTTTCGAACGCGGTCGAGCTTCGCCTTGTCATCGCCATCATAGCCGTAGCGCGAGCAGTCAAACACGACGACGGTGCCTGGGGTGGGATTCCGCGAATAGGCTTGCAGCAGACCGGCGGGGCCATCGTCATCGTCCTTTGCCGCCGTCACGCGGCGGGGCAGGGCCGCTTCGGCGCTGGCGCACCAGATGAGGCGACTCGTGGCGAATAGGGAGAGAGCGGAGGCATCGTCCAACACGGCCGCGACGGTCGTTTCCTCCATGCTGACGCGGGTCACCTCGCCGGAAACCGCTTCGGAGAGGGCGCGGCGCACTTCGTTGCGGCGATAGAGATCCGGACCGAGGAACAGGTACATCGGCTCCGGACCGCGCTTCGCCAGCGACTGGAGAGCATCGCGAGGAGTCATCTAGAAGTTCTCCAGGACGCCGGAGACAACCGTGCGGGCAATGTCGGTGGACAAGCGTTCGAATGCGGCGGAACTCTCGTCAAAGTACTGGGCCGGATCGATGGAGATTTCATATCGCTGGCGGATGGCCCAGCCTTGGCGGCTGTACAGGGGCGTGGCGTTGCCGCGAGCCCGGAGTTGAACATTCAGCAGCACCAGCATCTCGACAGCGGCGGCGCGTCCTGTCGTTGGGTCGAAGATCGTCGGGAAGGCAATCACCTGGTTGATGCTGCCGCTGAGAACAGCGTCCGCATCCTCCTGCCGCTGGACGATCTGGTAGCGGGTACGGGTGAGAAACTCGCGCGCGATCAGTGCCGGCAGCCGGTCGGTGAGCCGGTAGCGCACGGTGGGATTGGTGAACGGCGGGACGGCGATGGTCTTGACGGTCTTCGGCAGCGTGTCGGCCGTGCCCGCGATCCGATAGCCGCAGGCGGATCCGCCGGCGAGAATCGGGGCCAGGACGAAGCCGCGCCGCGTCATTGGACGCCTCGTGAAGCCTGTTCCAGAATCGAAGCGGCCACCAGGATCGCGTTGTCGGCAGCCAGCCGGAGGTTATCGGCAGCCAGCCAAAACCAGAAGGCGCGAGGGTTGGCGGTGTCCGGCTCCACACGATCGATGCCGAAGCCGCTTTGCCCGGCCACGGAGACGTTGGTCAGCGGCTCCACGTCGTCGTCGCGATAGTCCACTGTCGGCCCCTGCAGGGCGCTCTGCAGCGCTTCGACGGCGACCTCCTCGGCAAACTCCACCCACACCGAGGCGCAGTAGGCATGAAACACGGGGGCCTGCACGAGCCGGAGCGACGGGGCGGGCGCGGCGTGATCAAGCGCGAGCAGCGCCGCGAGCTCTTCCCGGATCCGCCGCTCTGATGCCGCGAGTTTGCGCGGCGCCTCCGTTCCCCAGCGGGCCATCAGGTTGAAGGTGACCTGTTCGTCGTAGACGGCCTTCGGCAGCGGCCGGAAGTTCAATAACTGCGCGGTTTGCTGCTGCAACTCATCAATGGCTGCCTGACCGTGTTGACTGGCGGGCTCAAAGACGGTGACTACGCTGCGCGCGAGTGTCCCGGCGCCGGACAGCCGGCGCAAAAACAGTGCGAGGAGGACGGCTGCCGGGTGAGCAGCGGAAACCAGGCGGGATTCCGGCGGCAGGTAGCGCTCCGGCTCCACGGCGGGGGCGCGCAACACGACGCCGGGGGTACCGGCCAAGCCTCCGGTTAAGTCAATCAGGGTGGTCGAAACGGGGTAGGCCGCGGTGACGCGCGCGCCCGCTACGGTTCCGGCCAGGAGCGCAATACTGGCCTGCGCCAGATCGGCTGCGGATGCGGGCTTCAGGTCGACCGGCTCCGCGTCGCCTTCAGCAGAAGGCTCCGCCGGCAAGCCCTCGCTGAGGAGGATCAAGCCCTCGCCGAGCCGCCCTTCCGAGAGCCGCTCTCGCAGTTCCCGGCCGAGCAGGCTGTCTGCTCCGACGATGGCCAGCCGGCGAGCCGCCTTAGGCAACGGGATTGCCCTCCGGCTTCGGCAAGGACGAGGGGCGGAAAACCCGCTTCAGCAGTCCGGCAATGCGAACCACCACACCGCTGCCGCAATAGGTGACCGCAATGGCCAGCAGCGCGGGACGCGAATAGTTGGCGATCAGATAGACGAAGCATCCGACCAGCACAATCGAAAACGGCGAGCGGGGCCGCAGAACGTCGAGATCCTTGAAGCTGCGGTAGCGCCATGTGGACACCATCAGAAATGCCAGTGTGCCGATCAGCGCGACCCAGCTCACCGCGTAGTACCAGGCGGTGATCGGTCCGGAGCCGGCGGCATAGACGGCAGCCGCCACCATGCCCGCGGCTGCCGGAATGGGCAGTCCGACGAAATACTTGCGGTCGGGACGCCCGGGATTTTTCGGCACCGGATTGGTGACGACGTTGAACCGGGCCAATCGCATCGCTCCGCAGAGCAGGAACAGGAACGCGATGAAGTAGCCGGCCTGCAGTAACTGTTCGCGGACGAGGAGGTTCTTGATCGGTTCCGCAAAGTAGATGCCCCAGCTAAAGGCGAGCACCGCCGGCGCCAGGCCAAAGGTGATCACGTCGGCCAGCGAATCCATCTCCCGTCCAAAGTCGCTGACGGTATTCGTCATGCGGGCGATGCGTCCGTCGAGCCCGTCGGTGAGCACGGCCCAGCCAATCAACTGAGCGGCGACATCGAAGTGGCTGGAAGCGGTGGCCAATTGCCCGGCAGCCTGCGTCAGCGCACCTTCGACGGAGCGGAAGATCGAGAGAAATCCAAGGAAGATATTGCCCGCCGTAAACAGTGTCGGCAGCGCGTAGGCGGCGCGGCGGGGCGGCTTCGGCAGCCTCATGGACGCCTCCGGGCGAGGATGGACGAGCCGCCCGCGACATGATCGCCGGTCTTCACTTCCAACTGCCATTCCGGCCCGAGCAGCAGGTCAACGCGGGAGCCAAACTGGATGAGACCCACGCGCTCACCCTTGGTGACATGGTCGCCGGGCTTCTTGTAGCAGATGATGCGGCGCGCGATCAATCCGGCAATCTGGCTGAAGACAATGGTGGTGCCGTTGCCCTGGACCGTGAACGTATTCTGTTCATTTTCAAGTGCGGCTTCGCCGCGGCTGGCCACCAGGAACTTGCCGGGCCGGTAATCGATCCGGGTGATGGTTCCCGCAATCGGCGAACGGTTTACGTGCACGTTGAAGACGTTCAAGAAAATGCCGACGCGGGTGCGGCCGTCCGGCTCAGGCGCGATGGAAACCACCTTTCCGTCGGCGGGCGACACGGCGACGTCGCCGGGAGGAATCTGGCGGTCCGGGTCGCGGAAGAACCAGAGGCAGAAGATCGCGAGAACGTAGAGCGGCACCCCAGCGGAGGGATGAATCAGCCACGCCAACAGGACGCCAATCCCGGTCAGGGCAAGGGCGTAGTAAAGCCCGGTCAGCACCATTGGCAACCATTGTCGCAAACGGATTCCGGCGCGAAACAGAATCCGGCTACTTTGTTTGCGCGGGTGGCTGGTGCAGGGCGATCCGGTTTCCTTCGCTGTCTTCGAATTCGGCCACGAAGCCATACTCGCCGATGGCCGTAAACGGGTAGAGGGAGCGTCCGCCGGCGGAAATCGCGCGGGCCACGGTATGGCGGATGTCCGTCACGCCGAAGTAGACCACCGATCCCTGGTGCGACGGAACGTATGTTTCGCCCTTGGCGAGGGCGGCATTTGCGCCGGCCGCGCCTTCGCGGGCGGGGAACATCGCCATTTCGTTGCCGTCGACGGTGATCCGCTCCAGTTTGAGTTCAAAGACGGCTTCGTAGAAGCGGCACGCCCGGTCGAGGTCTCGCACCGGGATTTCACAAAAAGCAATCGGGTTCATGCGTTCAGCGCCTTGCGAAGCTTGGTCAGTTCTTCCGGACGGGTTTCATCCGGTACGGAACAGCCGGGCGTGACCAGAAACCGCTTGCCTGCGGCACGAGAGGCCTCGGCGATTTCGCGCTGAATCTCGCCGACGGACTGCGTACGGTAGTAGCGCTGGTCCAGCCCGCCGATGAGGAGGCCGGCATACTGCGCGCGGGCCTTTGCCAAGGGAAGACCGGTCTCGGCGGCGGAGTAGTTGATCGAACCCGGCCATCCCTTCCAGAACAGGTCCAGATGGACCTTGTCGCCGTGCAGGTGCAGGATATTCAGCGGCGCGCTGTGTGCCGCATCGAGAACCATGCGGTCGAACGGTTCAGAGAACTTGCGGTATTCGGCGGGCGTGAGGATGCCGGTCTGCGCATTGGCGATGGCGAGAAAGATGCCGGAGGCGCCGCGCGACAGGGCCAATTTGGCGTGGTTGGCTTCTGACTTGGCGATCGCTTCCAGGGCGTCCAGCAGGCGCTGCGGCTGCGTGCGCATCATGCCCGCGACCGCCTCTTTGGAGGAAAGCTTCTCGGCCACGTTCCACGGGTTGAAGATCGTTTCGACGAAGTGCGCCTTGCCGGTCAGGCCGTCGCGGACGATCTCGAGGGCACGCAGTTGGGGCGCAAAGGGGGAGGCCAGGGACTTGAGCTGCCACCACTCGCCCGAGGGCTTCGGGAAAGGGAAATCGGACATGACCTTGACGAGGTCCGTACCGCAGAGCCGGTGAAAATCCAGCGTCTTTGCGGCGTGCGCCTCGGGACCTTGCGCCTCCAAATGGAAGTGCTGCCACAGCGAGAAGGGGTGGCGGTCCGGGTCTTTGGAGGCCAGGACGCGGTCGACGCGCTCTTTCGAGCTGAGTGTGGCGCCGCGAAGGACGGCAGCGCTGAGTCCGCCCAGGAAAACTCTCCGGTTCAGCATGGCAGCGATTCTACCGCTTTGAGGCAGAGGGCTCTAAAGTGTTTCCCCGATCCGGCCGATCCTCTCCCCGTGATCGGAAGCTTGCTGAGTGCGCCGGCGCGGGGGCTGATCTGGATCTTCGAGGAGATTCACAAGGCGGCGAAGGAAGACGCCGTTGATGAGACCGAGCAGATCAAGGCGAAACTGCGAGATCTTTATCTGGCACTGGAGGCGGGTTCGATTGCCGAGGCGGACTTCGACGCCAAGGAGCGGGAACTGCTGGACCGCCTGGATGAGCTGGAAGGTGGCGAAGACGAAGAGGCCGAGGACGAGCCGGGTGACGAGGATGGCGACGACGGCGATGCCGATGAAGACGACGACGAAGAAGAAGATGGCGACGAAGATGGCGAGGACGGTCCGTTGGACGGAGACGAGGAGGAAGACGAATGACACGGCAGCCCTCGCTATGTGACCTTCTCGACCGGGTGATTGAGACGGGCGCGGTGGCCAGCGGGAGCCTGACGTTGTCGTTGGCGAATGTGGATTTAATCTATGTCGGACTGCAACTTGCACTTACTTCCATCCGAGCCGCCGACCGGCAGGCCGGATCCAGCCGCGGGACACGGCTTGTTGAAGCTGGCACTGTCGATCGTGCATTTGTTGCACGAGTTGATGGAGAGGCAATCGCTGCGACGAATGGAGGACGGCAGCCTGGCGATGGAAGAGATCGAGAGGCTGGGTCTTGCCTTGGCGGCGCAGAGTGATGAGTTGGCGCGGCTGCGAAAGCAGTTCGGCTTTGCGGAAGCAGACTTGAATTTGGACCTAGGACCGCTGGGGAACCTTTACTAATGCCATCGACAATTGCACATGGAACGGCGAGTTCGACCTTAGCGGACGTGCTCGAACGGGTGCTGGACAAGGGGATCGTGATTGCCGGCGACGTGAAGGTGAAGATCGTCGACATCGAACTGCTGAGTATTCAGATCCGGCTGGTGGTGTGTTCGGTGGATAAGGCGCGCGAGATGGGGATGGACTGGTGGGTGAACAATCCGGTGTTCACGAGGCAGCCGGAGACTCCCGCGTTGACCGAGGGGATCGCAGGTCAGGTGCTGGGACGTCTGGAAGCGATCGAGAGGCGTTTGGCGGCGCAGCCGCAGGGCTAGCTGGAGTAGCCGAGGAGACGGCCGAGATCCCGGCGCTCGGACTCGAGCAGGCGGAAGCGGACGCGGAAGTCGTCGGTTTCGCCCCGGAGACGGAGGAGTGAACCTGCTTCGTCCACAATCTGGGCGATCGGGGCGGAGAGATCGGCGGGAAGATCCTGAACTGCTTCTCGCAGAAGCTGGACCTCGGTTTCGAGTGCCCGGCTGCGACCCCGTTCCTCAAGCAGTTCCGTCAACTGATAGGACACGGCCAGGTAGCGGTATTCCAGGTCCCGGGGAGATGGCATGTCCATCAGGGCGTTCCTTTCTGCGAGGGGGTTCCTTCGGCAAGGCTGATCGACGCGGGGAGTGCGCCGAGGCGGGTATCAGAGCGTCCGCGTCCGGCGGGCGCCACCGTCAACAGGTGACGCCCCCTCGTACGGAATGAGACTCGCCCCGTTCGGGTCGCCGCGGTCGCGTTAGACGAGCGAAGTGCGCAGCTCTTCAATCTGACGCTGCAGGCGGCTCAGCTTGTCGCCCACGTGCGGCTCAGCCTGTGATGCGCCGCCACCGTTGGCCGACCAGCCCAAACGACGGCCGAGATCCACCAGCTGCGCGTGCAGCTTCTCGATCTCGAACGTGTACGAGTAGGCCTGGGTCTTCTGCTGCAGCAGTTCCTGGATCTGATAGGAGGCGGCCAGGTAGTCGTACTCCCGGTCGCGCGGATTTTCGGTGGACAGCATCTGGTTGCCGAGATCGACCAGGCGGTGGTGCAGCTTCTCGATGTCAAACTGCGCCGCGTAGGCCGCAGTCTTCTTCTGCAGCAGCTCTTCCATCTGGTAAGACGCTGCCAAGTAATCGTATTCAAAGTCGCGGGTGGTTTTGGTAATCGCCACTGGCGGGTTCTCCTTCCAAGCACCTGATCGGCGAGGGCGTTGCCGCCTTTAGGGAGACCTAAGTTTTGGCGCTTTTTTTCTGTTTGGAGCGACTCTCCTTGCGATATTCTCGAATCCCATGAGAACTCTTGCCGCCCTGGCCGTTGCCGGTCTCGCCCTGGCGCAGGCCCCGCAACCCCCGCGCACCCACCCGACAAAGGGCAAGATCCATCGACTTGACCCTCGCCTGGACGCCATTCTGGCCCCCGATGCGGCAATCGAGGTCGTGGCCTCGGGCTTTGCCTGGTGCGAGGGTCCGGTTTGGGCCTCCAAACGCCGCGGTTGGGACTTCGACGGGCTGCTTCTGTCCGATATCCCGCGCAACATGGTCTGGAAGTGGGATCCCCGCAATGCCGGACTGACGCCGTTTCTCAAGCCCTCCGGGTATACGGGCGTGGTCGACTACGGCGCAGAGCCCGGCTCCAACGGGTTGACGCTCGATCCGGAAGGGCGCCTGGTTCTGTTCCAGCATGGTGACCGCCGCGTCGCTCGCCTGGAGCGCGATGGCGGAATGCGCACGCTCGTCGACAACTACCAGGGGAAACGTCTGAATTCGCCCAACGACGGGGCGTATCACTCCTCGGGTGCGCTTTACTTCACCGACCCGCCCTATGGGCTGCCGAATCGGGAAAAGGATCCACGCCGGGAACTGGACTTCTTCGGCGTCTACCGGCTGGCGAAGGATGGGGCGCTCACGCTCCTGACGCGCGAGATGACGCGCCCGAATGGGCTTGCCTTTTCCGCGGACGAGAAGACGCTCTATGTCGCCAACTCCGATCCGGATAAGGCCATCTGGATGTCGTTTCCGGTGAATGGAGACGGGACGGTCGGCAAGGGGCGCGTCCTGGCCGACGTCACGGACCGGGTGAAGGAACTGCCCGGACTCCCCGATGGATTGAAGGTCGATGAGCGGGGGAACGTCTTCGCCACCGGGCCGGGCGGCGTCTACATCTTCGCCCCGGACGGTAAGTTGCTGGGCCGCATCGAGACGTTTGAACGGACCTCGAACTGCGCGTGGGGCGATGACGGATCGACGCTCTACATGACGACCGATATGTTTCTGACGCGCATCAAGACGAAGACGCGCGGCGCGAAGTTCTAAGAACCTGCCGCGGCGGCGTTCAGGCGGGCTTCCGCCATGCGCGTACCTTCCACGCGGGCCCGGATCTTGGCAAAGGCGATGTCGCGCGCCGTCGACCGGTCGTCGCCAAACGGTGAGAAGCCGCAGTCGTCGGTGGAGCCGACGCGATCGGCGCCGAGAATCGCGACGGCGTCGAGGATGCGGCGGCAGACGGTCCCCGGGGTTTCGATTTCCGGCCGGATCGGATCGGTGACGCCGATAAACAGGCGCTGTCCGGGCTGGAGGTGTTGGCCCATGAGGCGGAGGACGCGCGCAGGGTCGGGTTCGCTCGCCATCTGCACGAAGAAGGCCCCTGCCTTGATCCGGAACAGTTCCGGAATGAGCAGTGCGTAGTCCACGTCGGCGGAATGCGTGGAGTCCTGATCGCCGCCCGGGCAGGTGTGGACACCGATGCGGATGCGCTCTGAGGCGTTGAAGTGATCCAGCACCCGGTTGTGGAGCGCGACGAAGCTGCGCAGAAGGGTGAGCGAGGGGTCCAGCTTGCACGCCAGCCGTCCTTCGGTGAAGTCGATCTGCACGGTGACGGCACCGGCATCCAGACAGCGCCGAATTTCCTCCACGCCTTCGGCGACGAGATCATCGAGGAACTGCTGCCGCGGGTAGTCTGGAATGCCTTGTGGCGGATAGAGGAGGCTGAGCGCCGATACGGCGATCACGGCTTGCTTCAGGGGAAGGGAAGTGTGGCGGCGCGCGGCGGTGAGGTAGCGGTCTGCCATTCGGGCATAGCGGAAGGGACCGGACGTCAGCCGGGGCAGACGCCGCTGATGGCCGTCGGCGAACGGGATGACGATCCCGTCAGCGGCCAAGTTGGAGAGCCCCGCGAGAGGGTAGCCGACGAAGCTGGGTTTGGTTTGCTCCCCGTCGGTAAGGATGGGCGACCCGGTCTCTTCCATGCGCCGGATCGTCTCGGCGAGAGCGCGTTCTTCAATGGCGGCGAGATCGGCGGCGTGTTCCGTCTGCGCCGCGATCAGTTCAGATGAGCGCGGGATGCTGCCGATCGGTTCTGTCGGGATTCGAATCGCCATGCGGCGATTGTATGCCCGCTGCCCAAGCGGCGTGGATTGGCTCCATTGTGAATTTCTATTGACAAGCCGGGCACGGATGGATACTATCGAGGCTCTCCGGCGCTCCCCGTCGCGCGCGAGATCTGCGAACGACGAGGAACGATGCGAACCTTCACGGCCTTACTGCTCTTCGCCACCACCGCCCTTGCGGCGGACCCGGCCAAACTGCCGGAAGTCGCCCAACTGCTGGTGGACGTCATCCGGATCGACACATCGAATCCGCCGGGCAACGAAGGCAAGCTGTCTGAGTTTCTGAAGACCAGATTCGCGCCGCTGGGCTTTGAGATCGACATCATCGAGACGCCGCAAAAAGGCAAAGCGCACTTCATCGCGCGCCTGCGCGGGAACGGATCGAAGAAGCCGGTGCTTCTGGCAGCGCACGCCGATGTGGTGGGCGTGGAGCGCGAGAAGTGGACGATGGATCCGTTTCAGGGAGTCGTCAAGGACGGTTATGTCTACGGGCGCGGGGCGATCGACTTCAAGGGCGGTCTGGCCGTGTTCGCGCAGGCGGTGCTCAACCTGGCGCGGAACAAGGTGCCGCTCGACCGGGACGTGATCTTCCTGTCCGAGGCGGACGAAGAAGGCGGGCTGTACAACACGTCATGGCTGGCGCGTGTTGCCTGGGAAAAGATCGATTGCGAGTACTCGCTGAACGAAGGCGGCTGGATCATCAAGGGCAAGGACGGAAAGACGTCCTACGTCAGCATCTCGACCGCGGACAAGGGCGGCGTCTCGCTGACGCTGACGGCGAAGGGGACCTCGACCCACTCGTCGATGCCGCGCCCGGACAACGCGATCTACACGCTGGCGCGGGCGTTGTCGAAGCTCTCGGCGTACGACACGAAAGTGAAACTGACGCCGGAGACCCGCATGTTCTTCTCGACTCTTGCGGACGTGAGTCCCGAACCGATGAAGACAACGTTCCGGGACCTGCTCTCGGACGATCCGGCGAAGGTGGCGGCGGCCGACAAGATCATCAGTGAAGACACGCTGCTGCATGCCATCATGCGGAACACGATCGCGCCCGTGCTGATGAATGCAGGGTTCCGCGGCAATGTCATCCCGGGCTCAGCGGAGGTGACGCTGAACTTCCGCACGATCCCCGGCACCACCACCGAAGAGCTGATCGAGGAGATCCGCGAAGTGGTGCAGGATCCCCGTGTGGAGATCGCGCCCGCGTCGATGGGACTGACGCGCGGACCGATGACTCCCGAACAGAAGAAGCAGATGGAGGAGTATCAGCGCGCGCGGGCCTCGCTGAAACCATCGCCCCTGAACAATGAGTTGTACCAGTCGCTGGTGAAGCACGCGCTGGAGGTGTACCCCACTGCGAAGGTGACTCCGTACTTGTTCCAAGCCGGGACGGATTCCTCCGCCTGGCGCACGCGTGGGATTCCTGTTTACGGCATCTACCCGTATCCGATCGATCACGAGGATCTGAAGCGGATGCACGGCAACGATGAACGAGTTCCGATCTCCTCGCTTGAGACCGGTGTTGATCTGATTTACAAGACGCTCCTCGACGTAGCGGCAAAGAAGTAGATCCCAATCCAAGCATGGGGCGCGGCGTTCCGCGGTCCCAAGGAGGCATGGTTTGAAGCTGCTTGCTGGAAGTGTGCTCGCTTGCGCCGGGATTCTGATGGCGCAACAGACGGCGGTGCAGGGCACCATCACGGACGCCACCAACGCCGTTGTCCCCGATGCGATCGTACGGTTGACACCCGTTGCCGGAGGTGTCGCGCTTTCGACCATCACCAATCAACAGGGTCTGTACAGCTTTCCGTCGCTGGCCGCGGCCGAGTATAAGCTGCGTGCCGAGATGTCCGGCTTTACGCCGGTGGAGAAAACGTTCCAGTTACTCGTCGGGCAGGCCGTCAGTATCGATCTCCAGTTGAAGCCTGCTTCCGCCTCGACAACAGTGAATGTGGAAGCCGACACTGCCGCGGTGGAAACCACGTCGTCTCAAGTGGGCGGCAACGTGGACCCGAACCGGATGCGCGACGTGCCACTGAATGGCCGCAATTGGATGGAACTGTCCCTGCTTGTCCCGGGCGTGACGGTGAACGCCGTCGGCAATACGCCGCTGGGCACGGTGAGCGGCGGACGGTTCCAGATCAACGTGGATGGCCAGCAGATGACGCAGAACTCGGCCGGCACCGGGTTCGGACAGCCGCAGTTCTCGCGTGAAGCGATGGCGCAGTTTCAGGTGATCACGAACCGGTTTGATGCGACGCTCGGCCGGAGTTCGCAGATTCAGGTGAATGCGCAGACGAAGTCCGGCACCAATCAGCTACACGGTTCCGCCTACGGCTATTTCCGCAATGACCGGTTGAATGCCGCTGACCCGATTGCGCAGCGCGTGCTGCCGTTTTCCAATCAGCAGTATGGCGGAACGGTGGGCGGAAAGATCATCGCAGACAAGCTGTTCTTCTTCGGTGCATACGAAGGCGAACGCCAACCCGGCACCATCTTCACGCAGCCGCAGGGCTTTGCCGGACAGAGTTTCTCGATCCCCACCAAGGCGCAGACCAACTCCTATTTGGGCCGGGTGGACTGGCAACTGAGCAACTCGGACCGGTTGTCGTTCCGCTACAGTTCCTTCTTCTTCTCCAATCCGTTTGACGGCGTCGGCGGGGCCACCCATCCGTCGCAAGGTGTGGCGCGGACCCGCACCAGCCAGAGCGCCTTTGTGAACTGGTCGAAGGTTCTCAGCCCGGCGATCGTCAACGAGGTGAAGTACGGGTTCAACTACTTCCAGTGGACGAACGATCCGATTGTCGAGAGTGTCGAATACCGATTCCCGGGCGGCATCACGATCGGCGGGCCCTTCAACTTCCCGCAGAAGTTCAATCAGATGACGAACCAGATCCGCGACGACTTCTACTGGCTGAAGGGCAAGCACAGCGTCAAGGCGGGTGGCGAGTATCTCTCGAACAACCACTCCGGATTCTTCCAGCAGAACGTGCGCGGGCAGGCCAATCCGATCACCGGAACGCCCGATCTGCCCAGCACGTTTCCGACCTGGAACGATCCCTCCACCTGGCGGCTGGACGTGATCTCGCCGCTGGTGGGCACCTACACGCAAGGTTTCGGGAACTTCAACATCGACGTTCCGCGCAATGTGTTGGGCGCCTGGTTCCAGGACGATTGGAAGATCTCCAAGCGGCTGACGTTCAACCTGGGCGTCCGCTACGACGTGGATTACGGCGTCTTTGCGACGCCCGCGCTGAAGAGCGGCGTCCTGCCCGCGCGCGGTGGCGACAACAACAACATTTCGCCGCGCCTGGGCTTCGCCTACGATCTCACCGGCAGCCGCAAAACCGTCCTGCGGGGCGGCGTGGGACTGTACTTTGCCGACATCCAAGCCAACCAGGTGATCAACCAGTCGATCTTCAACGGCGAGACCTCCTTGCAGGCGAGCGTGGAGCGCCGCGGCACGAGCGTGATCGACCTTCGCCGCCCCTTCGGCAGCGCCACCGGCGATGACTTCCTCAGCGGTCGCGTCCCGGTGCCAACGCAGAACATTCAGATTCTCGGGCTCGGCGCGCAGACGCCGTACTCAATGCAGATGTCGATGGGTGCGGAGCGGAACTTCGGCTCCAACTGGACCATCGGTGGCGACTTTGTCTACTGGCGGGTGTATCGTGAGTGGCAGCGCCAGGACCGGAATCTCTTCTTCAATCCGGCGACGCGGCACAACGTGAATCCCGCGATCGGCGGGCGCCCGGACCCGCGGTTCGGCCCGATTCAGCAGTTTGTGACGCCAAACGCGGCAGGTGCGATCTACTACGGCCTGCAGGTGGAGGTGCAGCGCCGCTTTGCGAAGCGCTATAACGTGGGTGCGGCGTACACGCTGGCAAAGCTAAAGGACTCTTCCACCGGCGCCTTCACGTTCCCGAGCAATCAATTCAACCTGGCGGACGAATGGGCTCCGTCCCTGGACGATCAACGGCACACGTTGAACTTCGATGCGAGCGTACAACTGAAGTGGGGCATACAGTCCAGCCTGTTCTATCACCTGGGCAGCGGCTCCGCCTTCTCTTCGATTGCGCCCGGCAATCCCTTCAACTACATCGGTGTCAACAACCGCACGTTCCCATCCACCACCCGGGTGTTTATCGATCCGAAGTTTCTGCAACCGTCCGTCGCGCCGGGCTTCACCACCGTGCAGCGGAATGCGCTGCGAGGCTTTGCCATCCATCGCGTCGATTACCGGTTGAGTAAGGCGGTGTCCATCCGGGAGAACTGGCGAGTGACGGGCATCTTCGAGGCGTTCAATCTCTTGAATGCCCAGAACTACGGGACGTACGCCACCGCGATTGGCCTGGCAACCTTCGGACGCCCGGCGCAGAATACGAATCTGGCCTACTCGGCACGGATGCTGCAGTTTGCTGTTCGCCTGGATTTCTGACACGCTGTTGCCCATGCGCTGCTTGTGCCTGTTGCTGGCGGGTGCCGCTTTTGCCGACGACTGGCTGGAGAAAGTCGCACCCGCCATGCTGGCGGAGGAGCGCCGGATCTACCAGCGACTGAACGAGGAGGAGCGAGCGGGATTCCGCCGCGCCTTCTGGGCCAACAAATCCGTCACCGAAGCCGAGTATCTGGAGCGGTTGGCCTACGTCGACGGGCGCTGGGGCGGCGGCAAGACAGCCTCCGGCGCGAACACGGATCAGGGGCGGATGTACCTCGGGCTGGGCGCGCCGACTGCCGTTCATCGCGTGCCGTCCAGCCGCATCTTCTACGAGTGCGAGATCTGGTTCTACGACCACGCGCCGCAGACCGGCTACCGCGCGCGGCTGCAGTTTCTCTTCTACCGCCCGCGTAATCTGGGGGACTTCAAGCTCTACTCTCCGCAGCTACAGACCATCCGTGCGCTGCTCATTCCGCAGTCCTCCACGCGGGGGATGTTTCCCATCAATGACCTGATCACGCCGGCGGACGTGCGGGCACGCCTGAATCCGACCCCGGCAGAGGACGACATTGTCGAGGCGGCACTGGGCGTGGCGCGCGGAATCACCGGTTCCGGTAACACGGAGATCCTTGCCAGGGCGGCGTCTCCGGCGGAAGCCTTGCGCCGCGACTTGCGCACGCAGGTGCGATCGCGATTCCAGCCGGCGGCGGCACCGGAGGTCCGGACGCTGCAGTTCTGGGCCACGCCGGAAGTGGCCGCGCTGGACGTTGAGGTGCGAGTCCGCGCGTCGGCGCGCATCGGCTTGGCGATCGAAGAAAAGGGCACCCGGCTGGAGCAGTCCGAAATCCCGATCGAGGCTTCGTCGGCCCGTCCGGTGCGCTACATCCAACGCTTCTTCCTGCTGCCGGGCGACTACACACTCGAGATTGCGCGCGACGGGGTGGTCAGCTCCGTGCCGGTGCGGGTAGACTTGGAGCCGCACGAAAAGCTGAAGGGGGAGGGCTTTGCCGAGGAGCCGGGCGAAGTCCGCATCGCGAACACGCCCGATCCTCGCAGCACCCTCCCCCTCGAAGCCGCCGAGCGGCAGAAGAAGCTACGCGCGCGTTAGAACTGATTCCAGAGGTACTGGTTGTAGACCTCGTGGTGGAACTGCACTTCCGGCGCCTTGACGAAGGTGCCGAGCAGCCGGGCACAGCGGTCGGCCGAGGCCTGCTTCAGGTCGGCATACCGGCCCTTGACGTCCTCGCCGAGCAGTTTCGTCGTCCAGGACGCGTTCCGGAAGTTCTCGATCGCGGTGTACACGTTGTCCGGCAGATAGCGTTCCGCCTGACGCAGGTTTTCGATGGTGGCGGTCTCGCCGTCCAAACCGGAGCGGAAGATCGAGTACATCACCATGTAGGGGTTGGCGTCCGGTCCGACCGAGCGCACTTCGACGCGAGCAGACTTTTCGTTGCCGATCGGGATGCGCACCATCGAACCGCGGTCCGTGGCGGAAGCCTTGATCTGGTTCGGCGCTTCGAAGTGGGGATCGAGACGGCGGTAGGCGTTCACCGAGGAATTCAGCAGCAGGCAGATGTCGTTGCCATGCGTGAGAATGCGGTCGACGAACTCCCATGCGAACTTGCTGATCTTTTCCTCACCCGCCGGATCCCAGAACAGGTTCTTCCCGTTCTTGGAGATCGAAACGTTGGTGTGCATGCCATTGCCGTTGACGCCGACAACGGGCTTCGGCAGGAAGCTGGCGGTCAGGCCCATGCTGCGGGCCACCTGGCGGCAGATGAGCTTATAGATCTGAATCTGGTCGGCGGCGGCCACCACTTCGCCGTAGCCGTAGTTGATCTCAAACTGCGAGGGCGCCACCTCGGGGTGATCCTTCTCGTTTTGGAAGCCCATGGCGCGCTGCACTTCCGCCGCCGTGTCGATGAACAGGCGCAGGGGGTCGCCGGGCAGCGAATGGTAGTAGCCGCCGGTGTTGACGTACTCGAACTTGCCGGTCTCGTGATAGGTGCGCTCGGCGTCCGGACCCTTGAACAGGAAGCCTTCGATCTCGTTGGCGGCGTTCAGGGTGAAGCCGTTGGTCTCATGCAGGGTGTTGGCATAGCTCTTCAGCACGCCACGGATGTCGCCGGAGTACGGAGAGCCGTCCTTATCAATCACTTCGCCGAACACCAGCACCTTGCCGGCGCCGAAGTAGTCCGCCGGCGCCCAGTAGAAGGCTGACCAGTCGATGCCCAGCCGCAAATCGCTTTCGCGCTGCGCCGTGAAGCCCCGGATCGACGAGCCGTCAAACGTGAGGTTGTCCCAGCTGTTGATCAGGAACTTCTTGTCGTAGTCGAGCATATGCAGGCGGCCTTCCAGGTCGCTGAACAGCACGGTGACGGCCTTGATCCGCTTCTCGTCCCGCAGGTACTTGACCCGCTCTTCGCGGATCTGCTCGGCCGGAACGCGATTCTTGCGCTGTTCCTTGGCTTGAAGGTTCAACACCTCCAGTTCGTCATAGGACAGGGCGAGGAAGCTCCGTAGATCTTGAGACACACTGACTCCTTTGGAATGATTGAACTCACTTCGCAGCAGCGTGGCTCGACGAACGGGGGCGAAAGCGCGTGCGAGGTAAGCCAAGATTATAGCTTGTTACGTGCCCGCAAAGCGCTGGTTTTCGGGCCGCAAAAACCAGCGGCGGACTACTTCTTCTCTGGCCTTTGCGCCAGAATGCGGACTTGCCGCTGCACTTCCAACTGCGGGGAAAGTTCGGCGGTGCCCGGCGGATACTTTCCGACACTGAGCATGTAGGCAATGATGTCCGTGTTCACCTGACGGGAGAGCTTTCCTGCCCGGCCGATCGGCATCGTGGTCCGCACGCGTTCCACCAATTCGCCCAGCATCAAGCCGTCCCACTTGGAGATAAACTCGTCGCCCGTCAAGGCGGGAGCCTGCTCGCCGCCGGTCAGGGTGTCGGAATGGCAACCGGCGCAGTGCTGGACGTAGAGCTCCTGCCCGCGCTCGGCCTGTTGTGCGGAATAGATGCCGTCCCAGATGGTTCGATCGTCCTGTTGCGCAAGAGCCGCGCAGGCGAGCGCAGCTCCCGCGATGGCCTGGAGAAGCCTCATCGTGCCGCCGCTTGCGCGGACGCTCCGGAGGGCGCCGCCACTTCTTCCTCTGGCAATGTGAAGGCGATGTACTCGCCGGAATACGCACCGCCGCTGACAGCGACGACCAGGTACTGCTTCCCGTTCAGCATGTACGTCATTGGAGAGCCGGTCTGCGGCGCGGGCATCAGGACCGCCCCCACCTCTTTGCCCGTCGCTTTGTCGTAGGCGCGCAGCATCGCGCCGCGGCCCCGGCCCGGGACATTCGTCAGTTGGCCTTCGCCCGCGATCACCAAGGTCTTGGTGATCAGAGTGCCGACGTTGAATCCGCTCTGCCCGGTGCGCGGGATCGTCATGCCCTTCAGCGCGGCGTGATTGCGAATCGCGTCCGGCGTCTCTCCGTGGGCGATCTGCCAGACGATTTCGCCGGTCTTCAGACTGATTGCCGAGATCGTGCCGTAGGGCGGCTTGATCAGCGGCAAGCCCTGCACGTTCAGCGGTGTGAAGGTGGGCCGAGGCGGCGCCTTCGGATCGCGCTTCTCCTGCTTGGCGTCGGCGCCGGCGTTCTCACCCGGACCGGTTCGGATCGTGATCGGCTGGCCGGCAGTACCGGCGAAGTAGTCGACGTCGGACACCTCTTTCGGCGGCTTCACCAGCCCGATCGGCGTCAGGCAGGCGTTGCAGGCAAACGCGTAGACGATCTGCGTTTCCGGATCGTAGGAGGCGCCAGGCCAATTGGTGCCACCGCTGGCGGTTCCCAGCGTCAGCGTGGCCAGCGGACCTTCCAGCTTGCTCACCACCGGCGGCGTGTAAACGGGGCCCAGCTTGTACTTGGAAACGATCTTCTTTGCTTCTTCGCGCATCGCGGGGGTGAAGTCGATCAGGTCATCAATTGAGACCCCGTTGCGGCTGTAGACCGGGGGCTTCGACGGAAACGGCTGCGTGGGCGCGTACCATTCGCCCGGCACATCGCCTTTCTCCACCGGCTTGTCGTGAATCGGCCAGACGGGTTTTCCCGTCACGCGGTCGAAGACAAAGAGGAAGCCCTGCTTGGTCGGCTGCGCGACTGCCTTAATCGCCTTGCCGTCCACGGTGATGTCAGCCAGGATCGGAGCGGAAGAGATGTCCATATCCCAGATCGGGTGCCGGACCAACTGATAGTGCCACTTCCGCTGTCCCGTCTTCAGGTCGACGCACACCAGGCTCTCGCCATAGAGGTTGTCGCCGGGGCGGTGGCCGCCATAGTAGTCGCTGGTGGGCGATTCCACCGGCAAGTACGCTAGTCCGAGATCCTCATCGATCGACATCTGCGTCCAGACGCCGTTATTCCCGGAGTACTCGGCCGATCCGTTGAGCCAAGTGTCGTAGCCGAACTCGCCCTTTTTCGGAATCGTGTGGAAGGTCCAGAGCCGCTTGCCCGTGCGCGCGTCGAATCCGCGGACATAGCCCTTGTTGTTCTTGAAGCTCTTCGGCGTCATCCCTTCTCGGAACGCGGCGCCGATCAGGATCGTGTTGCCGCCCACCACGGGCGCAGACTGCAGGCCGATCTCGCCCGTCGTCAGGTCCGGCAGGATGGTCTGGTCCAAGTCGAGCTTCAGGTCGACCATCCCTCCGGTGCCGAATGCCGGAACGCGCTGCCCGGTCTTGGCATCGAGAGCGATCAGCCGATAGCCCGGCGTGACGTAGAAGATGCGCTCCTGCTTGCCGTCGGTCCAGTAGGCGAGGCCCCGCCCGGACAACTGCCGCGGCGCCGCTGCACCGCGTTCGCCCTCCTTCTCGCCATGCGTCCACAACAGTTCCCCGGTGGCGGCGTCCAACGCAATCACGGCGCGCCGTGATCCGGCGGTCGCATAGAGCGTGGTGCCCACCATCAGCGGCGTCCCTTCCAGCTTGAACTCCGGTCGGGTGCCGAGGTTGTCGGTCTTGAACCGCCACGCCACCTCAAGCTTGGAGAAGTTAGCCGCGTTGATTTGGCTCAGCGGACGATACCGTGTGCCCTTGGTGTCGGCCGTGTAGCTGGGCCACTCAGTGTCCTTGAACTTCACCTGCGCCGTGGCAGTGGAAGTCGGAAGTAGTGCCGCAAGCAGGGCGGCAAATCGGAAAGAGCGCGTCATGGAAGCTCCTTTCAGGCTGCGCGAGATCGTATGACATTGCACGTTCCGTTTGCAAGTGGAGATATACTTTGCCTCCGAAGGAGTCAACGATGATTCACCCGCGCCGCCTTGTCGCTGCGATCCTCACCACACTGCCGCTGCTGGCCGATGCCGCCAAGATCACGGGATCCAACGCGCCGAATGTACAGCCGAACCCCTATCGAACCATCGAAAACTGGGGAGAACTGACCCCTGGCCGCCCGTGGGGTTCGACGAGCGCCGTCGACATTGACCGCGACGGAAAGAGTATCTGGGTGGCGGAGCGCTGCGGTAAGAACACCTGCATCGGGAACACTGGCGATCCCGTGGTGATGAAGTTTGACGAGAACGGCAAGCTCCTGAAAGCCTTCGGTGCCGGAATGTTCGTGTTCCCGCACGGCATCTACGTTGACCCGGAGAACAACATCTGGGTGACCGACGCGCAGGGCCGCGACGGCAAGGGCCATCAGGTGTTCAAGTTCAACCAGGAGGGCAAGGTCCTGCTGACTCTCGGCAAGGCGGGCAAGGCAGGTGACGCACCCGATGAGTTCAATCAGCTGTCCGATGTTGTCGTCGGGCGCAATGGCGACATCTTTGTCGCCGACGGACACGGCGGAAAGTTCACCAACGCGCGCATCGTGAAGTTCGACAGGACGGGAAAGTTTCTGAAGACGTGGGGCAAGAAGGGGACCGGACCCGGTGAGTTCGACTGCCCGCACGCTCTGGCGATCGACAAAAAGGGTCGCCTGTTTGTGGGCGACCGCTTCAACAATCGCATCCAGATCTTCGACCAGGACGGGA
>CAYNDS010000054.1:7043-21656 GCA_964395885.1 uncultured Solibacteraceae bacterium | reverse complement strand
TCGGTGTAGATCTCGGTGGTCGCCGTATCATTAAAAAAAAACTCGTCACCTTCCGCCGCTTCGGTGTTCTGGAAGAACCCCGATTCCTCGGCGTCAAATGGAATGCTGATGGCCTCGCCGCCGTCCGCTATAAACTGATCTTCGTAGTTATCCACGTTCTCTCTTCTTCCCTACTTCCGCTCCGCCGGGCCGCTGGTTACGCCCGCCGACATGTTACGCAACCGCCCCCGTCCAGGCGGCTGAACGCGATACTCTCGTGGGTTTGTCTTCCACCCCGCTTGAACAAGTGACGTCTTTTCAGATGTTTGAGGGGCCAGAGCGGCCTCCGAAATGTCACCTGGGGCGCTAAACCCTCCTTTGGGGTCAAATGAGTATAGCATCGTTCACCGCGAAGGGTAAGTCCCTTTAAAGAGATGTCTGAACGGTGAATTGGTTACATTCAGTGAACGGAAGTCTCTTCCCAGAGTGCTAACTTTCGCCAAACTTTCTCTCGCGATCGGACGATTCAGCCCCGCTTCTTTCGCATCAGTTCGTGTATTTCGTTCAGGAACGCTTCTTCGTCCTGAAAATCGCGGTAGACGGAAGCGAATCGGACGTAGGCGATTTTGTCCAGTGTTTGCAATCGCTTCATGATCCGTTCGCCAATCTCCGTGGTGGCGATTTCCCGGTCCGGGTTCTCAATCAGTACCGATTCCATCTCATCGACCAACTCGGCGAGCCGCGTCATCGGAACCGGCCGTTTTTCGCACGCCTTCAGCAACCCGTTGAGAACCTTTTGCCGCTCGAACTTCTCACGGCGCCCATCTTTCTTGATTACCATGTACGGAATCTCGTCGATGCGTTCATAGGTCGTGAAACGGCGAGAGCAGGCAAGGCACTCCCGGCGGCGGCGAATCGAATCGCCCTCCTTGCTTTCGCGCGAGTCGATCACCTTATCTTCCAGATGTCCGCAATAGGGACAGAGCATGCCGCGTTAGCCGCCTTCCTTGCCGAGCTGCCGGAGCCGGGCGAGGCTCCAGCCGCGGCGCAGTCCGAGAATGACGCCAATGGGAGCCATTGCCGCAAAGCCGATGAGCCACAACAGCAGGGCGATGGCGGAAGCCGGCTCCCGCGCGACACCGAACAACTGCTCCAGCACGAGCAGCGTCACAATTTGCACGCCCCCGCCGATGCCGGGAATCTG
Source organism: uncultured Solibacteraceae bacterium (assembly GCA_964395885.1). Taxonomy (GTDB): domain Bacteria; phylum Acidobacteriota; class Terriglobia; order Bryobacterales; family Bryobacteraceae; genus JAPKYZ01. The sequence goes on along the minus strand of CAYNDS010000054.1, from coordinate 20,473 downwards.
GATGACGCTGCCGAAGGAAACGAAACCGAGCACAATCAAGGTGTCTCTCCAGGATAGCCCCGCCGTCGGTCCAAAGCTTTGAAACAAAAGCTTGTAGCTGGCCGCAATGAGTGCCCATTCCAGAAAAGACAGCCCGATAATGGCCAGGAGGGCGCGCACATCGCGTGTCGCCGCCAGACCGCTGACGAAGGCATGGGTGAGTTCGCCTGCCTTGCGCCGCGCCGGCTCCGGAAGTGCGCTCAGCGCTTCGCCCATGCGGCGTTCGGAAAGCGCAGGCGCCCAGCGGAACAGCAACAGCACGGCCAGGCTGATCAGACCGATCACCACGGCGAGCCGTCCGCCGTTCGTGAGGACCCATGCGAGTTCCGGTCCGGCCTGCCGGAAGACATCACCCGGAATGTAGGCGAGCGCGAAGCCAAATAGAATCAACACGGAAAGCAGATCCGTCAGACGCTCCAGGAACCAGATCGCCAACTGGGAGCTGACGGTCAGTCCGTGGGCGCGGGCAATTAGAACCGGACGCACGAACTCGCCGGCGCGCCCGATGGCGACCGTGGCAGAAAGCCCGATCAACGTATCGCGCAGGACCGGACCGAGGCGAATCGAGTCCGACATCGGCCGCACCATCACCACCCACCGCCACGCCCTCCCGACAAATGTGAGAAACACAACGACCAGCGCAGCGGAAAACCAACCCCAGTGAATTTCCGTGAACGCGCGTCCGAAGGCCGCCAGGTCGAAGGAGCTGTTTCCGACCGCCAGCCAGACGGCGACCAGCGCCGCCGCGATCACCAGCGGCAGCCCGATGCGCCAGGGAGTTGTCTTTCGTGTCAATTCATGACCGCACTTGCCGTCCGGGCGCGGAACGCTAGAATGTGAAAGTTCGTGAACGAGACGTTCCGGGCAAGAGAGAGCGAACTAATTATGCCAAACCCTCGTTTCTTGAAGTGGAGACGGAATCGAGGAAATGGCTCCGGTGACTCACAACTCGGCGATGACGGTTCATTTCTGGATGGTTCAGCCCGTCGTGTCTGAAGTCGCCGAACGCCGCCCGGAACTCCGGGACCCGGATGCCGAACTCGTCGACCGCTGCCTTTCGGGCGAGGATGCCGCCTGGGAGGAAATGGTCCGAACGCATACGCGCCGTGTGTATGCGATATGTTATCGATTCACCTCCTCCGATGCGGCCGCGCAGGACCTGACGCAGGAGGTCTTCCTGCGGGTGTTCAAGTCGCTGGGCAGCTTCCGGGCGGGCGAAGGTTCGTTTGCGGTGTGGCTGGGCCGGCTGACGCGCAATCTGCTGATCGATCACTATCGGCGGTCGCGGATGGAGCGGGCATCGGACTCGCTGGAGGACCAGCTGCCGATGCTGGAGGAAAAGACCGCCATCGAGGCGCGGACGGATTCCATGCTGGCGGGTCGCGAAGCAAGCGACCTGCTGCAGGCGGCGCTGGCGAAGCTGTCGCCGGAGTTGCGGGAAACGGTCATTTTGCGGGATTTGGAAGACATGGATTATCGGGAGATCGCCCAAACGCTACAGATCCCCGAAGGAACGGTGAAGTCCCGGCTCAACCGTGGACGCGCGGAGTTGGCGCGAATCTTGCGCCGTCAGAAGGTAAGCGTATGAGCCAGAGTCACGAAAATCCGCTCCGCTTGCAATGCGCCGACCTGGAATCGCTGCTGGCGGACTATGTGGACAACACACTTCCGGCGGCGGAGAGAACGGCGGTGGACGCTCACCTGGCCGGCTGCGTGGCGTGCCAGGAACTGTTGGAGGACTCGCGGGCGGCGATCGCCTTCATGGAGCGATGCCAGGATCCGGTGCCGCCGCCGGAACTGATTACGAAAATCGTGCATCAGTTGCCCGCGGCAAAGGCATCGACGCGGCGTCGGAGGGGAGTGTCGGCATGGCTGGCACGGCTGTTTGCGCCGATTCTCCAGCCGAAGTTTGCCATGGGGATGGCGATGACCATCCTGTCGTTTTCGATGATCGGCAAGTTTGTCGGTCCGGTGAAGCCGCTGCGGCCAGCCGATTTGGATCCGGTGCGCGTGGTGGCAACGATCGACGACAAACTGCACCGGTTGTGGAACGACGCGATCAAGTACTACGAGAGCCTGCGCTGGGTCTATGAGATCCAGACGCGGATTCGGGAGATGAATGAGGAGCGCGAAGCCGAAGAGACGGCCGCGCCCAGCCCCGCGCCCGCACCGGCGCAAACCAAGAAGGGGAAATGACCATGGACCCGTTGAACGTAACGAACACAGCCCCCGACGCCGAAACCGTGGCGAGTGAGCCGCGGCCGAGCCGCGGCTACTGCCGCAGGTGCGGCAAGCCTCTGACCGATGAGACGCGGCGGGAGGCGATGGGGACGGTGTTCTGTGAAGAGCACGTGCCGGTGGCGGCCGGGGCCGCGCCAGAGCCGCAATCGCCTTATGTCGCGCCGGACCCGCGAACGGTGTCGGCAAGCGGCATTCCGGGGCTGGCCTTTGTGCTCGGCTTTATTCCGGGCGTGGGTGCCATCTACAACGGGCAGTACGGCAAGGGCTTCCTGCACGCCGTGCTCTTTGGGCTGCTGGTGTCGCTGGCCAGCAACGATCAACTGAGCGGCGGGCTGGGTCCGCTGTTCGGCATTCTCACGGCAGTCTTTGTGTTCTACCAGTGCTTTGAGGCCTATCACACGGCGCGCAAGCGCGCGGCGGGTGAGGCGGTGGATGAGTTCTCCTCGATCTTGCCGTCGGCCAAGAGCGGCCTGCCTCTGCTGCCGGTGGCGCTGATCCTGCTGGGCGTGATTTTTCTGCTGAACAACTTCGGCCTGCTGCGCGTAGCCGACTTTGTGAGGTTTTGGCCGTTACTGCTGATTGGCGCGGGCGCCGCGATGCTTTGGTCCCGGGTGAAGGGCTACTCGGATACGCCGGGCACGGACCTGCAGCGGACGGAGACGCAGCCATGAACAGCCTTTCGCAACTGCTGCGGGCGCTGCGCGGTCCGGTGATGCTGACGACCTTCGGCACGCTGCTGGCGGTGGATCAGGCCGGAGGCTGGCCGTGGAGCCGGACCTGGCCGGTGCTGGTGATCATCTACGGTGCCATGCGGCTGCTGGAGGTCGTCGCTCCGAAGGGCGAAGCGCCTCCGCCGCCCACCTATCCCACTTCGCAGTGGACCGGAACGACACCGACGGGGGGTGTGTGATGAAGCGCGGATCGTTTGTCTTTCCGCTGATCCTGATCGTGATCGGCATCCTGTTTCTGCTGCATAACCTGCGGCCGGACCTGTCGGTGCTGAGCATGGTGTCGCGTTACTGGCCGTTCCTGCTGATCGGCTGGGGACTGTTGCGCGCGGCAGAGGTGATCTTCGCCTATCTGGGCCGGCGTCCGGTGCCGACGGTCGGCATCAGCGGCGGCGAGTGGCTGGTGGTCGTCCTGATCGCGATTCTCGGTTCCGGCGCGAGCTTTGCCAACCGGATGAGCGGCAACTTCGGTCCGTTCCGCGTGCGCGGCATTGAAATGTTCGGTGAGCCGCACGACTTCATGAACACTGGTCAGATGCCGGCGGCGGGAGCCACGCGGCTGCTGGTGGAGAATCTGCGCGGCAATACGCGGATTGTTGCGGGTGCGACGTCCGAAGTTCGCGTGACGGCCCGCAACACAGTGCGCGCTCTCAACGAGGACGAGGCCCAGCGCTTGAACAAAGAGATGCCGCTGGAGATTAAGAATCAGGCGGGGCAGATCGTCATCCGCACCAACCAGGAGAAGGCGACCGGAGACGGCCGCGTGTCGAGCGACCTCGAAATCGAGGTGCCGAAAACGATGGCTGTCGAGTGCAGGGGGCGCTATGGAGATTTTGATATCGCGGGGCTGAACGCCGGCGTGGACATCAATAGCGACAATGCCGGCGTGCGGCTGCAGGACATTACCGGCAACGCACGGATCGAACTGCGCCGTAGCGACATCGTGCGGGCGGTGAATGTGACGGGCAACGTCGAGGTGAAGGGCCGCGGTGAGGATCTGGAGCTGGAAAACATCACCGGCAAGGTGGATGTGCTGGCGTCTTTCTCCGGCGACCTGAGCTTCCGCAATGTGTCGCAGCCGACGCGGTATGAGAGTTCGACGTCGACGGTGGTGATTGCAAAGATCCCGGGCTATGTGCGGCTGACGCGCGGGGAGCTGGTTGGGTCGCGCCTGGTGGGACCGGTTCGGATCACGTCGCGGACCAAGGACGTGCGGCTGAGCGAGTTCACCGACACGCTGGAAATCGATCTGGACCGCGGCGATGTGGAGTTGCGGCCCGGAAAACTGCCGCTGGCCAGGATGCAGGTGAAGACGCGCAATGGAGACGTCGACCTGGCGCTGCCGGAGAACGCGAAGTTCAGCCTAAAGGCGACGACGGATCGCGGTGAGGTCGAGAACGATTACTCGCCGGCGATCAAGCTGGAAAGCAGCGAGCGTCGCGGCGGCACCCTGCGGGGCAGCACGGGTCCGGGACCGGAGATCACGGTCGATTCGAACCGTGGCACGGTGACCTTGCGAAAGGCGGAACCGGGCGAGGAGATCGATTGGGACACGATGCCGGCACCTTCGGCCCCGCCGGCGCCGAAAGCTCCGGGGATGCCGAAGACGTCCATCATGCCGCCTCCGGCGCTGCAGAAGCTGTAGACGAAACTCACCTAGAACAACTCCAACTGCCGGGCGCGGACATAGGCGGTGCGGTGGCTGGCCCGGTCACTGGCAATGTGGCGATGAACTCGCCCGCCGTGCGCGATACCGATGGTCATGGCTGTGGTGAAGTCCGGATCGGCGTCGCCCAGAGCGGGTCCGCCGGTTTGCTGCAGCCATTCCTTGGTCGCCTGGTTCAACATCGCTTCCAGGTCTGTATCGGCTGCTTGCCATTGAGCGGCACAGAGAATCGCCTTCTTCGTGCCGAAGCGCATGATCACGCTCATTGAAATAGCAATGATACGCTCATTATGCTCTGCCTGGCGTCGTGGGTCGGCGCGGGCACTACGGCATGCGGCTGGACGACAAATACACGGCACTGGACGGTACGCACTACCTTTCGGGAATTCAAGCGCTGGTCCGGATGACTTTGGACCAGATGCGGCTGGACCGGGGGGCGGGGCTGCGGACCGGCGCCTTCGTTTCCGGCTATGAGGGTTCACCGCTGGGCGGCTTCGACCTGGCGTTGTCACGCGCGGGGAAGTTGCTCGGCGAACACAACATCCGGTTTGTTCCCGGCGTGAATGAGGACTTGGCGGCGACGGCCATTCTCGGCAGCCAGATCTTTGAGGTGGCGGGACAGCCGCAGGTGGAAGGCGTGGTCGGAATCTGGTACGGCAAAGGGCCGGGTGTCGACCGGTCCCATGACGCGCTGCGGCACGCCAACCTGGCGGGCTCTCCGGGAAAATGCGCGGCGCTGGTGTTGGCGGGCGACGATCATGCGTCGAAGAGTTCGACGATTCCGCACCAGAGCGACTTCAGCCTGATGAATCTCGGGATTCCGACGCTGATGCCGGGTTGCACGCAGGAGATTCTCGACTTTGGGCTGGCGGCGATTGCGATGTCCCGCTATTCCGGCGCGTGGTCGGGGTTGAAGCTGGTGACCAACGTATGCGATGGCGGCGCGAGTATCGATGTCTCGATCGGGCGGCATCGCTTCGTCGAGCCGGAGGGATACGTCAAGCACAACGACCCGATGCTGGTGATTCCGCACACGCTGCGGATGGAAGTCGAGATGGCGACGCGGCGCCTGGAAGCCGCAAAATCGTTTGCGCGGGCGAACGGGTTGAACCGGCGAACGGGGCGCGCCGGGCGAGTGGGCATTGCAAGCGCGGGCAAGCCCTACTACGACCTGGTGGAGGCGCTGCGCCTGCTGGGTGTGGATGCCGAAGCGATTCCTATCGCGCATTTCGGCATGACGTATCCGGTCGATGAAGTCTTCACGCGCGAATTTGCGGAGGGTTTGGAGGCTCTGATCGTAATCGAGGAGAAGCGCAGCTTCCTTGAGATGCAGATCCGCGACGCGTTGTACGGCGGGCCGTGGCGTCCGGCGATCCACGGCAAGGACATCCTTCCGCCCTACGGTGAACTGGACCCGGAAACGATTGCGCGCGCGATTGCGCCGTTGCTCGGCGTTGCGCTGCCGACGCAGACGGTGAGCTCTCCGAGCGGTCCCTGGCGCCCGCCCAACTTCTGTTCCGGCTGTCCGCACAACCGTTCGACGATCCTGCTGGAAGGCCAGATTGCCGGGGGCGGCACGGGCTGTCACGGAATGGCGGTGATGTTGAAGGGCGCCGGGCGCGGCTTCAGCTACGCGACGCACATGGGTGGGGAGGGCGCGCCATGGATTGGCATGGCGCCGTTTTCGGGACGCGGCCACATGTTCCAGAACATCGGCGACGGAACGTTCTTTCACTCCGGGTCACTTGCCGTGCAAGCCTGCGTCGCGGCGGGCGTCAATATCACCTTCAAGCTGCTGTACAACGGCCACGTGGCCATGACCGGCGGACAGGATGCGCAAGGGGCGCTGCCGGTTCCGGAACTGACGAAGAAGTTGGAAGCGGAGGGCGCACGGCGGATTGTCGTCCTGATGGAAGACGTCGGCAAGGTCACCGGCTTCCGCGACCGTTTCTCGCCCCTTGCGGAGTTGCGCGACCGCGACGAACTCGAGACGGTGCTACGCGAACTGGAAACGGTGCCCGGCGTATCGGTGCTGATCTACGACCAGGAGTGCGCCGCCGAGAAGCGCCGGAAGCGCGCCCGCGGCAAGATGACGGAGCCGGAAACGCGCCTGGTGATTCATCAGGACGTCTGCGAAGGCTGCGGGGACTGCCTGAAGAAATCCAACTGCGCCAGCTTGCATCGTGTGGCGACGGCGAAGGGCGAGAAGATGAGCATTCATCAATCGTCCTGCAACAAGGACCTGACGTGCGCGTTTGGCGATTGCCCGTCCTTCGTTTCGAGGAAGGCGGAGCGGGTGGTGCGGAAGCGGGAGATGCAGCCGCCGCCGGAAACTCCGGAGCCGGCGCGCTTCGCCGAGTTTCGGGACGGCGCCTGGCGCCTGGTGATGCCCGGTGTCGGCGGGACGGGCGTCGTCACCATCAATGCCATCCTGGCCACCGCCGCCGTCGCCGACGGGTTGCACGCCGTCACGCTGGATCAGACAGGATTGGCGCAGAAAGGCGGGGCGGTGACGTCGCACCTGACCTTGTCGCCCGGCGCGAGACCCGCTGCGGCAAAGATCGTCGATGCGGACGTGTACCTCGGCTTCGACGCGCCGGGAGTGCCCGCCTCGGCGCGAGTGGCGGTCTTGAACACGCCGCTGCCGGGACCGCTGTCCATCGATGCGACGCGCTGGGCGGAGGAACTGCTGGGCAGTCACCTGTTCGTGAATATGTTCCTGACGGGGTTCGCCTGGCAGGCGGGGCTGATCCCGATCCGGCGCGCGGCGATCGAGGAAGCGATCACGTTGAACGGGGTGGAGGTGAAGGGCAACCTGGCTGCCTTTGCCTGGGGCCGGTCTGCTTATGTGCGGCGTCCGGAAGCAAAGTCTGAACATGTTGCACCGCTGGACTACGCGGCGGAGTTAACGGCCTATCAGAACGCCGCCTATGCACGGGAGCACGCCGTCTTTGTCGACTCGATGCCCGTCGAAATCCGGGACAGCGTTGCGCGCGGGCTTTACAAGCTGATGGCGTACAAGGACGAGTATGAAGTGGCGCGGCTGCTGACCAAGCCCGGCTGGGAAGGTGTGACGTACCACCTGCATCCGCCTCTGCTTCGTGCGTTGGGCATGCGGCGAAAGCTCAAGCTGGGCCCTTGGTTTCGTCCGGCGCTGTGTCTGCTGGCGGCGATGAAGGTTCTGCGCGGGACAGCGGCCGATCCGTTCGGCTACACGCGTCACCGTCGCGAGGAGAGACAGCTCATTGCCTGGTACCGCGACCTTCTGTCGCGAAATGTCACGCATCCACAAGTCGCGGAGCTGGCTGCTTTGCCAGACCTGATCCGCGGGTACGACGAAATCAAGAGCGCCTCGATTCTGGAGGCGCGCCGCAAAGCGGAGGAGTTATGCGCATCATCAGCCTCGTTGTCCTTGGCTCGCTAGCATTCGCAAAGGAGCCGATCGCGGAAGACCGCGGCGCCGTCGGGCTGCATCAGGCGATTCGCAAGCTGCAAACCACGGCGCGGGTGCTGAGTGTCACTGCGCATCCGGACGATGAGGATGCCGGCACGCTGACCTATCTGTCGCGCGGCAAAGGCGCGGACGTGACGATGCTGATCCTGAACCGGGGCGAGAGCGGCGCCAATCTCGTGAGCGGCGACTTCTTCGAGGGGCTGGGCGCATTGCGGACCGGCGAGATGCTGAAAGCCGCCGAGTACTATGGCGCGAAGGTCCGGTTCACACGGTTTGTCGACTACGGCTTCTCCAAGACGATGGAGGAGACCTTCCGCAATTGGAACAAGGACGATGTGCTGAAGGACTGCGTGCGCATCGTTCGTCAGGTGAAGCCGCATGTGATTGTGTCGCGTTTTCAGGGTACGTCTCGCGATGGTCACGGCAATCATCAGGCGGCGGGACTGATGGCGCAGTTGATGTTCGATGCGGCGGGCGACCCCGCGTACCATCCGGAACTGGGCCCGGCCTGGCAGGCGCAGAAGCTCTATCTCGGGGGGTGGCGCGAGGCGGAGAACTGGACCATTGCAATTGACAGCGGCGTCTATGATCCGGTTCTGGGCCGCAGCTACGCACAGATCGGGCGCGACGGCTATCGCTGGCATCGTTCGCAGGGGATGGCGTTGAGCGTGCCGCGTCCCGGTCCGGCGATCGGCTACTACAAGCTGGCCAAGTCGAAGGTGGGGATGGCCGAGAAGGAACGCGACGTCTTTGAGCGGCTGGACGTGGCCTCAGCCGGCCGCCTGGCGGAAGAGGCGCGGGCAGCGCTGGCTGCCTGGCCGAATGGCAGCGCTCCACACCTGGCGCGGGCACTGGCTGCCGCTCGGGGAACGGCGTTGGAGGCGGCGGCGACGCGCGCGCTGGCGCTGGCTCTCGGCGTGGAAGTCGATGCCGTGGTGGAGCCCGATACTCCACCGTCCGGCCCGTTTGCGATGTTCCGCGCGGTGGAGACGCTTTCGATTGTGACTCCCGGCGTCACTCCGAAGACGGCAGTCCACGTCTATGTGCGTGGAACAGAACCGGTGGAAACTGTTTCCAAGCGCGTGATCGCCTCCGGCAGCGGGTTCACGCAGGCCTACTGGCGGCGGAACTCAGTTCGGGAGTCGGTTTACCAGATTCTGGACGACACGCAATTCTCGCAGCCGTTGCCGCGGCCCGCGCTGACCGGCGAGGCAACGTTGCGCTATGCCGGTGAAACGTTCGTGCTCCAGGCGCCCGTCGAGACATCGAGCGTCGATGCCGTGGCCGGCCAATCCCGCCGCACTTTGGTGAATGGTCCGCCGGTCAGCGTGCGCTTCCTGAGTGAAGCGGGAACGCTACCGTTGGCGCGCACGAGCTACCAGGTGGCCGTGAACGTCCGAAACAACGTCCACGGTCCGGCGAAAGGGACGATGGCGTTGAAGGTGCCCGCGGGCTGGTCCGCCATGCCTGCCGATGCGGCATTCGGCTTCGAGAAGGAACGCGACGAGGTCAACCTGAACTTCACCCTGCAGCCGCCGCCGGCGAATGGCGCGTCGGAAGCTGTCGTGGAGGCAGTGGCGACAGTGAATGGGGCGGAGTACGCGGCAAGCTTCCAGCCGATTGGACAGCCCGGAACGGAGACGGTCTATCTGGCTGCCCCCGCGCGCCACACGGTGCGGCGCGTGCCGGTTGAGGTGTCGCGGAACGTCCGTGTGGGCTACATCATGGGGACCGGCGACAGCGTCCCGGCGGGCCTGGAGCAACTGGGCGTCCCGTATGACCTTCTGGATGCCAACGCTCTGGCTTCCGGCGATCTTTCGCGGTACGCGACGATTCTGGTGGGTATTCGGGCGTATGCGGCGCGCAAGGACGTCAAGACCTACAACGCGCGACTGCTGGAGTATGCTGCCAACGGCGGCGTGCTGGTGGTGCAGTACAACACGCAGGAGTTTGACGGGAACTACGGTCCGTATCCCTACCAAATGACGATGCGGGCCGAGGAGATCAGCGAGGAGGACTCGCCCGTCGAGATCCTGGACCCATCGGACCCGGTCTTTCAGCAGCCCAACCGGATCTCGACCGCCGATTTTCAAGGGTGGGTGGAGCAGCGTGGGTCGAAGTTCCTGTCCCTGTGGGATTCGCGCTACAAGCCGCTGCTGGCGTCCAATGACACCGGGCAAGCTCCGCAGCGGGGAGGCTGGCTGGTGGCGCGGCACGGCAAGGGCCTCTACATTTACTGTGCGTATGCCTGGTATCGGCAGATCCCCTACGCCGTTCCAGGCGCGATGCGCATCTTCGCCAATCTGGTCTCGCTGGGGGCCCCGGATGCGGCTTGGCGCGGGCGCTAGCGAAACTTCGATGCGCTTTGGCAGGGCGGTAGCGGGCTGGTTCCTGCTGGTGGTGATGGAGTCGATCCACGGGACGATCCGGCAACTGTTTGTGGCGCCGCGAATCGGGGATCTCGAGGCCCGGCAGTGGGGTGTGCTGATCGGCTCCGGGATCGTGTTTGCGGTCGCCTACGTGACGGTTGACTGGATCGGCGCCCGGACGCGGCGGCAGCAGTTGGGGCTGGGCGCGCTGTGGGTGGCGATGATTGTCGTCTTTGAAGTGGCGCTGGGGCGCTCACTCGGCTACTCGTGGGATCGCATTGTCGAGGACTATGACCTGACGCGCGGCGGATTCATGGGGTTCGGGTTGCTGTTCCTGCTGCTTTCTCCGGCTCTGGCCGCCGGCCTGCGCGCCCGGCGGGAAGCTGCTTAACGGAAAGAGCCGGAAGTCCGGGCAGCGGAGTCCTTGTCCATCGACCGCCGTGCCTCCGCCTGGAGCGGGGCGCGGTGCGAATCGGCGGCCAACTCGTCGAGCTCCTTTGCCAGGGCGGCTTCCCAAGCGGCGCGCTGTTTGTCCCTCAACTTCTCCAGCAACTGGCAGGCGCGTTCCGCATCGGCGAATCGCGCCTGCTGCGCCAGAGCGGCCTCGCGGGCAGCCGCGAGTTCCTGGTCCAAGGCGCGACGTTGGCGGCGCAGGGCGTCGGCAAAGTGAGCCCGCTGTTCGAGTTCCGTGATCAGGACCGTGGCACCTGGCGGGACGCTGGCCTTGCGCGTTTCCTCGGCCCGCACCTGCTCCCACTCGCGGATTCGGCTTTCGAGACGCGCGCAGTCGGCCAGCGCCTGCTCGAGCTTTGCACGTTCGGCGAACGCCTCCAGGCGCCGCAGTTCGAGCACACGCGCGAGCCGGAACGAGAACGCCTTCATTGCAGGCCGGTGCGGAGCGCGAGCAGTCGGGTAACCGTATCAGCGAACGGCGCCTGTTCTTGAGCATCCTGCCGCAGAAAGCGTTGGATGGCGTCGCGTTCCCGAAGTGCGGCGTCGAGTTTCGGATTCGATCCGGCGGCGTAGGCGCCCAGGTTCACCAGGTCCTCCGAGCGGCGAACCTCGGCGAGAGCTTCGCGGATGGCGGCGGCGGCGGTTTTCTGCTCCGGCGACGCGAGGCGGCCGGCCAGGCGGCTGATCGACTGCAGGACGTCGATGGCGGGATAGTGACCCTGCATGCCGAGTTCTCGCGACAGGACGATGTGCCCGTCGAGAATCGAACGCACCGCATCGGCAATGGGCTCATTCATGTCATCGCCGTCCACCAGCACGGTGAAGAAGGCCGTGATCGAGCCGGAAGGAAAGCAGCCGGCCCGCTCGCAGACTTTCGGCAGCAAACTGAAGACGCTGGGGGTGTAGCCCTTTTGCGAGGGCGGCTCCCCGGCGGCCAGGCCGATCTCGCGCTGTGCCATTGCCAGGCGGGTAATCGAGTCCAGGACCAGCAGGACGTCCTTGCCTTGATCGCGGAAGTACTCGGCAATGGCGATGGCGACAAAGGCGGCGCGCAACTTCAGCGGCGCGGGCTGCTCCGACGTGGAACAGACCACAACGGAGCGGGCCAGACCCTCCGGACCGAGTTCATGGCGTAAAAACTCCGGGACTTCGCGATTCCGTTCCCCCACCAGCGCGATCACGGAAACGTCGCTCGAAGAGTTGCGCGCCATCGAGCCGACAAGCGTCGACTTGCCGACGCCGGAGCCGCCAAACAGACCGATGCGTTGCCCCTTGCCACAGGTCAGCAGGCTATCGATGGCGCGAATTCCGGTGGCCAGCGGCGTTTCGATCGTGGCGCGTTCCATCGGCCCGGGCGGTTTGCGATAGAGGTCATAAAGCGCTTCGGTTGGGATTGGCTCGCCAGCGTCAATCGGTTGGCCGAAGCCGTCGAGGACGCGGCCGAGCAGTCCGGGCCCAACGGCGACACGAGCCGCCTCTGGCCGGGCCACGATGCGGGCGCCCAGCGGCAGGCCGTCGGTCTCTTCAAGCGGCATCGACAACACACGGCCGTTTCGGAAGCCGACTACCTGTGTCCGCACGGGCGGGCGCTGGGGCAGCTGAATCTCACAGAAGTCACCGGTTCCAACGGCAGGACCCGCGCTCTCCACCAGAAGGCCCACCTGATCGGTGACCGAACCGGCGTATCGCACTGGGTCGACCGTTTCGACAAAGCGCAGCAAAGGCGCTGCGGACCACGCCGCGCTCATCGCATCCTCCGAAGCTGGTCCGTCAGGCCCCGCTCGATTTCTTCCAACTGAGTCGAGACGGAAGCGTCAATTGATCCGCGCTGCGTCTCAATCACGATGGATCCGCGCTCCAGCGAGCCGTCCGGGATCAGCTCGGGCGGCTGCGTGGGGGAGAGGTCCCGGACTTGTGCCGCCAGTAGTGCCGCGTCGTCCGGATGGACGCGCACGCGTGTGGTCTCCACCTGATCGACACGGGTGAAGGCAGCGCGGACCATGCCCACCAGCGCAGCGGGGTCCATGGAGAGTTCCCGGTGGATGACGCGGCGGGCAATGAGGAGAGCGAGCTTTACGACATCCTGTTCCGCCTCGCGTCGAAGGCGCCGTCCGGCGTGGTGGGTTTCCTCGATGGCCTGGGCCAAGCGTGCCAGCACGGGTCTCAGAGACTCCTGTGCGCGCCGCTCGCCCTCCTGTGCGCCCTCCTGTCGACCGCGGTGGTAGGCTTCGAGGGAAAGTCGCGCCGACTGCTGCTCGGCATCAGCCAGGAGTTGGCGAAGTCGCTCATCCTCCGCCCGGCGGGCGTTGGAAGGCTCCGGAGTGAGCGATGCCTCATCTTCGATTGCGGCAGCGGGTTCGCCGCCCCCGAAGGGCCGCCAGGCGAAACGGCGAAGGTCATTGAAGCGGCCGTCGACGATCCTAGACGACATACTGCTCGCCGACGGCTCCCTTCAGGTTGATGACGCCTTCGTTTTCGAG
>CAYNDS010000054.1:5746-7033 GCA_964395885.1 uncultured Solibacteraceae bacterium | reverse complement strand
GCGGTCGCGATGGGGCTGTGCATGGGCGCCATGGCTGACGGCGCCTTCGGCCTCCAACTGCCGGACGACGGCGATCATCTGCTGCTGCGCGGACTCGACTTCCTTGATCTTGACCGGCCCGAGTGAGTCCATGTCTTCGCGCAACATTTCGGCGCCACGCTGCGACATGGAGCCCATGAAGTGCTCGCGGAGCTTTTCCGACGTTCCCTTCAGCGCCACGGTCAGCAACTTGCGGTCGGTGCGGCCGAGCAGTTCCTTGATGCCGTTGGCGTCCAGAAGCAGCAGGTCCTCGAAGACGAACATGAGGTGCCGGATCTGCTCGACCATCTTCGGCTCGGCTTGCTCGAGCGATTCCAGGATGTCCTTCGACGTGGCCGAGTCCAGGCGGTTGAACATTTCCGCGACGGCCTTGATGCCGCCAGCGGATTCGCGGCTGACCTCGCCCAACTCCTTCAGCTTGATTCCGATGATGTTGGCGATCTTTCCAATGATTTCCGGCGAGATCTGGTCGAGGCTGGCCATGCGAAGCGAAACGTCACTGCGCAGATCCGGCGGAAGGTAGAACAGAAGACCGGCCGCCTGCTGCGGCGGCAGGTGCGACAGGATCAACGCGATGGTCTGCGGGTGCTCATTGTGGATGAACTTGGCGAGCTGCTGTGGATCGGCCTTCTGGAGAATGTCGAAGCTGAGGTTCTCGCCGCCCAGCTGCTTCAGCATCCGGTCGATGATCTTCCGGCCGTGCTCCGGTCCAAAGGCCTGGATGAGGACTTTGCGCGCGTAGTCGACGCCGCCCTTGAGGACGTAGTCGCGCGCCAGCTGCATGTTGTAGAACTGCTCCAGCACCTGCTCGGCCTGCTCGGCGGTGATCGAGGAGGCGCGGGCCATCTCCTGGCCGATCGCCTGAATCTCATCCTCGTCGAGGTTTTTCATCACCGCCGCCGAGGTCTCCTCGCCGAGCGTGATGAGCAGGATGGCTGCCTTGCGGGCTCCGCTAAGCCGTACGGGTTGTTCCTCTGAAGTTGCGACCATTTGATGAATCCCTGGCCCTTAGCGGGCGAGTGAGTCCTCCTGCAGCCAGTTTCGGATCAGTTGCGCCACGGACACCGGGTCCTTGGCGGCTTCTTCGGTAATGTGCTTGGCCAGGACCTCGCCCTTCTTGGTGCCGACGTCGTCGAGTTTGAGCGCCTGCAGTGCTTGCTGCTCCAGGTACTTCTTGCGCTCTTCCTTGGTGGCGAGGGCGCTTTCGATGGTCTTGGTGAGCGAGTCTTCGGCGCCGGAGCCGGCCAC
>CAYNDS010000054.1:0-5736 GCA_964395885.1 uncultured Solibacteraceae bacterium | reverse complement strand
CCGGCCACGGCGGGGAGTCCCCCTGCGGCTGCCGCGGCTGCCTGAAGGGCCGGGATCGAACCCGGAGCGGCGAGTTCGGCGGCGGCAGCCTCGGCCTTCGCCTTTTTCTTGTTCTTTTTCTTCTTGAGGAAGAAAACAACCCCACCGATCAGCAGCAGGAGAAGCAGCAGGACGCCCGCGGCGGCGGCGGCCAGAATCTTCGGGTCATTCAGCGGTGCGGGCAGGGGTGGCATCCAAGCGGGCATGGCGAATGATCCCGGTGCCGGAGCCGTGGTCTGTGCCGGAGCCGGGCCTGGCGGCGGAGCAACGCGCAGCGTCGCTTCAAAGGGAAGACTCTCCACGATCAACTGATCGCCCCGCTGCGGTTGCACCCCAACGGCGGCCGAGACCAGATCCGAGATCTTTTTGAGCTTCTCGGGCGTGGGCGGCTCCAGGATTCGCTTGGCCTTGTCGCCGACGCCTTCCCAGCGGAGGTCCTGATCCACGAGCACGGACAACGAGATGCGCTTCAGCATGCCTTGCGGCAGGCGCGTCCGGCGAACGGTCCGGCTGGTCTGGTACGTCGTGTTCTCAGTGCGGCGGGCGACATTGCGGCCTCCCTCACCGGGACGAGACGTGGGGCGGGGAAGCGCGGACTGCGTTCCGGGAACGCCGGCGTTGATCACGGCGCCGCTGACGTCTTCGGTTTTCTGTTGCGTGCCGATGACGGAGCGCGTTGGGTCGAACACCTCTTCGCTCAGGTCGCCACTGGAGAAATCGACCTCGACCGAAGCGGCGGTGCGGAAGTGCTCGGCGCCCAGCAGGGGTTCCAATGCGGCCTGCACCTTGGCGAGCATCTCGCGCTCGACCTTCTTCTGGTAGTCGAGTTGCGCGTCGTCCATCTCCAACTGGTCCGGGGACAGCGGCTTCTTCGGGCGGTTCAGCAGACGGCCCGCGGTGTCGAGCACGCTGACGGCTTCCGGCTGCAGCCCTTGGACGGCACTCGCGGCAAGGTGGGTGATGGCCTGAACGTTCACGGGTGTCAGCTGTTTGCCGGGCTTAAGCTTGACCATGACGGAAGCCTTGGCGGGCTGCCGGCTCTCGGCAAAGATGGATTCCTTGGCAAACGTCAGGTGGACACGGGCATGCTCGACCTCCGCGAGCGTCATCACGCTGCGCTCCAGTTCACCCTCCAGCGCGCGGTGATAGTTCACCTGTTCCTGGAAGTCCGTCACGGTGAGGTTCGTCTTGTCGAAGATTTCGAAACCCAGGCGTCCGGACTGCGGCAATCCCTCGGCAGCCAGTTCCAGGCGAAGCTCGGCCAGCTTCTCGCTCGGGACCAGAATCGTGTCGCCGGATGCGGTCAGTTCGAAGGCAACGCCCCGCTCGCGAAGGCGCGTGGTGATCTTCCCCGCTTCCTCCGCCGCCAGGTTGGCGAACAGTGGCTTCAGATTGCGCTTCTGATTCCAACTTACGAACCAGAGCAGCGAGGCGGCAACGACCGCCACCGCAACACCGAGCGAAATCCGCTGGCGCAGGGTGAGTCCGTTCCAAAGCTGCAGAATCTGGTTCATTTGGGTCTCGTTAGGCTAGAGCTGCATCCGCATGATTTCCTGGTAGGCCGTCACCACCTTGTTGCGCACCTGCAGGAACAGATCGAACGAGAGCTCGGCGCGCTGTGCCGAGAGCGCGACCTGGTGCAACTCCTCGCCCTCACCGGCAAGAAAGCGCTCGGCGGACTGCCTGGCTTCGATGCCCAAGCGCTCCACCGTCTTCATGGAGCCGGCCAGCACATCGGCAAAGTCCTCGCCAGTGGCGGCCGTGGCGCGCGGCGGCGTTGCCGAAAGCGGCGGGAACTGAACGCCGGAAAGCGACGGGGGGAGAATCGGGAGGCTCATTTCATTAAGTCAATCGAGCGCATGATCATGTCCTTCACCGCGCCCATCGCCGCGACGTTGGCCTGATAGCTGCGGGTTGCGTTCATCAGGTCGACCATCTCCTCGGCCGGATTCAGGCGAGGGAAAGCGACATAGCCATTCGCGTCTGCGTCCGGATGCCCCGGAATGTAGCGCCGGTCTGGTTCCCGGTCATCGGTCACGATGTCGGAAATGGTGACGCCCTGGGCTGGTGAGGCAAGCTGTGTCTGATAGACGGCGGAAAACGGGGACGCGACGTCTCCGGCTTCGAAAACGACGTCCTGTCGCCGGTAGGGTTCTCCGTCGGCGGTGCGCGTGGTCTCGGCGTTCGCCAGATTCTGCACCAGCATCTCGGCACGGGTCCGCTGCGCGGACATGCCGGAGTTGGAAACCGAAAGCAGGTGGAACAGGCTCATCAGCCCTTGCCCTCCTGGATCGCGGCGCGCAGGGCCTTGATTTCGCCTTTCAGCAGCGTCTGGGCCACGTTGAACCGCATGGCATTCTCGGCCAGCAGGCGGGTCTCGCGGTCCATTGAAACGTTGTTGCCGTCGTTCTTTACCTTGAGGCCCGGCGAGTCGATGAGGTCCGGCGCGACGCCGTTCATCGCGGCCAGGTACTCGAACTGAAAGTCGATGTCCTTGGCGAGGTAGCCAGGGGTATCGACATTGGCGATGTTGGACGCGACCAGCTTCTGGCGAACCGAAAGCAGGTCCATGTAGTGCGACAGTTTGTCGGAAAGTCCGTGGAGCATGGGCGTTCCTTTCGCTTGCCGAAGTGCAAACCCCGGCGTATGCTCCTTGATCGGTGGAACAGGGAAAAACTTTAGCCTGAGAAAGATACTGAGTTGTGCGGGTGGAAAACCCTCAGTACTGCCGGGGGTAGGCCGTCTCCATCTCTCGGGATACCTCGAGCGCCTCGCCAAGCGGGATCAGGTCCCCGCGTCCGATTCCGGGGCAGTATTTCCCCGTTGCCTTCCAGGCGCGCCGGTCCTTCACCAGTTCCGGCCAAAATGGGAACGCTCGGCATTGCACCGGCTTGACGGGATGAATCGAGCATCCGCCGTCAACGAGGAAGTGGCACTGGGCGCCGGGCGGCTTGCGAAGGCGCCTTTGGTGACGGGTGCGGTAGACGTAGCGGGACTCGAATTCCGCCGTGGTGAGTCCGACAAAGGCGGCCGCCCGTTGCAGATCCTCTTCAGTGAGGTAGACCCAGCCGGAAACCTCACAGCACTTGGTGCAGCCTGGCTGGCAGGCGAATCGCAGTGTTCCGGGCGGGTCAGGACTCATGCACCAGCTCCAGCATGCGCCGGACGGAACGGTGAGAGGCGGGGATGTTCACCTCCGGTCCCTTGAGCGTGTGCGTCTCCAGCCCGAACCGGCCCGCGTAGCCGTCGCGTTCGAGCGCGGCGAAGATGCCCGGCCAATCGATCTTGTTGGCCGGTCCGGTCAGGTCCATGCCAAGCAGACCCTCAGCCTTCAGTTGCACGTTGGCGATGCGGTTGCGAGGGAACTTCGCGAAGCCATCCGGAAACACTGACGCCTCTCCAGCGTTGGCCGAATTCTGCGGATCCCAATTCAGCATGAGACCCGGTACGCGGTTCAAAATGGTGGCGGCTTCCGCGCTGGTGGCGACGTTGGTGGCCAGCTCGTTCTCCAGGCAGACTGTGACGCCTGAGCCGGCCGCCTGCTTCACCATGCGGGAAAGGGAACTCACGAGGTGCTCCACTTGCGAGCCGGGGTCAGCCACACGCCAATACCCGAACGTCCGCAGCGCCGGGGCGCCAAGTGCCTTGGCCGACTGGATGGCCCATTCCAAGTCCTGTTCTCGGGTGGCCTCCATCTTTTCCGGCGTGAGACCAGCCTTCTTGTAGAGGTCTTCGTAGAAGTCCTCCCACTTGACGGCCGTTGTGCCGGGGCGGGTGTATTTCAGCAACGCGGAGTTGAAGAACGACACACGCAGCCCGGCGGCATCCAGCTTCTTCTTTGTGGCCGTCAGTTCTTCACGGGTCCAGGGCCGGTAGGCGCGCAGTTCGACGAAGCTAAGCTTGTACTGCTGGGCGAAGGTGATGGCCTGATCCAGCGTCCCGATCTCGTCGGTCAGGATCGAGAGGCGGGAACGGTCGAACCGGGACGCCGCGCGAACCGGGAGAGCGGCAATCGCGGCGGCGAGGAGCTGGCGGCGTGTCATCGCTTGACAGTATAGAAGACGCAGGATGCGGTCAGCTGCTACCGCACCACCACGTTCACCAGCTTGTCCGGCACTACTACCACCTTGACGATCTGCTTGCCGTCGACATGGGCGCGGACCTTTTCGTCAGCCAGCGCTGCCTTCTCCAGTGCCTCGGCCGGCGTGCCCAGCGCGACGGTGACGCGTCCGCGCAGCTTGCCGTTTACCTGGACCGGCACTTCCACTTCGTCCTCGCGCGCGAGGTCGGCATCAAAGGCGGGCCATGGCTGGCGGAACACCGGCGAGGTGTGACCGGCCAGCGCCCAGAGTTCCTGCGCGGCGAACGGGGCAAACGGTGCCAGCAGCAACGTGTACGTCTCGGCGATCTGTCGCGCGATGGAGGAAGACAGGCCTTCCTCAAGCGACGTCAGCTCATTCAGCAGCTCCATCAGGGCAGCGATCGAGGTGTTGAAGTGCCAGCGATTGTCGAAGTCCTGGGTTACCTTTCGGATCGTCTGGTGGAGCTTGCGCTGGGCCTTGCGCGCGGATTCCGGGGTGCCATCGCGTGCGGCATCCAGGTTGCGGGTCACGAAGCGGAACACGCGCCCCAGAAACCGCTGCTGGCCCTCGACGCTGGACTCGTTCCACGGCATGTCCTTATCCGGAGGCGCCGCAAAGAGCGTGAACAGCCGGCAGGTGTCGGCGCCATACCGCTCCGTCATGACGTCGGGGTCCACCACGTTGCCCTTGGATTTCGACATGGCGGTGCCGTCCGGACCCAGAACCATTCCTTGCGTAAAGAGATTGTGCGCCGGTTCGTCGTTCTTCACCAGCCCGATGTCACGCATCACGCGCGTCCAGAAGCGAGAGTACAGCAGATGCAGAATGGCGTGGGTGATCCCGCCGATGTACTGGTTCATCGGCATCCATCGGGCGACGATGGCCGGGTCGAACGGAAGGTTGGCGTTGCCGGGATCGCAATAGCGGTAGAAGTACCAGGACGAGTCGACGAAAGTGTCCATCGTGTCCGACTCCCGCCGCGCCGACGCGCCACACTTCGGGCAGGCGACGTTGATGAACTCGGCGACGTTTTCGAGCGGGCTCCGGCCCTGGCCGGTGATCTCGATCCGATCGGGCAGGACCACCGGCAGATCAGCTTCAGGCACCGGAACCAGACCGCACGTGCCGCAGTGGATCATCGGAATCGGTGTGCCCCAATAGCGCTGGCGGCTGACGCCCCAGTCTCGCAGGCGGTAGGTGATGGTGGCCTTGCCAAAGCCGCTCTGTTCGGCATGCGCTGCCATCTTCTGCCGGGCTTCTGCGGAGCCGAGGCCGGAGAACTGACCTGAGTGCTCGACGATGCCGTAATCAGAAGTGGCGCCAGCATCTGCTTCGGGCAAAGGGCCATCGACGGGACGGATAACGGGGCGGATGGCGATGCCGTACTTCCGGCAGAACTCGAAGTCCCGTTCATCGTGGGCGGGCACTGCCATGATGGCTCCGGTGCCGTAGGTGGCGAGAACGAAGTTGCCGACCCAAATCGGAACGGGCTCGCCGGAGAAGGGATTGGTCGCGAAGTGCCCGGTGGCGTAGCCTTCCTTTTCGAGCTCGCCCGGGTCCTTTCGTCCTTGATCGTCGATGAGCCGCTTGCGCTCATTTTGCATCGGTTCTGGAG
>CAYNDS010000053.1:0-21911 GCA_964395885.1 uncultured Solibacteraceae bacterium | reverse complement strand
GCACGCATGAGCGGATGAAGGCGGCGTCGGAGACCCCGGGCGCCATCGCCGGCAATGAACTGGTACTGGCGCAGAAGGCCGTGGAAGCCGCCCAGGCGCTGGTGGCCTCTCTCGGCAACGCGAAACGCGCGGCGGAGTCCGCCTCGCGCGCCATTGCCGAGAATGAGCGCTATCTGAAGCTGACGGCTCCGTTCGACGGCGTCGTGACGGAGCGCTATGCGCATCCGGGTGCCCTGGCCGGCCCTTCTCGGGAGCCACTGGTCCGCCTGGAGCAGTTGTCGCGCCTGCGCCTGGTGGTGGCCGTTCCGGAGGCCGATGCGGGGGCGCTTGCGCGAGGCGCGCGCGTCCGGTTCACGATCGCCGCGTTTCCGGGCGAGAGCTTTTCCGGCGCGATTGCGCGTCCGGCGCGCACGCTGGATGCCAAGACCCGCACCATGCCCGTCGAAGTGGACGTGACGAACTCCGGCGGGCGCCTGTCCCCGGGCATGTATGCCGAAGTGGAGTGGCCCGTGCGCCCGGGGCGCGTGTCGCTGCTGGTTCCGCCGACCGCGATCGCCACCACCACGGAGCGCACCTTCGTCATCCGCGTCGAGCAGGGCAAGGCGCGGTGGGTGAACGTCCGGCGCGGCGCGCCTTCGGGCGATTTGTGGGAAGTGCAGGGAGAGTTGCGCGAAGGCGATACGATCCTGAAGCGCGCGACGGATGAGATTCGGGAGGGGACGGAGATCGTGGGGAAAGGAAAAGGGTGACCGGTCGTCGTTTCCGAGCCTCACGGAAACTCCGAACGGTCACCCTCGCCAACAGCCCGCGGTCACACAACTCGGCCGCGTCGGGAATGGAAGTTCCCGAAGGTGCGGAGCGTGTCGGAGGTTCACGCCCCACAGGAGGACAACCCAAGAATTGGGATTTGACTATTCAGTGCGAGCAAGGTGGGTCCGCTCTCACTCTTGTGAATTAAAGCCGCTTCATGATGGAGACTTCTTGACTGACCTCACAATCCTTCGCAGACAGTTCCCTGCCCTCCAGCGAGAGCACGGCGGACATCCGATCGCCTATTTCGATGGACCGGGCGGCACGCAGGTGCCGGCCTCCGTCGCCGCCGCGATGAGCCGCTACCTGCTGGGCCACAACGCGAACCAGGGCTGGGCCTTTCCCACCAGTGAAGAGACCGATCAGGTGGTCGCCGGCGCGCGGCAGGCGATGGCGGACTACCTGGGCGCCCTGCCGGGTGAGATCGCCTTCGGGCAGAACATGACGTCGCTGACGTTTCATGTCTCTCGCGCGCTGGGGCGGCTGTGGCAGCCGGGGGACGAGATTGTCGTCACGGAACTGGACCATCACGCCAATGTGGACCCCTGGAAGCAGTTGGCCCAGGATCGCGGACTGGTGATCCGCACGGCGCGCATGAGTGTCGAAACGGGCACGCTGGACTGGCCGCACCTGGAAAGCCTGATGAACAGCCGGACGAAGCTGGTGGCGATCGGCGCGTCGTCCAACGCGCTGGGCACGATCAACGATGTCGGCCGCGCGGTCCGCCTGGCGCATGCCGTGGGCGCCCTCTGCTTCGTCGATGCCGTGCACTATGCGCCGCACCATCTGATCGACGTACGGGCGTGGGATTGCGACCTGCTGGCGTGCTCCGCGTATAAATTCTACGGTCCGCACACGGGCGTGCTGTTCCTGAAGCAAAGCCTGGTGGAGCGTCTGCCCACGCCGAAGCTGGAACCCGCGCACAGCCATGGTCCGGCGCGGTTTGAAACGGGCACGCCGAGCTTTGAGAGTCTGGACGGCACGCGGGCAGCAGTGGATTTTCTGGCGAGTCTCGGCGATGGCGCGACGCGGCGGGAGCGGTTGGGGAGCGCGCTGGCGGGTCTGCATCATGCCAGTTCCGCGTTGTTCGAACATTTGTGGCAAGGGTTGAAGGCGAACTCGCGGGTAAGGCTCTATGGCCCCCTGCCGGGAGAGCATCGCGCGCCGACGGTGAGTTTCACGGTCGACGGCGAGACGGCGCGCGAGGTGGCGCAGCGGCTGGCCCGCGCGGGGGTGTTTGTGTCGCACGGGAACTTCTACGCCCTGACGGTGATCCGGCGGCTGGGCTGCGAGGCGGAGGGTGTCGTGCGGGTGGGCCTGTCCTGCTACAACACCGCCGAGGAGGTCGACCGGTTGTTGGAGGAACTGGCAATGGATGCGAATTTGGACGTCGTGGCGCGCTAAGCTCCGCGGGTCCTGTACCGCTTTTTGATTCAGGCGGCGATGCCGGGCGGACCGGGATAGGAGTCGACGTTCCGCTGGCCCTGGCTGGTGAGCATCCTCGAGGGCGCGCGCGGCGGTGGGCAGTGGCCTGGTGAAGGCCCCCTTGGTGGGCGGCGCGACCATCGAGGGCCAACCGGCCAACGCCTACCGTTTCTCCGCCCCGCTCAATTCGTTCGCGTTCGACGGTGTCCCGTTTGCACCTGGGCCGTACCGATTGGCGATCACGCCAGAGCGCACCGAACCGGCCGCATTCGACCGGCTGTCGGGGACGGGTGGAGAGGATCAAGCCAACGCCGGATGCGTGGAGCTTCGCGGCTGGTGGCCCAACAACCCGGTGACGCTCTCGACTGATCTGGCCTTTTCGATCGATGGGCAACTGCCGGTCCCTGATCGCGGGACGAAACACACGTCTCGCTGGAGCGGACATCTGGTGCACGAGCGCCCTCGTTCGGCAAGGTCTGTGATGCCGAAACCGGGCGCGGGCGATGGTAGGGACGGGCAGATTCGAACTGCCGACCTTCCGCTTAGGAGGCGGACGCTCTATCCAGCTGAGCTACGTCCCCACGCAGCCATTGTAAGCCGTGGGATAGCGAATTCGAAGACATGCGATCAGCGGAGATAAGGTCGGATATGCAATTCGACGAGCTCGTCCAGCTCGTCGCAGACTGCCTGCAACGGATCGATTCAGACCGGCCGCGACATAAAGGCTTTCCGTCTGGTATCGGACCGTTCGGTGAGCCTCAGCTGCTGAAGCGACTCGCCACTGCGCTGTCCGCGCACCCAAATTGTCAAGGGGCCTGCACCCGCCGGACGCCGGATGTTCTGATTCAGGGGCGCTGGGCTTTGGAGTTCAAGCTTGTCCGGCCTTTTGGCGACAACGGGAGGCAGGCGGAGGATTGGTCGGTGAACGTCCTACACCCCTACCCAGGAAACACCAGCTTGCGCGGCGATGCGCAAAAGCTTGCTCAACTAACCGGCCCGGAACGAAGGGCGGTGATTGCGATTGGCTTCACGCATCGGCCACCTCAAATCCCGCTGGGGCCACTCTGGCGTGGCTTCGAGCTTCTCGCCACTGAGCTTGTCGGCGTTCCGCTTTCCGCGAGAGTCGTTGCCGAAAGAGGGCCTCTTGTCCATCCCGTGCACCAGACACGGACGGTTGCGGGCTGGGAGGTCCTGCCCGCTGCGCATTTCTGACGATCGGTCCCGGGCTGACGATCCGTCCCGGGCGAACCGCTACAGCCGGAATTCGCGGACGATCTGCACGGCGGCCTTCACGTTCTCCACCGGGGTCTCCGGCAGAATGCCGTGGCCGAGGTTGAAGATGTGCCCCGGGCGGGAACCGGTGCGCTTCAGGATCTCGGTGATCTTGGTGCGCAACTCCGGCAGCGGAGCGAAGAGGGCCGCCGGGTCCAGGTTGCCCTGCACGGCGGAGCGGTAGCTGATGTCCATCCACGCCTGGTCGATATTCATGCGCCAGTCGACGCCCATGACGTCGCCGCCGGCGGCGTGGAGCTCTCGGAAGAAGCCGCTGACGCCGGTGCCGAAGTGGATCACCGGAACGTTGCCGCTGCGGACGCGCTCAATCAGCGCCCGGGAGTAGGGGGCCACGTAGCGGACGTAGTCGTCCGGAGCCAGCGCGCCCACCCAACTGTCAAAAATCTGGATGGCCCGCGCACCCGCGCCAATCTGCAGGATGGCGAAGGCGCCCAGCACGTCCACCAGCTTGCCCATCAGGCGCCGCCACATCGTCTCGTTGCGGTACATCATCTGCTTGGTGCGCAGGAAGGTGCGCGACGGGCCGCCCTCGATCATGTAGCTGGCCAGCGTGAACGGAGCGCCGACGAAGCCGATCACCGGGATGCGGTTGTCGAGCGCGCGCGTCACCATCTGGATCGATTCGCCGACGTAGCCGAGCTCGTCCGTGTTGGACGTCGACAGCGTGTCGATGTCGGTGGGCGTTTCGACGGGATTCAGAATCTGCGGCCCTTCGCCGGCCACGAAGCGAAGCTTCAGGCCCATGGGCTCCACGGGCAGGAGCAGATCGGCAAAGATAATGGCGGCGTCGACGTCGAGAATCTCGACCGGCTGCAGCGTCACCTGCGCCGCCAGGTCCGGCCGTTTGCAGATTTCGAGGATGCCGTGCTTGGCGCGGATATCCCGGTACTGCTTCATGTAGCGTCCGGCCTGGCGCATAAACCAGACGGGACGGACATCGGTGGGGCGGCGCCGGCAGGCGTCTAGGAAGCGGCTGTTCATGGGAGCCACGCGCATGAGAGTTCTTGTGTGTCCTCGCAGATATAGGCGCGGAGGGATTTCGGTTTCCGGGCGGCGGCCCACTGGCGTCCTTGCACAAAGATGGGCTTTGTCCAGGCTTCGCTGTCCAGCGTACGGGGCGCGACCACGGAGACTTGTACCCGGCCCTGTGCCGGGTAGCCCGTCCGCGGATCCATGATGTGGGCGTAAATGCGGCCGCCGGCTTCAAAGAACTTCTCTTGCGCGCCGGAGGTAGAAAGACTTTCGTCCTTCAGAAAAACTTCTTGGATATTCCGGGAGGCATCGCGGGGATGCCGAATGTGGACCCGCCAGCCTTTCGGCTCACTGGGCGGGGCGCCCAGGCCGTAGAGGCTGGACCCGGAAGCGGAAACGAAGGCCGAGACCACGCCTTCCTGCCGCAGGATCGACACGATGCGATCGACGGCGTAGCCCTTGCCGATCCCGCCGGGGTCGATCTCGACGCCGGGTCTGGTGAAGCGCACGGTGCGCGCGGCCGAGTTCAGTTCGATTTTGTCGAAGCCCATGCGGTCGAGCGCCTCCCGCACTTCCGCGCGGTGCGGCAGTCTGCCGGATCCCTTGTAAAAACCCCAGATCTTCATCAACGGACCAACCGAGATATCGAACGTCCCTTCCGTGGCACGGCTGTAGGCGACACACGCCGACAGCAGGTCAAACAGCTCAGGGGAGACGGCAACGGGACCCTTTCCGGCCTCCCGGTTGACCCGGCTCCACTCACTGGACGGCCGGTAATTGGACAAGAGCTGATCGAGGCGGACTGCCTCTTCCAGCGCCTCGGCGGCGGCGCCCTGCAGACGGGCCCGGTCCGTGCCGTACAAGATGACGGAAAAGGTGCCGCCCATGGCGTCGCGACTGGCTTCGACCCGAACCGGATCGGCGGCCAGTGCTCGCGCCCCGAGCACCCCCAATGCTATCACCAAGTACCTCATTTTGCAGTATTTTCCTCGCGAGGACGGCCGCGGCGGGCGCGCTTGAGCAGGTGCCGGAAGCGGTCCGGCGTGCCGCCAAGGGCCGCCGCCTCGAAGTACAGGTCCGGCACCTGGCGCAGATCGAGCGCCTGTGCCAGTTCTCGCCGCAGAAACCCTTTTGCACCCGTAAGTGCCTGAATCTGCTCATCGGAGGCCGGCTCACTGCCGCCGGGCAGAACCCGCACGACAGCCTTGCGCCCGTCCGGCGACAGTTCCACGGCGGCGACGTCGAGGACGCCTACGCGGGGGTCGGAGAGCTCAAAGTTGATCAACTTGTGAAGTTCTTCGCGCAGAGCCGTGGCAAGGCGCTCCGCGCGGTGCGGATCCATGTTCCTACTGTGCTACATCGGAACGTAGTTTGACCACTACTTTCCGAAGGATTGGTTACGGTACAGACAACGTGGGGGAAAAGTCGTGTGTTTCCTTTACCGTAACGCCGGACACGTGCCGGACTTCCAGCTCGACGCGCAGCGGAGTCTGGGGAATTTCGCCATAGATGGCCAGCCCGTAGCGGAGTTGATCGAGGTCGATGGGAACGGTTTTGCTGCCCGTGGCGGCGCGAAAGCGGAGTTCCGCGCCGATGGCGGGGCGCAGTACCGGGCTGTTGGGCTTCCAGCGAATTTCGAGGTTGCGGTCCTTGGGGACGGCTTCCAGGGAGAAGCGGTAGGCGGCTTCATCGGCGTCAAGCGGAAAGACGCGCGCCGCCTGAAAGCCGGCCGCACCGGACAGCGCCATCCCGAGGAGAGCGGCAGCCCACCATGCGGCGCGGCGGGAAGAAGAAGGGACGGGGGGCGGCGCCGCTGCCGGGGAGTCGGCCCGAGGCGGCGGCGGGGGCGCAGGTACCGGATCGGATTCGCTCTCCGCCCCCTCACGGCTGGGGCGGCGCGACGGGCCCCCGCCCAGCAACTTGCGCGAGAACGGGAATTCGAGCGGCGTTTCGGCTGCCAGGCGCGCGCCGATGCGGGGGAAAAATCCCGCCTGGCTGACCTTGGTCGCGTAAGGCTTGATCAACAGGACGGCGGCGTTGGCATCGGGGAAGTGGCGGTCCGCCAGCGCCTGGTCTCCGCCAGTGGGCCCAAACCCGTCGCCTGTGTGACTGCGGAACAGGCCAACGGCGCGAGCACCCGCGGCGGCGACGGCGGCGTCAAAGCGGGCGCGGTCCTCATCGGTGAACTCGTAGCCGGGACCGAAGCGATGCTCGCATTCGATGAACTGGAAGCCATCGATGGTGACCGAGTTGCCGTCCCTGGTGCCGAGCAGCAGTCCGCCCACTTCCAGGCCGCGCTTGGGGACGGCACCGAAGGCGCGCAACACCTCCGGCAGCATGCCGTCGATGACGTCAAAAGCAAGCAAAATGGAGCCGGCCGCACCGGGCGGGGTCCAGACGTAGTGAGTTTCCATGGCCAATCGGCTTGCGGAAAGTTGAGGATAGCAGGCGAGGGCGGCGGCCCGTGTAGGATGTCGGCTGACGACACCCCCATGCCAACGCTGACCATGCAGCAACGTTCTTCCGCCGCATTCGCCCGGCGGGTCTTTGCCCGGCTGTTGCAAGATGTTCCCGAACCGGCCGCGTCGTTGTCGCTTGAATTTCTCAAGGATTCGATCCGGCTCCTGGAACGCGAGGGCGCGCAATGGTCCGTCACCCTGCATCCTAATCTGGTGCGGGTGAACGCGGGCCCTCTGGAACGCCTGATCCTCGATCAGTGGGGAATCAATCTCGTTCTGCCTCGAAAGCCCAAGCCCAAGGTGGAGATCATTGGCCGCCGGCGCGGATACGCACACGCGCCGGAGTGCGTCCTGGGACACGTGCCCTACGACAGAGTGGAACAGCAGCTACCGGGGCTGCGTGCCGCTCATCACTGGGCGCTCTTGCAGAACGCGGACATGGGGACTTCCTGGCGAAAGGCGCACTCCCCTGGAGTGCTGAAGTTCCTGGCGAAGCGCCAGGCGAGCCTGCCCGGCAGCTAGGGAGCAGAGGTCGCCTTGGCTGCCCATTCGCGGTAGAGGCGGTT
Source organism: uncultured Solibacteraceae bacterium (assembly GCA_964395885.1). Classification (GTDB taxonomy): domain Bacteria; phylum Acidobacteriota; class Terriglobia; order Bryobacterales; family Bryobacteraceae; genus JAPKYZ01. The sequence goes on along the minus strand of CAYNDS010000053.1, from coordinate 14,386 downwards.
GTAGGGCGGCTCAGACGGGGGAATGGCATCTTCGTTCTCGAGGCGCGGCAGCACGTCGGCCCACCACTGGTCGTAGGCGGCCTTCATCGGCTCCATGACGGAGCGGGAAGGCGCGGCGATGTCGGTGGTTTCGCCGGGGTCGTTGGCGATGTCGTAAAGCTCCCAGCCGTCGGCGCCGCGATTCTGGTTGATCATGCTGTAGCGCGAGTTGCGGACGCGGCAGTGGGCGTATTTCGATTCCGCCGCCTTGCCGAAGTCCCAGCGTCCGATGTGGGTGAACAGGTGACGGTCCGGCCAGGACGCCCTGGCATCGCGGAGCAAGGGTAGAAGGCTGCGGCCGTCGAGCGAGACTCCGGCGGGAGGCTTGGCGCCGCTGACGTCGAGCAGCGTGGGGAAGATGTCGAGATGCGCGGCGAGGTTGCGGCGGGTGCCGGGTTCCAGCACGCCGGGCCAGCGCCAGAAGCTCGGGACACGGGTGCCGCCGCGGAACGGGGTGTTCTTCTTGCCGCGCATGCCGTCGTTGAACACATTCACCCCGTAGGTGCCGCCGTTGTCGGTGAGGAAGATCAGCAGCGTGTCGCGCTCGAGACCGGTGGACTTCAGGTGCGCGGTGAGACGTCCGATGTTGTCGTCCATGTTGGCGACCATGCCGAAGAACCGGGCGACGTTCTCATTTGGCGTCTTGCCGCGGTACATCGCGATGTAGTCTTCCGGGCATTGCAGCGGGTCGTGCGGCGCGTTCGGCGTGATCATCGCAAAGAAGGGTTTGGAACGCTTCTCGCCGATCCACTGCATCGCCTGGCGGAAGAAGACGTCGGTGCAGTAGCCGTCAGTCTTGACGAAGGTCTGGTTGTGGCGGATGACGGGGCTGAAGTAGGTATTGCCCGGTACGTCGGCGCAGGTGCCTTTGTACTGCTGCCCGATGCCGCCGCAGCCGTGGATGAACATCTCGTCGAATCCGCGGCGGTTGGGTTGATACTCCGCGGCATCGCCCAGATGCCACTTGCCGAAGATGCCGGTTGCGTAGCCGGTGCGTTGCAGAACCTGCGCGATGGTGGTGGACTTCAGGCTGAGGCGTTCCCGCTCAAAGACGGTATGCGAGACGCCGTTCTTGAACTCATGCCGTCCGGTGAGCAAGGCGGACCGCGTGGGCGCGCAGGTGGCCGAGACGTGGAACTCGGTGAGGCGGACACTCTCGTCGTGCAGCTTGTCGATGTTCGGCGTGCGCAGGATCGGGTTGCCGTGACAGCTCAGGTCGCCGTAGCCCTGATCGTCGGTCATGACGATCAGGATGTTGGGGCGTTTCGGCGCTGCCTCGAGAAGAGGTGTGCCGAGCAGCCCCGCAAACTCGCGGCGGCTCAGCATGGCTCAGGCCAGGATCTCTTTGATCAGGCTGCCGCTGACGTCGGTGAGCCGCATGTTGCGCCCATTGTAGGGATACGTCAGCTTTTCGTGATCGAGGCCGAGGCAATGCAGCGCCGTGGCGTGCAGATCGTTGACGGAGTGCCGCTGGTCGATCGCCTTGTAGCCGTACTCGTCGGTGGCGCCGACAATCTGGCCGCCCTTGATGCCGCCGCCGGCCATCCAGACGGTGAAGCCGTACGGATTGTGATCGCGTCCGTTCATGCGTTGCGAGATCGGCATGCGGCCGAACTCGCCGTGCCAGAGCACGAGCGTGGACTCGAGAAGCCCGCGCTGCTTGAGATCCGTGAGCAGGGCGGCGATGGGCTGATCGGTCTCGCCGCAGTGCATCTCGTGATTTTCCTTGAGGTCCCAGTGGGCGTCCCAGGATTCGCCGAAGTTGCCGCCGCCGGAGAAGATCTGTACGTAGCGGACGCCGCGTTCGACAAGCCGCCGCGCCATGAGAGCCTGCCGACCGACGTACTGCGTGTGCGGCTGATCGAGGCCGTAAAGTTTCTGGATGTGCGCCGGCTCCGTGCCGAGCGCGACCGCCTCGGTGGCGTGCTTCTGCATCTGGTAGGCCAGCTCAAAGGTGGCGATGCGGGCGGCAAATTCAGAGTCCTGGGGATTCTTGGCCGCATGCTCGGCATTCAGCTTGTCGAGAAAGCCGAGCCAGCGCCGCTGGCGTTCCGGCGTCATGCCTTCCGGGGGCTTCAGGTCGACGATGGGATCGCCCGTTGAACGGAAGGGAGTGCCCTGGTAGGCAGCGGGCATGAAGCCGTTGCCCCAGTTGGGAGCGCCGCCGATGGGGCCGCCGCGCCAATCCTGAAACACCACAAACGCCGGCAGGTTCTGATTCTCGCTGCCGAGACCGTAGGTGACCCAGGAGCCCATGGACGGGTAGCCGGTGAGCACGAAGCCGGTGTTCATCTGAAACAGCGCCGGGGCGTGATCGTTCGACAGCGAGTACATGGAGCGGATGAACGCAATCTCGTCGACGTGCTTGGCCACGTGCGGGAACAGTTCACTGACATCCATGCCGCATTGGCCGTGCTTGGCGAACTTCCAGGGCGAGGGCATCAGGCCGCCGGGATGTCCCTGCGACACCACCACTTCGCCTTTGCCGGTCATCGCCTCGCCGGCGCGCTGTGCCAGCAGCGGCTTCGGATCGAATGTATCGACATGGCTGACGCCGCCGTAGCAGAAGATCGAGATCACGGCCTTGGCCTTGGAGGCGAAGTGCGGCTGCTTGGGAAACATCGGCCCGCTGGTGGCGGCTTTGGCCAGCAACTCCGAGGCGGCCAGGGAGGCAATTCCGCCTCCGGCACGCTGGAACAGCTCCCGTCGCGAAAGGAATCGTTGGCTCATGTCATCCCTGCCTCATCTTAGGGTACGTAGGCGAACTCGTTCAGGTTGAAGACGGCATGCGCAAAGTCATGCAGGCCCGAGGCTCGGATGAAGCTGACGCCTTCGGCGCGTTCCTTGGCCGAGGGCGCGCGCGACAACGCCAATTCAAAGGCCAGGGCCACTTGCGCGGCCGGGTCGGCGCCGGCCTCCCGCTCCAGCCGCTGGGCGAAGCGCTTGGCCTGGTCATGCACGAAGGCGTTGTTCATCAGGATGAGCGCTTGCGTGGCGACGGTGGAACGATTGCGGCGCGCGCAGGCGCCGATGCCGTTGGGGGCGTCAAACAGTTCCATCATCGGCACGGGAATCGTGCGCTTCTGGAAGACGTAGATGCTGCGGCGGAACGTCGCGGGATCATCAATCGCCTTGCCGGGCCAGGTGCGTCCGCTGGAGCCGCTGAACAGCGACGGATCGATGTAGGGATGCACGCCGGGGCCGCCGATTTTGGTGCTCAGCGTTCCGGCGACGGCCATGATGTTGTCGCGAATGATTTCGGCTTCGAGGCGCGGGCGCGCCTGCCGCCAAAGGAGACGATTCTCCGGGTCCACCTTCAAGCCGGCTTCGTTGTCGGTGCTGGACATCTGATAGGCCTCGGTCAGCAGGATCTGGCGGTGCATCTTCTTCAGCGACCAGCCTTGCTGGACGAACTCGCTGGCCAGCCAATCGAGCAGTTCCGGGTGCGACGGGCGCTCGCCTGTTTTGCCGAAGTTCGACACGGTGCGGACCAGCCCTTCACCGAAGTGATGCTGCCAGATGCGGTTGACCATCACGCGGGCAGTCAGGGGATTGGACGGAGAGGCGATCCATTGGGCGAAGCCGCGCCGCCGCCAACTGGACGACGCATCGGGAGAGGGCAACGGGAACTCCCACTCGCCATCGTGGGCAACGCTGAGGATTCCCGGCTTCATGACGGTGCCGGGGGAATCGACGCTGCCGTGGTGCAGGAAGTGGCTCTGTTCGGCGTCACGTCCCGGCTCCTTCACGCTCATCGCGGTTTCCAACTGCGGCTTTCGCTTTTCGTGGGACGCGACTTTCGCCTTCAGGGCGTCGCGCTGCCTGGTTTCGTCGGCGGAGAGGTACGCCTTCCAATCGTCATCGGTGACGGTGAGGGTCTTCTCGACCTGGATGGCATTCAGGCGCTGGCCTTCGGTGCGCTTTTCGGGAGGCGTCGCCAGGGCCACCTTAATGTAGTCGGCGAACTTGCTGCGCTTGTCGGCCAGGATGCGGTCGCGGAAGGGTTTTTCAAACGCGGCCAGTTCGTCGCGCACGGGCTTGATTTCGAGCTCCCAGGCGGCGACGGCTTCCTTATTCCGCGCCATCGCTTCGGCGTCGACGACGGGCACTTCGGCGGGCTTGGCCGAGAAGAACACGGCCTGCATCCGGTAGTAGTCCTTTTGCGGAATGGGATCGAACTTGTGGTTATGGCAGCGGGCGCAGCCGATGGTCATTCCGATGACGGAGCCGCCGACGGTTTGCAGGATGTCGTCGAGTTCATCGGCGCGTGTCTGCGCGGTCTTGATATTCGCCTCCGGACCGAGGCGGAGAAAGCTGGTGGCGATCACGGCGTCGCGGTTCGCCGGATAGAACTCATCCCCGGCAATCTGGACGCGCAGAAACTCGTCGTAAGGCAGGTCGGCATTGAGGGCGCGCACCACCCAATCGCGATAGAGAGCGGCGTTGGGACGGTCGCGGTCATACTCATAGCCGCCCGAGTCGGCATAGCGCGCCAGGTCCAGCCAGTGGCGTCCCCAACGCTCCCCGTAGTGCGGGGAGGCGAGCAGGTGATCGATCAGCTTCGGCCAGGCGTCGGGCGACGGATTGTCGACAAAGGCCTTCACCTCGGCGGGCGTCGGCGGCAGGCCGATCAGGTCGAGATAGGCGCGGCGGATGAGAGAGCGCTTGTCCGCGCGCGGGTTGGGCGCAAGGCCCTTCGCCGTGAGAGCGGCGCGCCACAGCTCATCGATTGCTTTTGACCCGACGGACTTTGTCGCCGGACGCTTCACCGGACGGAAAGACCAGAAGGCGCGCTCTTCGGGCAGAATCGGGCGCTCTTCCATCCTGGCCAGCGTGGCCAGGCGGTCTTCGGTTTCCGGAGTGATGGCGTCGATCTTGGCGCCTTCCTTGATCCACTGCCGGAGAATGGCCAGATCGGCATCGCCGAGCTTGTTGCCGGGCGGCATGGAGGGCTGCTCCGTGCCGGAAGCGAACAGGTACAGGCGGCTGGTTTCCGGATGACCGGGCATCAGCGCGGAGCCGCGCTCGCCACCCTGGATCATGGCTTCGCGCGTGCGAAGGTCGAGCCCGGAAGATTTCAGCGCCGCGCCATGGCAGGTGAGGCAGTTCTTCTTCAGCACCGCTTCGGCCTTGCGGCTGAGTTCGTCAGCGGAGGCTAACGCCAGGGGAAGAAGGAGGATTCCGATCGTTCGCACTGCGTAGAAATGCTATCAAAGCTTTTCGGACCAGCGCCGCCCGAGAAGGGCTTGCCGGGAAGCATTCCAGCCTCAGAACAGCGACAACTCCACCGGCGCCCCGGCCGAGCAGCCGAGCTGCTTGGCGGCGTTGCCCTGATTCACGCAGATTTCCAGGTAGCCGGAACTGCCTTCGATCACGAACGGCTCACCGGGCGGGCACTCGGCGTAGTGCAGCGCCAGACGGTGAATCTTCTCAAAGCCGATGGCGACTTCAAACGGGTTGGTGCGGATGCGCTCAAAGCCGGGAATCCGGAAGTTGGTGATCAGGTTGCCGAAGCGGTCCACCTTGATGATGGCCCCGGTCCAGGTGCGTTTGTTGGTCTGTTCCGGCAGGGCCAGGCGCAACTGGAGCGCATCGTGGATGAGCTTGCCCACCTGCGTGGGCAGCACTCCCTTGGTCAGGCGCGCGGCCACCGGGGCGAAGAGATCGCGGCCGTGGAAGGTGCGGCTGACGTGCGGCAGCATCAGTTTCGGATTGGTGATCTCGCGCACTTTGTTCTTGGGCTCGAAGGCGCGGATCATGCTGAAGACGCCGTTGTCCGGCCCGAGAAAGAGCTGCCCGGCGGCTTCGACGAGAATCGGGCGCCGTGCCGAGCCGACGCCGGGGTCCACCACGACGACGTGCACCGTGCGTTTCGGGAACCAGCGATAGGCCTCGGCAATCAGGAAGCCGGCTTCCGGAACGGAGAATGCGGGCACATCGTGCGAGATGTCGACGATCTGCGCGTTCGGCTGGATGCCGAGAATCACGCCCTTCATCGCCGCGACAAAGTGATCGGTGTGGCCGAAATCGGTGGTCAGGGTCAGAATCGGACGGGGCATCGTTACACTGAAAGTAGCAAGGCTTTCCCCTGCATGCGAGCGTATTTCGACCACAACGCGACGACTCCGGCGGCTCCGCGCGTCATCGAGGCGATGACGGAGTGTCTCCGCGATGTGTTCGGAAACGCCTCCAGCATTCATCGGGACGGGCAGGCGGCCAAGCAGCGTCTGGAGCAGGCGCGGCGAGAGGTGGCGGCGGTGGCGGGCGCTAAGCCCGACGAGGTAGTCTTCACCAGCGGCGGAACGGAGGCGAACAATCTGGCGCTGTTCGGCTTGCGTCCGGCGCACGTGATCACGTCCGTGATTGAGCATCCGGCGGTGCTGAACGTCTGCCAGGAGCTGGAGCGGCAGGGCACGCCGGTGACCTATGTGCCGGTCTCGGCCGCGGGGCGGATTGACCCGGATGACGTGCGGCGCGCGATCCGTTCCGACAACGACCTGATCTCGATCATGGCCGTGAACAATGAGCTCGGCACGATTCAGCCGGTGGAGGAACTGCTGGGCCTGGGACTGGCCGTGCACTCGGACTGTGTGCAGGCGCTCGGAAAGACGGCCCTGCCGGCGGGCGCGCTGCTGAGCTTCAGCGCGCATAAGATCTACGGGCCGAAGGGCGCCGGGGCGCTGATCGTGCCGAAGGGGACAGCGCTTCAGAAGGTGACGTTTGGCGGGCATCACGAGCGGGACCGCCGCCCGGGCACGGAGAATGTCCCGGCCCTGGCGGGTTTCGGCGCGGCGTGCCGGGAGTTGCCGCCGGACATGGCGCGGATTGCCGCCCTGCGCGACCGGCTGGAGCAGGCGATTCTCGACGGCGTGCCCGATACGCACGTGAACGGCGCCGGTGCGCCGCGCGTCGCCAACACGGCCAACATTCGCTTTGACGGCATCGAGGGTGAGGCGATGGTGATCGCGCTCGACTTGAAGGGATTCGCCGTATCGAGCGGCGCGGCATGCTCGTCCGGCGCCGTGGAGCCCTCGCACGTATTGACGGCCTTGGGCCTGACCAGGGAACAGGCACGGTCCAGCATCCGCTTCTCGCTTGGCGTGTCCAACACGGTGGAGCAGGTGGATGCGCTGGTTGAGGCGGTGGCCGCTGCCGCCGCGCGCCTGAGAAAGCTGTCGCCGGTGTATGCCTGATTCGATTGCGGCGGCCCCGATTGCGGTGGCAATGTCGGGAGGGGTCGACTCCTCCGTCGTCGCCGGGCTGTTGAAGCGCCAGGGGCACGAGATTGTCGGGCTGACAATGCAGCTGTGGAATCAGCGGCGCCTGCCGCAGTTGTCGGTGGAGGGCGGCGGTGGAGGGCGGTGCTGTTCCCTGGATGACGTCTACGACGCGCGGGCGGTGGCGGGCCATCTCGGCATCCCCTATTACGTGGTGAACTTCGAGGACCGCTTCGAACAGAACGTGGTGCGCCCGTTTGTCGACGCCTACCTGAAGGGCGATACGCCGATTCCGTGCACGCTGTGCAACAACTTCATTAAGTTCGACCAGTTTCTGGAGATGGCCGACGCGGCGGGGGCCGACAAGATCGCCACCGGCCACTACGCGCGACTCTGGCTTGACGAGGCGAGCGGGCGGTGGCAGATGGCGCGGTCGCGCGACGCGCACAAGGATCAGACCTACTTTCTCTGGGGACTGACGCAGCCGCAGTTGGCGCGGGCGCTGTTCCCGCTGGGCGGGATGGTGAAGCCGGAAGTCCGGGCGCTGGCGGCGGAGCTGGGCATTCCGGTGGCGGAAAAGCCCGACAGCCAGGAGATCTGCTTTGTTCCGAACGGCGATTACGCCGCCTTCATCGACGCCTACTTTGCCGAGCAGGGGATTCCGCGCGCGCGCACCGAAGGCGCCATCGTCAATGAGGAGGGCCGCATCCTCGGCCGCCACGACGGCACGCATCATTTCACGGTCGGGCAGCGCAAGGGGCTTCGCGTCGCCGCACCGGAACCGCTGTATGTGATCGCGACGCATCCGGACACGCAGACGGTGGTGGTGGGGCGCAACGATGCGCTGCTGCGAGGCGAGTTCGTGGTGCGTGATGTGAACTGGGTTTCGATTGCCGAGCCTGCGGCGCCGGTCCGCGCCGAGGTGCGGATTCGCAACAAGCATGTCCCCGCGCCGGCTACGGTGACGGCGCTGGCCGGCGGGCGCGCCGAGGTTCGCTTCGACGAAGCGCAGCGCGCCGTCACGCCGGGGCAGGCCGCCGTGTTCTACTCCGGAGATCTTGTCCTCGGCGGCGGCTGGATTGCGTGATTGGCTGGAATACGCCCTGGCCCGCCTGGCGCTGGCCGCCCTTGCAGCGGGTCCGCCCTCTCTTGCCCGGTTCTATTTCCGATGGATTGAACGGGCGGTACCGAAGTGGCGGCGCGTGGCGGAGGCAAATCTCCGGCAGTCGGGATTGCCGGCCGCCCTCGCCGACGAGGTTTTCGCATCGCTGGCGCGGCAGCTCTGGATCTTCGCGCGTCTGCCAACCCGGAATGGCGGCAACATCGGCGACTGGATTGAATACGAGGGGTTTGCGCACTATGCCGAAGCGAAGCGCCGCGGCAAGGGTGTTCTGTTCGCCACCGGACATCTGGGCGCCTGGGAGTTGAGCCACTACGCGCACGCCCTGCTGGCGGAGCCGATGGACGTGGTGGTGCGCCCGCTCGACAACCCGCTGCTTGACCGGTTTGTGAAGCGCCGCCGCGAAGCCTGCGGCAACCGCATTCTGGGCAAGAAAGACTTGCTGCGCGACGTGGTGCGCAGCCTTCGCGAGAATCGCGCCGTGGGCATTCTGCTGGACCAGGACGCGGGTCTGGATGGCGTCTTCGTCGACTTCTTTGGCAGGCCGGCGTCGTCGAACGCGACATTCGCCAAGCTGGCGCACCGCACGGGCGCGGCGGTGATTCCGGGGTTTGCCGTGTGGGAGCCGGCGCGCAGTCGCTACGTTCTCCGCTTCGACCCGATCGTGGAGATGACGGGGGATCTGCTTCGAGACACGCAGGCGGTGCAGTTGGCCATCGAGAAGGCCGTGCGGCGCAATCCGGGACAGTGGCTGTGGATCCACCGGCGATGGAAGACGCGCCCGCAAGGCGGGGCCGGATAGAGCACCTGGGAGTATACGTTACTTGGCTGAGGAATCGCCCTCGCTTTCCCTAAAGCAAGTCTTTCAGTCCGCCGAAAAAGAGAATTGGAGGGCGATTTTGAGCGGGGCAGACTGGGGCAGCATTGATTTCGCGAGCGCGGTAGAGATCGTGGCGCGCGAGGTGGCGGATTTATCCGACCATTTGGGAAAGGAAGCGGACAAGACGCTGCACTACTCCGACGAGCACCTGCGGCTGGCCTATCAGGCGGCCGGGGGCACACGCGAGTCGGCCACCAACATCAAGGCGATCCACACGGCAACGTCGGAGCTGACGCAGTCGATTCACACGATTCATAACGAGATGAAGCGGGTGAGCGAGAAGATCGGAACGGCTTCCGACACGTCGGCTTCGGCTTCGGCATGCCTGGACGATCTGGCGCGGCACACGGCGCAGATCACGTCGGCGATGAAGCAGATCGAGGAGATCGCGCAACAGACGAACATGCTGGCGCTGAATGCGACCATCGAGGCGGCGCGGGCCGGGGAAGCCGGACGGGGCTTCGCGGTGGTTGCCGGCGAAGTGAAGCAGCTTTCGACGCAGACGCGGGATGTGACGTCGAAGATCAACGACAGCATTTCGGCGATGGCGCGCCACGCCAAGCAGGTACAGACCTCGCTGATCGAGGTATCGCAGTCGATTTCGACGCTGCGGGAGACGGAAGCGGGCGTCTCACAGGCCCTGGCCAGCCAGAGCGCGGTCACAACGGAGGTGACCGCCAGCCTGGAGGGCATTTCGACGAACTCCGCCGGGATCACGAGCTCGGTCGAGACACTGGGCGAAACGGTCATTGCGTCGCGGAACGCCGCCATCATCATGCAGGGCTCCGCAGAGAAGTTACAGAACACCTCGCAACAGCTGAGCAGCTATCTCGAAAGCATGCGCGTGGCCAGGAATCGCAACGGGCGGGCGCTGGCGGCGATGGCCGAAGGCCTGATTGAGCTGTCGCTGGAGCGGTCGCTGGTGCAGGTCTCGCTCAGCGTGCCGTCCCCGGTCAGTCCGCAGTTCCGGTCGATGATCGAGCGGCAGCGAAAAGCGAGCGCGCAGAAGCTGCAGGAGAGCGTCTCGATCATGGACGATCACCTGCCGGCGGCTCGCCTGGCGCTGCAATCGCTGGCAGCCGGAATGTCGCCGCTCCGCGAGAAAGCCGATCAACTGCTGTCAGTTCCGCTGGCCGAGCGCGATCAAAGCTTCGTCGAACGCTGGTCGAAGGAAGTGCCTTCTTTGATCGAGCGGACGATGTCGGTTCGGGACCAGGTCCGGCCGTCCACCGAGGTAGTTCCGGTCAGCCTTCTCCTGCTGGAGAAGGTGGCCCATCATGCGTGGGCAATCCGGGAGTTCGGGGGACGGGAGCGGACCTATCTGGCCATTGCCACGGCTACCGGAAAACCCTTCCCGCCGGAACACTTCTTCCGGATGGCGGGGTTCCGCGCGGTGGCCGAGGCCCACTGGCGGGAACTGTCCGCCCTGCGCAACACCCCCATCCCCGACGAGGTGATCCAGGCCATCGACCGCTGCGCCACGGGCTACTTCGGTACCTACGTCAAGACGCAGGACGAATTCTACGAGTCCAGCCGCAGAGCCAAGCCGTACCCGCTCTCGCTGGAGGACTTCTTCACGGCGTCCAGCCGGTATCTGGAGGATTTCGTATCCGTCCTCCGCGCGGCGACCAGCGCCATCCTCGAGGAAACCGGCGAGGCGGAAGCGGGCCCCGAGGCGTCTCTCAAGGCCGCTTAGGCGCCGCGTCAGCCCTTAACGCTCGCTGGACGGAGGGACGATCCCCTTCATGCGGAAGTAGGTCACCAGGTTGCCGTAGTGCTCGTAGTTGTGAATGCTGTTGAACTGCAGCACTCCCAGCCGCGTGCGCTCCCCGCGCCCGAACTTGACCATCTCGGCGGCCTTCTGGTCCGTCATCCCGGCATAGGCCTGGTCGCAGAAGGCAAACGCTTCCTTCAACGCGTCCGTCAGCTCGGCCTTGGTCTTCTTCGTCTTCTCGATGTTCCGGGGAGTGTTCGCCTGTCCGCTGGCAGCAGAGCAGAACAGGTACTGCGCATCCGCCACGTGCCCGATCATTTCGCCGAAGCTGCGCACCTCCGGCGTTGGCCGGTAGGCGTACATCTCCTCGGTGGCTTTCTCGGCCGATTTCGTCAGATTCGTCCGCGTCATCTCGAACAGCATCTTGGTGTCCTTCACCAACTGGTCCTGCGCGAACATCGCGCCCGACGCCAGAACTGCGCAAAACAGAGCTTTCATCGTCCTCTCCTCGGCGCAATCGTACCGCAGAAAGGGAAAGCGCCGCGAGGCGAGACGCTTCGCGGCGCGGAGAGAGTGGGGCGAACAGCAGCTTAACGGCGGCGCAGGAACGCCAATGCGGCCAGCGCGAGACCGCCCACGACAAACGTGGAAGGCTCCGGAACGGGGGCGAAGAAACCCCGAATCTCACCGCTCGGGAACCGCGTGGAGTGGATGTTGAAGTAAGCCGTACCGTTGGTCAGGCCGGCAATCAGCGCGGCGGTGGCCCCGGCGGCGGTTCCACCATTCGCGTTCCGGAAGGCGTTTCCGAAGCTCGAGTTCAGAGACAGGTCGATGATGTTCACGTACGAGCCGCCTTTGACGCCGACGGGGAAACCGGGCAGCGTGGGCGGCGAAACCGCCACACCCACGGTGCCGGGCGGGAGAACACAGCAGTGGATATGGGCAACGGTGGTGTTGGCAGAGAGCCCTTGCCACAACACGTCAAAGGCGAGCGTCTGGGCGGTGGAGTCATAGGTCACGAAAGCGCGACCGGTGCCCGTGGCGCCGCTCGCTTCCGGTCCGAAATAGGTGTAGAACTGCAGTGTCGCGGCCGAACCCGCGAAAGCGGTGACCATGCCCACCGCAAAAAGGCGGGCGAACAACTTCCTCATAAAGATCCTCCTCGTAGTCCTCCGACAGGACTATGAATGATTCTTCACTGGATTACTTGACACGTCAAGAGTTTTCGTGGAAAAAGAGGGCAGCGTGAGGAGGGAAGATGGCGTCCCTGACGGGATTCGAACCCGTGTTATCGCCGTGAAAGGGCGGTGTCCTAGGCCGGGCTAGACGACAGGGACGCGTCGGCGGCTGACTTCAGTATAGCCGTTAGAGCGTTTTCAGATACGCCACCAGGTTGTCCCGCTCTTCGTCGGTCAACAGATCCTGATAGCCGGGCATGCCATTGCCGCCCGCATTAATGATGCCGCGAACGTTCTCTTCGGTGGGCTTTTTGCCGTTCGCCATCTTCTCCTTCTTGAACAGCCCCTTCAGGCCAGGACCCATCTTCTTCTCGGCCGAGTCTGCGTTATGGCAGACACTGCACTGTTCGAAGACTTCCTTGCCCTTCTCCGCATCGCCAGCCTTCTGCGCGACAGCGACGGCGGTTGCATTGGAACTGGAGGAGAACGCGACAATCCCAACACCGATCGCAAGGGTACCAGCCAGTGCAGCCACAAGTTTCATCCCTTTCAGTTTACACTTGCCGGGTGCGATCCGTCATCCTCCTGTTCGCACGTGCACCGATCGCGGGACGTGTCAAAACGCGCTTACTGCCGGCATTGGGCGCGCAAGGGGCGTGTGACCTGCACGAGTGGCTGGTGCGGGACGCGCTGGAACGGCTCTCGGCGCTGGGCGGTGTCGAATTGTGGACGGACGAGCCGACCTCCGCCTGGCCGGAGTTTCGCGGTCCGCGCCACGTGCAGGCGGCCGGCGATCTGGGTGCGCGGATGCTGGCGGCGTTGAATCGAAGCCTGCCGTCGCTCCTCGTCGGCAGTGACGCCCCGGCCATCCCGCCGGAGCATCTGCTGGCTCTGGCCGATTCGCCCGCCGACGTGACGCTAGGCCCGACGGAGGATGGCGGCTTCTACGCGATCCACGCCCGCCGGACACATCCGGCGATGTTTGAAGGGGTCGCATGGTCCAGCGGGAAAGAGCGGGCGCAGACACTTGCCGCCTGTCGGCGCGCGGGGTTGACCACCGCGGAGGGCGCCGCCTGGTTTGACATCGACACGCCCGCCGATCTCGAGAAGGCAGAGGCAGGTGGACTGCTACCATCGCCGCCATGGACCCGATTGCGCACGTAAGCAGCGGCCGCACGGACCGTGTCTTCGACCTCACCCCGGAGCAGTGCCGGCGTCCGGACGTACTGCGATCCTGCGCCTATTTCGGCGACGTAAGCGCGATTCGCCACTTGCTGGCGGCGGGCGCGGAGTTGACCGTTCTCGGCGATAACCTCGACTTGAACGGCGCGGCGTTCCATGGACACTGGCAGTTGACGGAGTTCCTGATCGCGCACGGCGCGGACGTGAACCGGGCGCTGCCGGGGACGGGGGAGACGCCACTGCACGCCGCCCTGTGCTCGACGGCGCGGATTCGCCGGAACCGTGTCTTGCGAGTGCTGCTGGCAGCCGGGGCGAACGTGAACCGGTCCACTGTTCCGGGTGCGGAGAGCGGCGGCTTCATGCGGGATGCACGGACTCGCGGTGAGACGCCGCTGCACCGCGCGGCCGCTTTTGGCGACGAAGAGGCAATCGAGCTGCTGCTCGCGGCAGGTGCGCAGCGGGACGCACGCGATGCAAACGGAGACTCACCACTGTCGTGGGCGAGCTGGCATCTGCGGTCGTCCGCGATCCTACGCCTGCTCTGCTTCGGCGAGTTCCGGATTCGCGAAACGCACCGGGGCATGGAGGAGAACCTCGCCGGCGATCCGCTGGTGTAGTGGCGATCCCGAGTACCGTTGTCCGGTTCTGGGATGGGGAAGGCCTGAGCCTTCCCGCCTGGTTCCCAAAGAACGACTTCGGCTTGGTTTAGAAGTCGAACCGCAGCGCCAACTGCCCTTGCCGCGGCGCGTTGGACTGGGCGGTGATGCGGCCGAAGTTGGCGTTTGAGACGTTGTTCACCGGCGCGCCGAAGACGGTCCGGTTGAAGGCGTTGAACAGCTCCGCACGGAACTCCAGTGAGTAGCGCTCGACGAAGCGGAAGCGCTTGATCAGGCCGAAGTTCTCATTCAGGAAGCTGGGCGCGCGCAGGTCGCCGTAGCTGCGGGCGGAAGTGCCGAAGCGGAACGCGCCGGGCACGCGGAAGGCGTCGCGGTTGATCCAGAGATCGCGGGCCGGGTCGAAGTTCTCCACACTGTTCTGGCGCGCGACACCGGGTAC
>CAYNDS010000052.1:20325-21978 GCA_964395885.1 uncultured Solibacteraceae bacterium | reverse complement strand
CAGGTCTCTCTTGCCGTTGCAGAGCAAACAAACGGCCGCTCCGGAGCGAAAGAAATTCGAAATCGAAGGAAACGGAAGGCGGGAATCAGACGGAACTTCTCATTCGTGACGCGCCGAATTCGCCTTGCCTTTTGAGAACCCGAACCGTCCGTGTTCGTCACCGTGCGCAGCGGAACCCGACGTGCGGACCCGCGCCATTTTCCGGATGGCTGTCCCGAAACGCCACCCGCAGGTTCACCGGAACTCCGCCAAAGCTCCCGCCTCGAATCACGCGCCGTCCCGGATGACCCGGCCAGGAATCCGCCGTGAACTCCCATACGTTGCCCGCGACATCGTACAGACCATACCCATTCGGCGGATAGCTGCCCACCGCAACGGGCTTCCCGATCCCCGAGGCCTCATAGTTCGCTCGTGCCGGGGTGGGCGCTTCGTCGCCCCACGGGTACGCCGCCATGCGCAGTCCCCCTCTGGCCGCAAACTCCCACTCCGCCTCGCTCGGCAATCGCTTCCCGGCCCACTCGCAATACGCCCTCGCCTGCTGCCAGGTGACCATCGTCGCCGGCAGACGCCCAGCACCGGTCTCCGCAGCCTTGCGTCCCGCGCGCTCTTCCGGCTTCCGCCGCAGAAACGCTTCGAACTCTTCCGCGGTCACTTCGAACTGATCGATACAGAAGCCCGCCACGCGCACCACCCGCGCCGGAGTCTCCGCCCGCAGCATCTCGCGCAAACCCGGAGACGCTTCGCGAAACTCCCGGTCCAACTCTTCCGCAGACGTGCCCATCCGAAACCGCCCGTCTCCGAAACACGCCATCGGCACATCGGTCCACATCAGGCTCAGCGCGATTGCCAGCATGCCCGTTGGACGCCCGCTTCCGCAATCCGTCCCGCCGCCACGCTACACTTTCAGCCGTGGCGTGCCCCTTCTTTCGTCCGCGCCGCAAAGCGGACTCGCAGCCCCTGCTGCGCCTGCCCCTGAATGCCTTCTGGCTCGGCGAATGCAGTGCCCGCCCGGACCCCTTCACACCTTCGGAAGACCTTCAGCTCGACCGCTGCAACTTCGGCTACGCCGCCCAGGACTGCCCGCGCTTTCCCGACTCCGCGGAAGCCGAGGCCGTCCGCTTCACCCGCTATCGCGGCCAACGCCTGTTTATCCTGGAAAAGGACGGCTGGCCGGTCCGCTGGGGCGACGTCGATCAAATCGAGCCCGGGACACTGCTCGCCGAACAAGCCCGCGCATGGAACACGACCTGACTCCCCGCCCCGTCCGCGATTCCATTTCCCAGCTCTCGGAAATGGCGCTTCCCAACGACGCCAATCCGCTCGGCAACCTGATCGGCGGCCGCGTCATGCATCTGGTCGATGTCGCCGCCGCCATCGCCGCCAATCGACACTCCCGCCGCGCCTGCGTCACCGCCTCGGTCGACTCCATGGTCTTCCTGCAGCCGGTGCACATCGGCGAACTCGTCATTCTGCGCGCCAGCGTGAACCGCGTCTTCACGACGTCAATGGAAGTCGGCGTCAAGGTCTGGGTGGAGAACCTGAAGACGGGACAGGTCCGCCATACCTCGTCCGCCTATCTCACCTTCGTCGCCATCGACGGCCAGGGCAACCGCGTCCCCGTTCCGCCCGTCATCCCGGAGACCGACGACGAGA
>CAYNDS010000052.1:0-20315 GCA_964395885.1 uncultured Solibacteraceae bacterium | reverse complement strand
ACGCGCGGCCAGCTTTTGACCCATGAAGCGACCCGCTTTGCCTCCGCCGCGGACCGCCGCACCTATCGCCTCCAGATGCGCGAGAAGTCCCGCTGATGTTCGACAGCTTCTTCGGCAACGCCGAGGCGCAGCGCACGCTCGCGCAGATGATCGCCAGCGGCCGTATCCCGCAGACCATCCTCCTCGACGGTCCGGAAGGCGTCGGTAAAGCCACCCTCGCCCGCCGCTTCGCCAGCCGGATCCTGAACGACACCGCCCGCATCGAGGCCGACGACCTCTCGCGGGCCGACAACGCTGCCCGCATCGCGGAGCGCGAGAAGTGGAAGTCAGAAGACCGCAACGACGACCCGCTGCTGTTTTCCACCCACCCGGACTTCGTCACCTTCGCCCCCGACGGACCGCTGCGGCAGATCTCGATCGAGCAGATGCGCGCCTTCCGCGAGCGCGCCCAGTTCAAGCCGCTGCATGGCGCCCGCCGCGTGTTCCTGATCGACCGCTTCGACCGCGCCAATGAACAGGCGGCCAACTCGCTGCTCAAGACACTCGAGGAGCCGCCCGAGCACCTGATCGTCTTCCTCACCGCCGAAAACGCCTACGACCTGCTGCCCACCATCCGCTCCCGTTCCGTCTCCCTGCGCCTGGCGCCGCTCACCGAAGCCGAGATCGACGCCTTTCTCCGCTCCCGCGACGATCTGGCGGACCGCAACCGGCGCAAGATGCTCGCCAATGGCTCGCCCGGTCTCGCCGTCTCGTTGGACCTGACCACCTTCGACCGCCGCCGCACGGCGATGCTCGCGCTGCTCGAAGCCGGCTCCGGCGTCAAGCCCTTCGGAGCCTGGGTGAAACACTCGGAAGCCGTCGGCGCCGCCCGCTCGGAGAAGCTCGACGAGTACCTCCGCGTCCTCTACCAACTGCTGGAGGACGTTCTGCTCGTCGCCAACGGCCTGCCGCCCCGCCGCAACGCCGACATCGCACCCCAGCTGACCGCCGTCGCCAAGGCGACGCCCTTCGCCTGGATTCGCGCGGCGCTAAAGCGCACCGATGAACTGGTGGACCTCACCCGGCGCAACATCCAGAAGAGCGTCGCTCTCGATGCTTTCGTCATCGATCTGCAGAAGTCGCTATCGCGTTCGCTATGATGAAGAGCAAGCAGTGACAGCAAACAAGAGCACCCCGCAAGGAGCGCCCGCCGTGGATTCGGCCAACCGTAAGACCCGTCCCCCCGCAGCAGGAGCAGCCGCCAGCCGGCCTCCGCAGCGAAAGCCCACTCCCCCCGATCAGACCAACGCCGAAAACTTCTACTACATCAAGCAGATGCAGTCCAAAACGCAGATGATCATCGTGTTGAAGGACGGCGAAGAGCTGCGCGGCGTCATTGAGTGGTACGACAAGGCCAGCCTGAAATTCAATCGCGAAGGCGCACCCAACTTGCTGTTGTACAAGGACAACATCAAGTACATGTACAAGGCCGAGTAGGCGTCTTCCCCGCCCGGCGCGGCCGTTCCCGGCCCTAGCCGAGCGCCGCCACCGCCTGCCGGATACGCCAGTGCACTTCCTCCGGCGTTCCGGCCCCGTCAATCAGCCGGATGCGCGGCTCCGCCGCCGCCAGCGCCAAATAGGCATCGCGCACCGCCCGCCGAAACTCCGCACCCTGCGCGTCCATGCGGTCCTCCTCGCGCGTCACCGTGCGGCGATAGCTCTCCTCCACGGTGACATCGATGAGAAACGTCGCGTCCGGAACCGTCGTGCCGCACGCAATCCGATGCAGTTGCCGCACCACGTCGGCGCCCAATCCGCGCCCCGCGCCCTGATAGGCCAGCGTCGAATCGGTAAACCGGTCGCACAGCACCACCGCCCCGCGCTCCACCGCCGGGCGAATCCGCTCCGCCACATTCTGCGCCCGTGCGGCGAAGTACAGCAGCAGTTCCGCCGTGGGCGCCAGCTTTGCGTGCTTCTTGTCGAGCAGAATCTCCCGGATGCGGGTGCCGATCTCCGTCCCGCCCGGCTCCACCGTGATCACCACCTCGCGCCCTTCGGCCCGCAGCCGCTCCGCCAGCATCTGCAACTGCGTCGATTTCCCGCTGCCGTCGATGCCCTCAAACGTCAGAAACAGGCCGTTAGTCATACGCGCGATGCAGGGCGGCTTTCAGGTCTTCCCACGCCTCCCGCCGTAGCTCCTTCGATTGATTGCGCAGCAGGTAAGACGGGTGATAGGTCAACATCACCGGAAACTCACGCCATTGATACCACTGTCCGCGCGCCTTCGTGATGCCTTCCTTCAGGTTCAGCAGCGCCTTGCCCGCCGTCGATCCCAAACAGACGATCACCTTCGGACGAAGCACCAGAAGCTGCCGGAACAGAAACTGTCCGCACGTCGCCATCTCCTCCGGCAGCGGCGTGCGATTCTCCGGCGGGCGGCACTTCACGACATTGCAGATGTAGACATCCTCGCGCCGGATCGCCATGCCTTCCTTCGCCGCCGTGTTGTCGATCATCTGCGTCAGCAGTTGCCCGGCGCGCCCGACAAAGGGCAGGCCCTGCGCGTCTTCATCCGCGCCCGGTCCTTCGCCGACAAAGACCAGCTTCGCCCGCGGGTTGCCGGAGCCGAAGACCAGATTCGTCCGTCCGCGATGCAGCACGCACCGCGTGCATTCGCCGATGTCGGCGCGGATCTGTTCCAGGGTGTCGTTCGGTGGCGCCAGCGGCGGCAGTTCAAAGTTCAGTTCGGCCGGGCGTGCAGCAGGCTTTGTGGGCATGGGTTCGGGTTCGGAAATCAGGAGCGGTGCGGCTTCGACGGCGGGCGGCGCCTCGGGCACGTCCCCGTTGCCGCGCGCTGCCTCCGCCGCAGGCACTTGCGGCGCGCGGCGATAGATCTCCGTGATGCCGAGGTCGCGATAGAACTCCAGGCGGCGGCGCAACTCGCTCATCGGCTCCCCACCGTGGAGAGCCGCAGCCGCAACGCGTGATCGAACACCTGGTCGGCGATGGCGCGCTTCGGCGCTTCCGCCAGATCCAGCACCTGGCCGTCGCGCATCACCAGCGTCACCTTGTTGCGGTCGGACTCAAAGCCCGTTCCCGCCTGATTCACCAGGTTGGCCACCACCATGTCGCAATTCTTGGTTTCGAGCTTGCGCCGTGCCTCCGCCACCAGATTCTGCGTCTCGGCGGCAAAGCCGATCAGCAGCCGGTCGCCTTTGCGCGCGCCCAGTTCCGCCAGGATGTCGGGCGTCGGGTCCAGGTCCAGCGTCAGGCGCATGGCCGTCTTCTTGACCTTCTGCGCGGGCACCTGCGCGACATAGTAGTCGGCCACCGCTGCGGATTTCACCAGAATCGTCGCCTCGGCCAGGCGCGCCAGCACGGCTTCGCGCATCTCCACCGCCGTGCGAACCGAAACACGCTCCACTTGTCGCGGCGGCTCCAGCGCCACCGGGCCGGAAATCAGGATCACGCGCGCGCCCCGCTCCGCCGCCGCTTCGGCCAGCGCGTAGCCCATCTTGCCGCTGGAACGGTTGGTGATGTAGCGGACCGGATCGAGCGGCTCCTGCGTCGGCCCGGCCGTGATCACCACCACCTCGCCTTCCAGATCTCGCCGCGGCGCCGCGGCCAGCAACGCCTGATCGACGATATAGCGCGGCTCCGCCAGCCTGCCCGGACCCACCGTGCCGCAAGCCAGCAGCCCCGCCTCCGGGTCGACGATCGTATGCCCGCGCTCCCGCAACGTGGCCAGATTCGCCCGCGTGGCGGCGTGGTTCCACATGTTCGTGTTCATGGCCGGCGCCACCACCACCGGTCCGGTGAAGGCCAGATACGCCGTGGTGAGAAAGTCGTTCGCCAGCCCATGCGCCATCCGCGCAATCAGGTCCGCTGTCGCGGGCGCGATCAGCAGCAGGTCACTGTCCTGGGCAACGGCGATGTGCTCGACCGAACTCGACAGCGTTGCCTCGGGCGAATCCGTCTCAAAAAGCCCGGTGATCACCTTCCGCCCGGTGAGCGCGGCAAACGTCAGCGGCGTGACAAACTCCCGCGCCGCCTCGGTCATCACCACCTGCACGGAATGGCCTCGCTCCATCAACGCACGCGCGACTTCGGCGGCCTTGTATGCGGCAATTCCTCCACCGACGCCAAGCGCGATGTGCATGACTGTCAGTGTAGCGAGCGAGGGTCGCTTTAGGCGCGCGCAGCCTGAGCGGAGACTTTCGCACCGGCACTCGCATTGCAGCGCTGATGCGCAATCGCGGCGTTGGCAAGTACTGTTCGGCCGCCCTTCGAATGCGGGATGACGTGATCGACGCTGAACTCCTCCCAGGCGACCGGCTGTTTGCAGAAGCAGCAACGCCTGTCGCGAGCCTGCTGCCAAACGATGCGACGTTGCTCGGGCGTGAAAAGCCGGTATGGATCTTTACGCTCGAACAGACTGCCGAACAAGCTCGAGAGGACTTTCGCGCGCAACTCACGATGATTCTTGGTATCGGTCCCCTCCTGGACGGTCTGCAAGTAGGCTCGGTACTCCTCCAGGTCGGCAACGGGTTGCATCTTTCTCTGACGTTCTCGCAGTTCGTCGACCCCCGCGCCGAACTTTGCCAGGAGATGAGCTGCTTCTCGATTCCGCCGCTGATCGGACAGAATCATGTTGCGCCGCTGAAGGTCGTGCACGACCATCACCAGCGAGAAGAAGTCGGTCACCTTATGAAAGCGCGTTGTTCGGAGCTCCGGGAACATTTGGAGAGTCTTCCCAATAGCGCCGTGCGCACCGGCCCGGGCCTTCGCGACCTGACTCTCCGTCAGAGCATTCGACCTCATTGCACTGTCGAGCGCAAGCTTTTTATGCACAACACTTCCCATGTGGATGGAGAGCATCACCTCGGAGACGAACTCGATGTGCTTCATTCGATCGATGTCGCTCGCCGAAAACACGGACGCTGCCTTGAACCGCTGGTGGAATTGTTGCGCCAGCTTTGCGGCGCTCTTGAGGTAGTGGCTATCGTAGTACCGGGCGTGTCGCTTTTCCTCGGAGTTCAGCGGACGACCGGTCGAGTTCAATCGTACAAACAGATTGATCACTTCAGAAAGGTCCCCATCAACGAACACAACCTGAAGTCTGTAGTCCAAGATGCGGTGTTGCTGCTGGCTGTTCTTGAGATCGGCGTATCGGATGTTCTCCCAGCCTGTCCCCTTCGGCGTCGATGCCGTGGAGAACCCTCGCCGCGCAATCGAACCCGTGAAGAAGAGGACCGTTTCCAGCCGTTGCTTGCCGTCGATCACGTTCCAGACGGTGTCACCGTCCACCGTGTTCTTGTGGACGAAGATCGCCGGAAGTGGAAAGCCACGAAGAATCGAATCGATACACCTCCGCCGGTCGGCGACCGTCCAGACGGACCGTCGCTGGAAGCCGGGCGAAAGGTTAAGTCCACCCGCTTTGTATCGGTTTATGAAGTCCGAAATCGTTGTCGTCTGCGCCTCGAACTTTAAGGCGAGGTCCGAGAGTTTCAGAGAGGGCACGGCAGCGGTCTGTGTATTCTGTCACAGTCGCCCGCTTCTCCCGCCCAAGGCTCCCGGCGCTTGTCCTTGATCTTGCAGAAGCGATCTTGCATAAGCGTGCCGCACAATGAAGAGGGACCTTCGCCGTCTCTGCCCGGCAAGATGAGAGTCGCCCTTGACGCTACGCCGTTGATCATCCCGACGGGGGGTATCCGCCGCTATGTCGAGGAGCTCGCCCGCGCCCTTGTCGACCTCGGCGTTTCCGTCGATCTGGTCTCGGATCAGACACAGCCGACCTCGGGCTGGCAACGGCGCTGGTGGCTGCTCGGGCTGAATCGGGAACTCCACCGCCGCCGAATTGACGTATTTCATGGCACGGACTTCGCTGTCCCGTATATGCCTTTGCGGCCTTCGGTGATGACGGTGCACGACCTTTCGCCGTGGCGGGACCCCGCCAAAGCCCCGCGCATCCGTCAGCGCACGCCCTGGCTGATCGATTTCGGCATTGCCACGATGATCGTGACCCCAAGCGAAGCCATTCGCCGCGAGGTCATCGGGCACTTCCGCGTCTCGCCGGACCGAGTCACCGCCGTGCCGCTGGCCGCCCCGCCCTGGCTGCGCCCGGTCGACGTCGCGCCGCCCTCGGTGCCGTACTTTCTCGCGCTCGGCACGGTGGAAGACCGCAAGAACCTTCGCACCGCGCTGGAGGCCTGGCGGCTGCTGCGGCGCACCACGGCGGTGGACTTCCTGATTGCCGGGCGCGTGGACGGCGGCGTCGTCCTTCCGCAGCCGGAACCGGGCTTGCGCCTGCTTGGCCCGACGCCCGACCGCCACCTGGCGGAGCTCTACTCCGGAGCCGCCGCTGTCCTCTATCCTTCTTTGTATGAGGGGTTTGGACTGCCTGTCATCGAAGCCATGCAGTGCGGCGCGCCCGTGATTATCTCCACCGACGCCGCCCTGCGCGAGACCGCCGGTGACGCCGCGCCCGCCGTTGCCCCGCTGGACGTTGCCGCCTGGGCCGAGGCGATGCGCGCCATCCTGAACCGCCGCGCCGAATGGTCGGCCCGCTCCCGGTCCCGCGCCGCCGAGTTCTCCTGGCGCGAAACGGCGCGCCGCACCGCCGAAGTCTACCGGGAGGCGCGTTCCCGCTTCCGGTATGCCTAGAACCCTCGTCATCACCCCGGAACCGCCTTTCCCCATGTATGGCGGCGGACAGATTCGCATCTGTTCCCTGCTCGAATACGTGGCCCGGAAGAGTGATGTCGACCTGGTAGTTTTTTCCGACTACGGCGAGGTGGAAATGCCGCGAGCCTTCCGCCGGATGTACACCGTGCACCTGCCCCGGCACTCCCGCCGCCTGCTGCCCAAGTTGTGGCGCAACGCCTCCCGCTACCTCCGCCGCGTCCCGCCCCTGGTCGACCGTTTTTCCGGCAGAGAAGCCGAAATCGGGCGCTTTCTGGAGGGTCAAACCTACGATGCCGCCCTGTTGATGCATTTCTGGACGGCACCGTATGAGCCGCTGGTCCGCCGCCATGCCGCGCGGGTGGTACTCGACTTGCAGAACGTCGAGTCCGACCTGATGGCACAATTGGGCCCGTTCGGCGAAATCACGCGACGATGGGAGCGTGAATGGCTCCCCCGTTTCGACGCCGTGCTGGCGCCGTGTGCCGAAGACGTGGCGAAACTGCCCGTTCCCGCCATCGTCTATCCCAATGCCATCCCCGCGCCCCCCGAAACGCCGCCGGCCATCCGTCGCCAAGGCCTGGCGATGTCCGGTAACTTTGACTTCACCCCCAATCGCGAGGGACTGCGCTGGTTCCAGAATCGTGTCTGGCCCCGATTACGGCAGCGGTTCCCCGGGCTGCGATTGCGGCTGATTGGGCGCGCCTCCGACCGGCAGCCACTGTCGGAGGGCATGGAAGCCACCGGTACCGTGGCCGACGCCTACGTGGAACTGGCACGCGCGGAAGCCGCCGTCATTCCACTGTTTTCCGGGTCCGGAACCCGGCTGAAGATTCTCGAGGCATGGGCGGCCGCCACGCCCGTCGTCTCCACCACGCTCGGCGCAGCCGGACTGGGCGCCGTCGACGGCAAGGACCTGCTTCTCGCCGACGACGAGGAGTCCTTTGTCGAAGCCGTTTCGTTTTGTCTGACGGACCCCGCACGCGCAAGCGACCGAACCGGGCACGCCAGACGGACCCTCCAGGATCGATTTACGTGGCCGCGCGCCTGGGCCAAGTTGGAGGAATGCCGTGTCTTATACTGAAATCAGCAAACGCATGCGGATCGCGGTAGACGCACATGCCGTTGGACGCAAGCTGACCGGGAACGAAACCTACGTCCGGAATCTCCTTCGGGAGTTTGCCTCCTCACCCGGCGGACACGACTTCATCTGCTACTTTTCCGTGCCCGGCGCGACGGGCCGCCTGCCCGCCCGCTTCACCGCCAAGCGCGTGTCCGACAATCCGTTTGTCCGCCTGGGAGCGGACCTGAGCGCGGCCGTCCGGCGCGACCAGCCTGATATCTTACACGTGCAGTACACGTCGCCCCTGGCCTGTCCGGCGCCCGTCGTGGTGACCGTACACGACGTCAGCTTTCTGGAGCGGCCGGAGTTCTTCTCCGGCTTCCGCACACGGCAACTGCAATGGACCGTCCGGCGGACCGTGCAACAGGCGGCCGCCGTCATTGTGCCGTCCAACTTCTCGCGGGAACGCGTGGCCGCCTCCTACGGCCTGCCCCTGGACGCCATCGACGTGGTGCACAACGGCGTGGACCCGCTGTTCCGCCCGTTGGCGCGGGACAAGGCGCGCGCGTGGGTCCGGAACCGGTTCCAGTTGGAGGCGCCCTTCATTCTGAACGTCGGCGACCTGCAGCCGCGGAAGAATCAGCGCAGCCTGGTGCGGGCCTTCGGAGAGTTGCTGCGGGCGCATCCGCAACTGCCGCACTATCTGGTGCTGACGGGCAAGCGGAACTGGCATGGCAGTGAGGTGTTCGACGAGGTGATGCGGTCCGGCTGCCGGGAGCGGATTCTGTTTCCGGGCTTTGTCACCGACGAGGAGCTGCTGGAGTTGTACGGGGCGTGCGACGTGTTCGCCTTCCCGTCGTTTTATGAGGGCTTCGGGCTGCCGATTCTGGAGGCGATGGCGTGCGGGCGTGCCGTGGTGTGCTCCAATACGTCAGCGATGCCGGAAGTGGCGGATTCCTCCGCGCTGTTGTTTGATCCGAACTCCGTCGGGGAGATTGTGCGCGCCTTACGCGACCTGCTGCTGGACCCGGAACTGCGCGGGCGCATGGAGCGCCTGGGGCAGGCGCGTGCGGCGAAGTTCAGCTGGCAGCGCGCGGCGGCCGAAACCATGGCCGTCTACCAAAGGGTGGGAGAGGCGCGGCAGCGCGCGTTGACGAGGGAGGCCGTGGCCACCCGATGAGATGGTGCGCCCTGGCGGCGTGTCTGCTGCTGCCGGCGTGGGCCGAAGAGCTTCGCTATAGCGTGAACTGGCCCAGCGGACTCAGCCTGGGAGAAGCCGTGTTGGAGATCAAGCCCGTGGACCCGTCGCGCACGGAAGCCCGCATGACGATCGACGCTTCCCTGCCCGGCTTTGCGATCGTTGACCGCTTCCGCTCCGTCAGCGGGCCGCGGTTTTGTTCGGCGGAGTTCGACAAGAGCTTTCAGCACGGCCCGCGCAAAGGCTCCGAGAAGCTGACGTTTGAGGCCTCCGGCGTGCGGCGCCAAACGACCGGCGGCGGCACGTCGTCGGTCCCCGTGCCGGGTCCGGGCTGTGGTCGCGATGCGCTGGCGTTTCTACTCTGGCTGTCCAGTGAGCTGCGCGACGGGCGTCTTCCTCCCGAGCAGACGATCTTTTTCGGCGCGCCGTACCGCATCGCGCTGCGCTTTCAGGGTCCGCGCGAGGTGACGGTTTCCGATCGCAAGCAGACGCTCGATTGCCTGCAGGCGGCCGTGCGGGGTCCGGCGTCGCAGTTGACCTTCGACCTGTATTTCTCGCAGGACCGCGCCAAGCGCCTGGTAATGGCGAAGGTGCCGTTCGCGCTGGGCAGTTTTTCGATGGAACTGGTGGATTAGTCCGTCCCGATGCGGATCGCCTTTGTTTCTCCTCTGCCGCCGGCCAAGACCGGCATTGCCGATTACTCCGCGGCGCTGATCGCGGCGCTGAAACCGTTGGCGGAAGTCGACATCGTCGCCGAAGCGCGCGCGCAGTTTGATCCGTCGGCCTACGATGCCATCCTCTATCACGTCGGCAACAACCCGTATCACGCCTTCGTCTACGAGATGGCGCTGCGCTTTCCCGGCGTGGTGGTGCTGCATGAGGCGAACCTGCACCACCTGATGGCGGAAATGACCATCCGGCGCGGGGACTGGGACGCCTATCTGCGGGAAGTGGAGTTCGACGGCGGCGCGGCGGCGCTGGAGTTCGCGCAAAAGGTGCGGCGGCTGGAGGTGGGTCCGGACTACGACGGCGTGCCGATGCTGCGCCGGTTGCTGCAATCGGCAAAGGGCGTTGTGGCGCATTCGGAGTTCGTTGCGGCGCAGGCGCGCCAAGCAGGTTTTGACGGCCCGGTGGCGGTGATTCCGCATGGCACCTGGATTCCCGAAGTCGACCGGTTGGCGTATCGCGCCCGGCTGGGCATTGGCGACGTGGCGACGCCGCTGGTGGGCACGTTCGGATTTTTAAAGCCGTACAAGCGGATCGCGGAAGGGCTGCGCGCCTTTCGGCGGCTGGTGCGGCAGCGTGCGGACGCGCGCTTTGTGCTGGTGGGCGAGCGGCACCCCGAGTTTCCGCTGTCGAGCATCGTTTCCGCGCTGCAGTTGGATGCGCAGGTGCGGCACGTGCCGTTCGCCCCGATTGACGATTTCGTCGGCTATGTCGCCGCGTGCGACATCATTCTGAACCTGCGCTACCCCACGGTGGGCGAGACATCGGGCAGCCTGCATCGCGCATTGGGCTTGGGACGGGCGGTGATTGTCTCGGAAGTGGGCGCCTTTGCCGAGTATCCGGACGACATCTGCTTGAAGGTCCCTCCCGGAGACGGCGAAGAGGATCTGCTGTTTGAGTATCTGCGCCTGCTCACGACGCGGCCGGACTTGGCGCGCGCGATGGGAGAGCGGGCGCGGCAGTGGGTGTTGCACGAGTGCACGTGGCCGGTGGTGGCCGAAAAGTACGTTCAGTTCCTGTCGGGCAAGACCGCCGCCGCGCCACCCGCCGCATCGGAACCCGTCACAGACACCGCCGCAGCCCGCCTGGACGCCGACGTGGTGCGCGAAGAGATCCTCACCTGGACCGCCACCCGTGCCGAGGAAAGCGGGTACGTGCAGGAGCATCTGGCGCGCTTTGTCCAGACCTTGCAGTTGCTGCCGCGCGGCACACCCGATCAGGCGATTCTCGAAATGGGCGCGTACATGCAAATCACGCCGGCGCTGCATCACGCGCTGGGCTACGGAGCGGTGCGCGGCTGCTACTACGGCCCGGCGGGGGTGACGGAGACGAAGTCCGTGACCGACCGGAAAGGACGGGTCTTTGTCTGTTCCGTGGACCTGTTCGACGCGGAGAAGGACGTTTATCCGTATCCCGACGAATCGTTCGACACGGTGGTGTGCGGCGAGCTGATTGAGCATTTGCCGACGGACCCGATGCATCTTCTGGGCGAAGTCAACCGCATTCTGAAGCCCGGCGGGCACCTGTTGCTCACCACGCCGAACGCGGCCAGCGGACGCGCCATTGCGGCGATTCTGGCGGGCTACCATCCGGGCTTCTACCCGGCGTACCTGCGTCCGGAGGCGCTCGGCAAGGGAGACTCCCGCCATCACCGCGAGTACACGGCGCGCGAAGTGCATCTGCTGCTGCATTACGGCGGCTTTGAGGTCGTGCGGCTGGAAACGGGTGAGTTTTCCGACGCCTTGCGTCCGCATGAGCTCTGGGTGGACCGGTTGCTGGAGACCTGGGGCTTTGACCGCGGTCTGCGCGGCAACGGTGTCTACGCACTGGGCCGGAAGACGGGCGCGGTGCGAGAGCGCTATCCGGACTGGCTGTACGCATGACGTCGCTGTGGCGGCATCGCGAACTGGCCTGGTCGCTCGCCTGGCGCGACATGCAGGCGCGCTACCGCGGCAGCTTCGCCGGCGGGTTGTGGACGTATCTCTACCCGCTGCTGATGATGGCGACCTACTACTTCGTGTTCGGCGTTGTGCTGCAGTCGCGATTCCCGGGTGACCCGTCGCGCGAGGGCTTCGTGCTCTATTTCCTGGCCGGCATGCTGCCGTGGCTGGCGATGTCGGAAGCGTGGGGCCGTTCCCCGACAGTGCTGTGGGAGCACCAGACCTTCATCAAGAAGGTGATCTTCCCGGTGGAGATCCTGCCGATGGTGCGGCTGCTGCCCGGTGTGGTGTCACAGGGCGTGATGCTGGCGCTGTTCCTGCTGATGCTGCTGGCTCTGCGCGGCGCGATTCCCGTCACGGCGCTGTGGCTGCCGCTGCTGGTAGCGCCGCAGATTGCCTTCACGCTGGGCGTGTCGTTCTTTCTGGCGGCGACGGGTGCGTTTCTGCGCGACCTGGCGACGCTGATCGGCTTTCTGCTGACGGTCATCTTCTTTCTCACGCCCATCTGTTATCCGGAAAGCGCGCTGCCGGCGGGCCTTGCTCCGTGGCTCGGCAAGAGTCCGATCTTCGTGCTGGTGCATCAGTCGCGCCGCGTGCTGCTGGAAGGGCAGGCGCCGGAATGGTGGGCCGTGGCAAAGCTTTGGGCCGTGGCGGCGCTGGTGCTGTACGTGGGCTGGCGCTGGTTTGCGAAGCTCAGAGATAGCTTCGCCGACGTACTGTAGACGACTTCCGGAGGATCCGATGAAGAACAGCTATATGCTGGCCGAGCATCACCCGCTCGACGCCTTCTTTACTCCACGTCACGTGGCGCTCATCGGGGCGACGGACCGCGCGGGAACAGTGGGGCGGGCCACGTTTGAGAACCTGCTGGCCACCTCGTTCGGCGGCACGGTGCACGCCGTCAATCCCAAGCGGAACGAAGTGCTGGGACAGCCGGCCTACCCCAGCCTGTCGGCGATCCCGAGGGAGATCGACCTGGCGGTGATCGCGACGCCCGCCGACACCGTCCCCGGTGTGATTCGCGAATGCGGACAGCGCGGGGTACGCGGCGCGATCATTCTCTCGGCGGGCTTTAAGGAAACGGGACAGCACGGCGCGGACCTGGAGCGCGAGATTCTGGCGGAAGCGAGGGCGGCGCGCGTGCGCGTGGTGGGTCCCAACTGCCTGGGGCTGATGTCGCCGCCGACGGGCCTGAATGCCACCTTCGCCGCGGCGATGGCCAAGCCGGGCAACATCGCCTTTCTGTCGCAGTCGGGCGCGATGCTGACGGCGGTTCTCGATTGGAGCTTTCAGGAACTGGTCGGCTTTTCGGCGTTTATCTCCATGGGTTCGATGGTCGACGTCGGATGGGGAGACTGGATCGACTACCTGGGCCAGGATCACCGCACGAAGGCCATCCTCATCTACATGGAAACGGTCGGCGACGCGCGCAGCTTTCTTTCGGCGGCGCGTGAGGTGGCGCTGACCAAGCCCATCATCGTGATCAAGGCCGGGCGCACGCAGCAGGCGGCGCAGGCGGCGGCTTCGCACACCGGCTCCCTGACCGGGTCCGACGACGTGCTGGATGCCGCGTTTGAACGCTGCGGTGTCGTGCGCGTGAACACGATCGCGGAGTTGTTCTACATGGCGGAGGCGCTGAGCAAGCAGCCGCGTCCGCGCGGTCCGCGCTTCAGCATCGTCACCAACGCCGGCGGTCCGGCCGTGCTGGCCACCGACGCCCTCATCCAGAACGGCGGCGAGTTGGCGCAGCTTTCCGAGGCCAGCCGGACGGCGCTGAACGAGGTCCTGCCCGAGGCCTGGAGCCACAACAATCCGATCGACCTGCTGGGCGACGCGACGGCGGAACGCTACGCGCGGACGCTGGAGATCGTCACCGCCGACCCGGCCAGCGACGGGCTGCTGGTGGTGCTTACTCCGCAGGCGATGACGCAGCCCACCGAGATCGCGCAGGCGCTGACACAATACGCCAAGCGCATCAAGCCGGTGCTGGCCAGTTGGATGGGCGGCCCGGTGGTGAAGGCGGGCGAGGATATTCTGAACCGCGCCGGGATCCCGACGTACGCCTATCCGGACACGGCGGCGAGGATGTTCACCTACATGTGGGCTTATACGGACCGTCTGCAACGGCTGTATGAGACGCCCTCCCTGACCGATGAGCCGCTGTCGACCCGCAATCCGGCTGCGGCACAGGCCGTCATTGAAGCGGCGCGCGGAGCCGGACGCAGCATCCTCACCGAGTACGAAGCCAAGCAGATTCTGGAAGCCTACGGCATTCCGGTACCGGTGTCGCGGCTGGCGCGAACGATGGAAGAGGCAGTGTCCGCCGCCAGCGAAATCGGCTATCCGGTGGTGGTGAAGCTGCACTCGGAGACGATCACGCACAAGACGGACGTGGGCGGCGTGCAACTGAATCTTCGGGACGAGGGTGATGTGCGCGCGGCGTGTCTGGCGATTGAGAGCCGGGTGGGCGCGGAGGACTTCGCCGGGTTCAACGTGCAGCGGATGGAGAAGCGGGACGGCTATGAGCTGATCCTGGGCGCGTCGGTGGACCCGCAGTTCGGACCGGTGGTGCTGTTCGGCGCCGGCGGCACGCTGGTGGAGGTGATGCAGGACCGCGCGCTGGCGCTGCCTCCGCTGAATTCCACGCTGGCGCGGCGGCTGATGGAGCGGACGCGAATCTACCGGGCGCTGCTGGGAGTGCGGGGGCGTCCGCCGGTGGATCAGGCGCAGTTGGAGGCGCTGCTGGTGCGCTTTTCGCAATTGATCGTCGAGCAGCCCTGGATTGCCGAGATCGACATCAATCCGCTGCTGGCCTCGCCGGACCGCCTGCTGGCGCTGGATGCGCGCATCGTGCTGCATCCGCCGGGCACCAGCGCCGCGCAACTGGCGCGCCCCGCGATTCGGCCGTACCCGTTGCAGTATGTCGAAGACTGGACGGCACGGGACGGGACAGCGTTGCGGTTCCGGCCCATCCGCCCGGAGGATGAGCCGCTGATGGTGCGCTTTCATGAGTCGCTGTCGGACCGGTCGATCTACCTGCGCTACTTCCAGTTCATGAAGCTGTCGACGCGCGTGGCGCATGAGCGGCTGACGCGCATCTGCTTCAACGACTACGACCGCGAGATTGCGCTGGTGGTGGAAGAAGGCGCCGGAGAGGATCGACGCATCCTGGCCGTCGGACGCTTGCGCAAGCTGGTGGACCCGGCTGAGGCGGAGATCGGGCTGCTCATCATCGACGCGGCGCAGGGCAAGGGCATCGGCGGCGAGATGCTGGACCGGCTGATCGCGATCGGGCGCCAGGAAGGCGTGCGGGAGATCCGCGCGGACGTGCACGGCGAGAATGCCAAGATGCTGCACCTGATCCGGAAGCGCGGCTTCGCGGTGACGGTGGAGCCGGGCGACACAGTCTATAGCGGGACTCTTGCGCTGGCCTGATCGCCGGATCGAGGCAAGAACTCCGGCATCGCCGCACGACTGACATCGCCGAAGAAGAAGGTTGCCGGGTGGAACGCAAGCGGGTACGGGCGACGCGCTGCGGCCTGACTTCGGCCAGGGGCGTTTGACGTTCCGAAACGTTTGGGCGAAACGGCGGCGGGTTTCACGGCAGTATAGATGAGATGACGAACTGGCCTTTTGTGAAACCCGTTCAGCGCCCGGCCAAAGGCAAGCCGGTGAGCTTCGTGCAGGAGTGCCTGGGACTTGCCGGGTTCGGCACGGCGATTGACGGCGAGTTCGGCGCAGGCACGGAGTCCGCCGTACAGCTGTTTCAAAAGAAGGCCCGGCTGACGGTGTCCGGCGTTGTCGACGAGGAGACCTGGAACGCGCTGGTGGCGCCGCTGCGCGCCGTGCTGGCGCCGATTGCCGCCGGTTCCCGTTCGTTGAACAGCCTCACCGTCGCCTACGCGCAGCAGCACCTCAAGCAGCATCCGGTGGAGATCGGTGGCGAGAACCAGGGCCCGTGGGTGCGCCTCTACATGGACGACAACGAAGGCGCGGCGTGGCCGTGGTGCGCGGGCTTTGCGACGTTCGTGGTGCGGCAGGCGGCGCAAACGCTGGGCGTGGCCATGCCGGTTCCCCGTACCTATAGCTGCGACGTGTTGGGAGAGCGCGCCCGCCAGAACGGACAACTGCTTCAGCCAAAGACCGCCGCCGACTTCGCGCGCATCCGCCCGGGCGATCTCTTCCTGGTTCGCAAATCCGCCAACGATTGGCAGCACGTCGGCATCGTGCTGCAGCCGCAGGGCGATGCGTTTCTCGCCATTGAAGGCAACACCAATGACGAAGGCAGCCGCGAGGGCTTTGAAGTCTGCCAGCGCAGCCGCGCCCTAAAGAACTACGACTACGTGCTGCTGCAGCCCTAAACGGCGCCCGCTAGACGACCAGCTTCCAGGGCTTGCGGTATTCGCGCGAGACGAACTTGCGGCCTTCCGGCTGAGCGACGAGTTCGCGCGCGGGATCGAAGTCGATCCGAAGCTTGGAGCGCAGCGCGATGTTGGCCAGATGGCACGTCGTCGTCGACTTGTGGCAGACCTCGATGTCGGAGATCGGCTTCTGGCGGGTCTTGACGCAGTCCAGGAAATTCGCCCAGTGGCGGACGTTGCCGGAATCGGTGGCCTTTACTTCGAGCGGCTGCAGGTCGCTGTTGCGCTCCGGAATGATGGCGTAGCGGGAGCGGTCAACGAACATCGTGCCCTTGGTGCCCTGGAACAGGATGCCGTAGCCGCCGCCGTGAATCTGCTGCGAATGCGCGGTGCGGTTCTCGTAGGTGGCGAGAAAGCCCGGGTATTCGTAGGTCACCTGGAGGGTGTCGGGCGTTTCGCGATTGTCCTTCAGCCAGTACTTGCCGCCCAGCGCCGTTACGGAAGTGGGCATGGCTTCGCCGTAGGCCATCTGCACGATGTCGAGCAGGTGGACGCCCCAATCGGTCATCATGCCGCCGGCGTAGTCCCAGAACCAGCGGAAGTGCGAGAAGGCTTTCGGGTCGACGCCGAAGCGGTTGGCGTTGAAGGGCCGCTTCTGCGCGGGGCCCAGCCACATGTCCCAGTCGAGTTCCTTCGGCGGCTCGGCATCGGGCGGGTTGCCGATGCCGTCCTGCGGCTGCAGGCCGGCGTTCCAGGTGCGGACGAAGCTGATGGTGCCGAGGTCGCCGCGCTTGATGATTTCGACGGCTTTCTGGAAATGCTCAGCGGAGCGCTGCATGGTGCCGGCCTGCACGACGCGCTTGTACTTGCGCGCGGCGGCGACCATCTTCTGGCCTTCCTCAATGGTGACGCTGACGGGCTTTTCGACGTAGACATCCTTGCCCGCCTTGCAGGCCTCGATCGTCATGTAGGCGTGCCAGTGGTCGGGGGTGGAGATGCAGATGATGTCGATCGACTTGTCGGCCAGCAGTTCTCGGAAGTCCTTCACCTTGCGGACGCCGTCGCCGGCGAGTTTTGCGGCTTTCTCGAGATTGGGCTCAAAGACGTCGCAGACGGCGGCGATGGCAAGGTTTTCCTGCTTTTTGGCGGCCTGGATGTTCGACATCCCCATCCGTCCGACGCCAATGAAGGCAGCCGCGGGTTTGTCGTTTGCGCCGCGAACGGATCCGGTGAACAGGTTGGTGGTGAAGGCGGCGGTGGCCGCGGAAAGGAACTGGCGGCGAGGCGTTTCCGGCATTAGCGGCGATTGTATCGTGCTTTCGCGCACCTGTTGGCCGGGACCGGGCCGGCCGCCGATGGGCCGGTATCCTAATGGAGCATGCGTGACCGAGCGGGATTTGCTGCCCCACCCGAAGCGATGCGGAGAACGGGAAGAGCGGCAGTACCGGCGCCGGCAGGCGGCAGGGTCCTTCTGCGCTCCGCCGCGCGGCCGCTTGCTCCCGCAGTGTACAAGCCTGCCCCACGGGTGGTTGTGGTGCCGCCACCGGCGCTCGCCCGGGCCGCGACTCCGACCGCGCCGGTGCAGAGACTGGCGGGGAAGCCCGTCGCGCCGCCCGTCTATCGTCCGGTCCCGAAGCCGGTCGCGCGACCGGCGGCGGTGCAGCGGCAGCGCGTGGCGCCCGTCGTGCCTCCGCCCTATCGGCCGCAGCGCGCCTCGAGCCCGCTTCAGCGGGTACGGCAAGTGGGAACGGCCGGCATGACGAATCACCTGGCCTATGGCCGCATGTGGGCATCGGAGGCGGTCTTGCCTGCGGGGGATGCTCTGGTGGTCGAGGTTCTGGAGACGTCGGCAGACTCCGCGAAGGCCAAGGCGGCTGCGCTGGCGGCGAAGGCCGCTACCTCTCCGATTGCGCTGGTGGTGGGCCTGAATACCAAGGCCGCGGACGGCGCAGTGGGTCCTCTCAACGACCACACGCGACGAGAGCAGGCGACAGCGAAGCTCGCGACGCTGTCCGATGCCGCGGAGGACGTGGCAGCGGAGATCGAACGCCGGGGGTTGGGCGGCGGAGTGATTCCGATGGTCTGGCGAGCCACCAACGACGCGGGCGGCGGCTATGTGTTCCCGTTCTGGGAAGCGCGAGCGCTGCTGACAACCCACGACGGGGCCGGCACCTTACGAGGGGGCTTAGAGAATCCGCTGTATCGCAGCATCGACGCCGACGTTACCGACGATCCGCTGCTGCATGGCGGGCTGACACCCGCGCAGGTCCACAGGGCGATGAACAAAGGCTATGTCCTGATCAGCGGCGGCTACAACTGGTCCCGGAACGATGTCGCGCGAGCGGCCGCGGCGGCTGGCATCGACACCAGGAGTGCACCGAAGGTGGCCATGCTGGAGCGCGCGATCGAGATTCTGAACCGGCATGAGCATCGAGTGAGGAAGGAGTTGCTGGCGCTGGGAGGAGCAAAGTCCGTCTACTGGCCCGAGCCGAACACGTACATGACCGCCTCCGTCCGGCTGGATGGCGCACGGGCCTTGGAGGCACAGGCGAGGGAAAGAGGTGTCGGCGTGTCGCAGCAGAATGAGGGCATCGCGTACGCGACGACGGCGCACGTCAAGCATGACAAGGCCACCTACGAACCGGGAATTGCGACGGTGAAGCCGCTGAAGACCTATTTCTCCGGGTTCCTCACGTACTTTTCCGACGCCTATGAAGCGGGCGTGTTTCGTCTGGGCGACATCACCGATCAGGTTTTAGCGGTGCGGCAAACCCATCTGAACGTGGAAAACGTGGAGAAGGTGCTGAGCAAGCAGGGGTCCACGCTGTCGCTGGCCGACTACGGTCCGGTGGTTGAGCGGTGTCTGAACGCCTGCGTCGCCGCGCTGGCCGGGAATCTTCGAACCTAGGCCGCGACGGGCTGCGGCGTGAAGCGCAGCCCCCCGAGAGTACGGTCATAGTCGGCGACGATGCGTTCGCCGTCGCGGATCTCGCCGGCGAGGATCGCCTTCGACAGCGGCGTTTCGAGCTCCTTGACGATGGCGCGCTTCAGCGGGCGGGCGCCATAAGTCGGGTCGTTGCCGATGCGGACGACGTGCTGGCGGGCATCGGGCGTGAGTTCCAGTTCGATCTTGCGTTCGGCAAGGCGCTTGCGCAGGCCGCCGACCTGGATCTCGACGATCCGCTGCAGGTGCTCGTCGGTGAGCGCATGGAAGACGATCGTGTCGTCGATGCGGTTCAGGAACTCCGGCCGGAAGAACTTCTTCAGTTCGTCGAGCACGGAGAGCTTCATCATTTCGAAGCTCGAGCCGGAGTAGTCGCCACGGAACTCCAGAATGCGGTGGCTGCCGAGGTTGGAGGTCATGATGATGATCGTGTTCTTGAAGTCGACAACACGGCCCTGCCCGTCGGTGAGGCGGCCGTCATCGAGAATCTGCAGCAGGACGTTGAAGACGTCCGGGTGAGCCTTCTCGATCTCGTCAAAGAGGATGACGCTGAACGGGCGGCGGCGGACGGATTCCGTCAACTGGCCGCCTTCCTCAAAGCCGACGTAGCCGGGGGGCGCTCCGATCAGACGCGAGACGGTGTGCTTTTCCTGGTACTCGGTCATGTCGATGCGGACCATGGCGCGCTCGTCATCGAAGAGGAATTCGGCGAGGGCGCGCGCGAGTTCGGTCTTGCCGACGCCGGTGGGACCGAGGAAGATGAAGCTGCCGATGGGGCGGCCGGGGTCCTTCAAGCCGGCGCGGGCGCGCATGACGGCCTCGGCGACGGCGGTGACGGCCTCGTCCTGGCCGATGACCCGCTTGTGCAGTTCCGCCTCGAGCGAGAGCAGTTTCTTCAGTTCGCCTTCGAGGAGCTTCGCCACGGGAACGCCCGTCCAGCGGGAGACCACCTGGGCGATGTCCTCATCGGTGACCTCCTCCTTGAGCATCTTGTTGGGCTGATCGCTTGCGGCGATGCGGGCCTCTTCGGCCGCGATGGCTTTCTGGAGCTCGATGAGTTTGCCGTATTTGAGTTCCGCGGCGCGGTTCAGGTCGTAGTCGCGCTCGGCGCGTTCGATGTCGCCGCGGGT
Organism: uncultured Solibacteraceae bacterium; assembly: GCA_964395885.1. Lineage (GTDB taxonomy): Bacteria > Acidobacteriota > Terriglobia > Bryobacterales > Bryobacteraceae > JAPKYZ01. Next base: position 293 of record CAYNDS010000052.1, on the reverse strand, counting down.
CTGCTCCAATTGCTCGCGGAGGGTGCGCAGCTTTTCGACGCCGCCCTTTTCGGCCTGCCATTGCGTCTTGAGCTTCTCAGAGGCGGTCTTGACCTCTTCGAGCTCGGTTTCGAGCTTCGCCAGGCGGTCGCGCGAGGCATCGTCGGTCTCCTTGCGCAGGGCCTCGCGTTCGATTTCGAGCTGCATGACGCGGCGCGACAGTTCGTCGAGTTCCGAGGGCATGGAGTCGATTTCGGTGCGCAGCTTGGCGGCGGCTTCGTCGACGAGGTCGATGGCCTTGTCGGGCAGGAAGC
>CAYNDS010000051.1:14904-22206 GCA_964395885.1 uncultured Solibacteraceae bacterium | reverse complement strand
CGTCCGGGATGCCGTAGATCCGGCGATAGGCGGCGTCGACGGTGGCGTCGCCCGGAAAGTCGGCCACGAAGGTTCCGAGTCCGGTGACGTGCTGGGCGAGGTGGAGTTGGGTAGCGGGATCGGCGCCGATGCGGTTGAGGGGTACCAGGGAGGTGAGATCCCGGACGTGTTGAAGAGCACCGAGGAGGGTACCGTCCTGGGCGTACCAAGGGGAATGGACGTAGCGGAAGGCGCGACCGCCGACGAGGCGGGCGGCGGAGAAGGATTCTCCTTTCAGAGCGCGGGTCCAGAGTTGATCCGCGAAGGTGCGTTCCTCCGGGGTAGTTTGCGAGAGCAGCTCTGTGAGATGCATGCCGGGGCAGACTTCCCGATTGAGGAAAGACCGCGCCGCTTCGGCGAAGGCGAGATTGTACTGGCGTACACGACGCCCCAGGTCAAGAACGAGGTAAAAGTCCGTCGATGCGTCCAGCACCTGCTGCCAGGGAGGGGTCTCCACGCAGTCGGTAGACCGTGTGGCAGTAGGAAGTGTTTCGATCCACAGAGGCGAGTGTCAGCAAAAGTCGTGTGTCTGAACGGGGATTTGGTGGGAGTGAAGAGACTCGATGATTTTTGCCTTCACGGAGACAACGCCGGACTGGTTCTGGAGCTTGCCGGTGACCAGCAGAAAAGAGTCGGAGAGGATGGTCTGGCGAAACTGGCGATAAATGTCCGGTTCCAGGATGATGTTCGCGATGCCGGTCTCGTCTTCCATGCTGAGGAACACGAAGCCCTTGGCGGTGGCGGGCTGCTGACGGCAGATGACGGCGCCGGCGACCTTGACGGTGCGGCCATCGGGGAGGCTTTTTATGCGAGCGGCGGGGAGGACGCGGCGGCTGTCGAGGGCGGCGCGCTGGAACGACATAGGGTGAGCGCCGATGGTGAGGGAGGAGTTGCGATAGTCGGCGACGAGACGCTCTTCCGGGGTCATGGGCAGCAGGGGGGAAGGGTCCGGAGCGGGGGCGGCACCGGCGAGGAGTTCGGGTGTGCGGCGGAGGGCGAGGCTCGCCTGCCAGAGGGCATCGCGGCGGTGCGGCAGCGAGGAAAGGGTGTTGAGGGCGCCGAGTTCGGCCAGGGCGTTCATTTCGTCCCTGGCGAGGGGAACGCGGCGGGCAAGGTCATCGAGAGAGGCGAAGGGTTTGCGAGCGCGGGCATCGATGAGGGCTTCCGCGGTCTGGCGGCGGAGCCCCTTGACGTAGTTGAGGCCCAGGCGGACGCGTCGCTGTCCTTCGGCATCCTGTTCGATGGAGCAGAGCCACTGGCTGCGGGTGACATCGACGGGGAAGAAGTGCAGTCCGTGGCGTTGTGCGTCCTTGACCAGGGTTTGGGGATTGTAGAAGCCCATGGGCTGATTGTTGAGGATGGCAGTGGTGAAGGCCGCCAGGTAATGGCACTTCAGATAGGCGCTGGCATAGGCGATGAGGGCGAAGCTGGCGGCGTGGGACTCCGGGAATCCGTAGAGGGCGAAGGCGGTAATCGACTGCACGATGGTGTCCTGCGTTTCGCCGGTGATGCCTTTTGCGGCCATGCGGGAGCGGAGACGGTCTTCGATTTCGCGCATGCGTTCGGCGGAGCGCTTAAAGCCGAGGGCGCGGCGGAGTTCTTCGGCTTCGCCGCCGGTGAAGTCGGCCACAATCATGGCCATGCGGAGAAGTTGTTCCTGGAACAGCGGAACGCCGAGCGTGCGGGCGAGAACGGGTTCGAGCAGGGGGTGGAGGCTGACGACGGGTTCCAGGCCCTGGCGGCGGCGCAGAAACGGGTGGAGCATCTTGCCGACGATGGGTCCGGGGCGGATGATGGCGACCTGAATGACGAGGTCGTAGAAGCGTTTCGGCATCATGCGAGGCAGGCAGGACATCTGGGCGCGACTCTCGATCTGGAACATGCCGACGGTGTCGGCGTTCTGGAGAGTGCGGTAAACGAGGGGGTCATCCTGGGGTAAGTGGGCTAAGTCGACCTGTTCCTGGTAATGGTCGCGGATGAGAGTGATGGAATCGCGCAGGACGGCCATCATGCCAAGGCCGAGTAAGTCGACCTTGATGATTCCCATGTCGGCGCAGTCTTCCTTGTCCCATTGGACGATGACGCGGCCGGGCATGGAGGCGGGTTCGAGCGGGACGATGGAGTCGAGCTGACCTTCACAGATGACCATTCCGCCGGAATGTTGTCCTAAGTGGCGGGGTAAGTTCTGGACGGCGAGGGTGAGGTCGTGCAGTTTCGCCACCATGGGGTGATGAAGGGACATTCCGGCCTGGCGGAACTGTTCTTCGTGAGAGAGTTTTTCGCGGTGGGGCTTGAGGGGGTCGGGCTGGGAGGGGGCGTGCTCCCGTTCATAGCCGCCGCGTCCGGACAGGGCGGAGAGCTGTCCGAGCGTCTGTTCATCGAACCCGAGCACTTTGCCCATTTCGCGAAGGGCGAGGCGGGCGCGGTAGGTGATGACGTTGGCGGTCATGGCGGCGCCGCGGGTTCCGTACCGACGGTAGACATACTGGATGACGCGCTCGCGATCGTCGCCGGAGGGTAAGTCGAGGTCGATATCGGGCCACTCGCCGCGCTCTTCGCTGAGGAAGCGTTCAAAGAGTAAGTCCATGCCGACAGGGTCGACGGCAGTAATTCCGAGCGAGTAACATACGGCACTATTGGCGGCGGAACCGCGGCCCTGGACGAGAATGCCCTCGCGGCGGCAGAATTCGACGATGTCCCACACGATGAGAAAGTAGCCGGCTAAGTCGAGTTTTTCGATGAGCGCCAGTTCTTTTTCGATTTGGCGGCGGGCTTTGTCGTGATAGGGCGAGTAGCGGCGGCGGGCTCCTTCATCGGTCCGCCGGCGCAGGAAGGCGATCAGGGGCTCGTCGGTGGGATAGCGCGGGAAGCGATAGCCGAGGTCGGTGAGGGTGAACTGGACGCGGTTGGCGAGTTCCCGCGATTCGGCAATGGCGGCGGGACAGTCGGCGAAGAGTTTCTGCATGGCGAGGCTGTCCTTGAGATGGCGCTCCGCATTGCGGGCGAGGAGGCGACCGGCTTCGTAGATGGTCGTTTTGTGGCGCACGCAGGTGAGGGCGTCGAGTAACTGGCGCTCTGGAGCGGTGGCGTGGCAGACGCCGTTGGTGGCGAGGAGCCGTAGCCGGTGCTTTTCCGCAAGGGTTCGGTCGCGTTGGTTGCGGGCTTCCTGGTCACGATGATGATGGCGCTGCAACTCGACGTAGAGTTGGTCGCGACCGAACAGGTGGAGTAACTGATCGATGGGAAGCGGAACGCCGCGGGTGAGGCAGATGAGGCCTTCGGCGTGGGCGGCGATGTCGTCGAGAGTGGCGCCTTGTTGGCGGTTCAGCTTGATTTTCGAGAGGAGACGGCACAGGTTCTGGTAGCCCTGGCGGGTTTCGGCAATGAGGGGGTAGCGGAAGGGTTGTCCCTGGTACGGGGAGGCGGTGACTTCTGCGCCGACGATGGGCTTGATACCGGCTTTGCGCGCGGCATTGAAGAAGCGGACGGCGCCGGAGACGTTGTCGGCATCGAGGAGGGCGACGGCGGGCAGGTCGAGTTCCGCGGCGCGTTGGATGAGAGTTTCCGGGACGGAGGCGCCTTCGAGGAAGGAGAAGGCCGACCGGGCATGGAGTTCCGCGTACATCTTCGCCTTTTCTTCGATTGTAGCGTGGGGGTTGGCGCCGTCCTGCCGCGCCGTTGCCCTATGGTCTATTGCAGAATCAACGTATGTTCATCGCACTGAACTCGACCCTGGTGATGGGGAAAGTCCCGTGGCCGGAGTTTGCGGAGCTGGCGGCACGGGCGGGATACGGTGGGGTGGACGTCCGGCTGGACACGGCGATGGAGCAGGGGGTGGCGGCGACGAAGGCGTTGCTCCAGCGGCTGAAGATTCAGCCGGCGGTGCTGCCGCTGCTGGTGGAGTTTCGCAAGGACGATGCGGAGTTCGAGAAGGGACTGCCGGCATTGGAGGCGCAGGCGCAGTTTGGGGCGGCGATTGGGTGTCCGCGCGTGGCGACCTGGATTCTGCCTTCCTCGACGCTGCCGAAGGATGAGCAGCGGCGCGTGTACCGGAAGCGGTTGAAGGCGTGCGCGGACGTGCTGGCACGGTCGCACGTGCGGCTGGGGCTGGAGTTTGTCAGCCCGGTACACTTGCGCAAGCGTTTTCCGCACGAGTTTATCTGGCGCATGGACGAGATGCTGGCGTTTGCCAAGGACTGCGGGTCCAACTGCGGGTTGCTGCTGGATTGCTGGCACTGGCATCATGCCGGGGCGAGCGTGGCGGACATTGTGAAGGCGGGGCGAGAGGCGATTGTCCATGTGCACATCAACGATTCGTCGCGGGCGGCTCCGGAGAACGTGCTGGACAATCAGAGGCTGATGCCGGGAGAAGGCGTGATCGACTTGAAGGGCTTTTTGGGCGCGCTGAACAAGATCGGCTATACGGACGCGGTCAGCGTGGAGGTGTTCGGGCGCGGATTAGCAGACATGAAGCCGGATGATGCGGCGCGGCTGGGCTTTACCACCACGCAGGCGGTGTTTCGGCAAGCGGGGCTGCTGTGACGCTGGCCAAGCTGCTGACCGAGCAGATCAACCCGGCGACGGAGCGCATCGACGAGCTGGGCACGGAAGAGATGCTGCGCGTGATCAATCAGGAAGATCAGCGCGTGGCGGAGGCCGTTGAACGTGAGACGCGCACGATCGCGCTGGCGGTGGACGCCATCGTGGAGCATTTCCGGAAGGGCGGGCGGCTGTTCTACATCGGCGCGGGCACCAGCGGACGGTTGGGTGTGCTGGATGCGGTGGAGTGTCCGCCGACATTCAACGTGCCGCCGGGGATGGTGCAAGGCATCATGGCGGGCGGCATGGACGCGCTTCACCGGGCGACGGAAGCAAGCGAGGACGACCCGGAAGCGGGAGCGCGGGACCTGATGGCGCACGGCTTCACGGCGGACGATGTCCTGGTGGGGATTGCCGCCAGCGGGCGAACTCCGTATGTGCTGGGCGCGATTGCGAAGGCTCGGGAGATGGGGGCCGTCACGATCGGGATCAGTTGCACGCCGGACTCCGATCTGTCGCGCGATGTGGCGATTCCGATTGCGCCGCTGCCCGGTCCGGAGGTGATCGCGGGTTCGACGCGGCTGAAGGCGGGAACCGCCACCAAGCTGGTGTTGAACATGCTCTCAACGGGCGCGATGATCCGCCTGGGGTACGTCTACGCCAACCTGATGGTGAACGTGCAGCCGAAGAACGCGAAGCTGCTGGACCGGGCGCAGCGGATCGTGGCGAAGGCAGCGGGCGTGGACACGGCAAAGGCGGCGCAAGCGCTCGCCGATGCGGAAAACGACGTGAAGACCGCGATCGTGATGGCGCGGCTGGGGGTGAACCGGGCCGCGGCGCAACAGCGTCTGACTGACGCGCGTGGCCGGGTGCGAGAGGCGCTGAAGTAGCTCAGGCGTTCTCGCGCAGGGACGCCATGTCGATCGAGAAGCGGTAGCGGACGTCGGATCGCAGCATGCGATGGTAGGCGTCGTTGACCTTCTGGATCGGGATCACTTCGACATCGGATGTGATCTGGTGTTGCGCGCAGAAATCGAGCATCTCCTGCGTTTCGGCAAGTCCGCCGATCATGGAGCCGGCAACGGAACGGCGTCCGCCAATCAGGTTCATGGCGATGACCGGCAGCGGCTCAGAGGGAACGCCGACGAGGGTCAGGGTTCCGTCCACGGTGAGCAGCGCGACGAACGGGTTGATGTCGTGCGCGGCGGAAACCGTATCGAGGATGAAGTGGAAGCTGCCCACGTGCCGGCTCATCTGATTCGCATCGGTGGAGAGAACGACTTCGTGGGCGCCGAGGCGGAGCGCATCGTCTGTCTTGGCGGCCGACGTGGTGAAGACGACGACGTGGGCTCCGAAGGCGCGGGCGAACTTCACGGCCATGTGGCCGAGTCCGCCGAGACCGACGACGCCGACTTTCTGCCCGGCGGTGACGCCCCAGTGGCGGAGCGGCGAATAGGTGGTGATGCCGGCGCAGAGCAGCGGCGCGGCGCCCGCAAGATCGAGGCTGGGCGGAATGTGGAGGGCGAAGCGCTGATCGACGACGATGGTTTCCGAGTAGCCGCCGTGCGTGACGCCGCCGAGGTGGCGGTCCGGTGAGCCGTAGGTGAACGTCGCGTTGGGGCAGAAGTTTTCAAAGCCTGCCTGGCAGTGGGGGCAGGTCTGGTCTGAGTCGACCAGGCAGCCGACGCCGGCAAGATCGCCTGCCTTCAGCTTGGTGACGGCGCTGCCCACGGCGGTGACGCGTCCGACGATCTCGTGGCCCGGCACGATCGGGTAGACGGTGGGAGCAAAGGCGCGCCACTCGTCGCGGGCGGCGTGGAGGTCAGAGTGGCAGACGCCGCAAAACAGGATCTCGATCTGAACGTCCTGCGGAGTGAGGGCGCGGCGGTGGATGGCGATGCGGTCCAGCGGGGATGTCGCGCTCTGAGCGGCGTAGGCCGCGACGTTCAGCGTGGGGGAGCCCATGGCGGCAGGCTAGCACGCAGGTGGCCGGGGCTCTGCGGGTTAGCCGCGAGCCCGCTCATAGGCGCCCGCCAGGCGGAACATGCCAGCCTCATCAAAATGACGGGTGAGGATCTGCATGCCAACGGGCAGACCGTCGGGCGTTGTACCGCAGGGCACGCTCATGCACGGGATTCCGGCGAGGTCGCCCGTAATCGTGTAGATGTCGCTGAGGTACATGGCGACGGGATCGTCGATCTTCTCGCCGATTTTGAAGGCGGGGAACGGCGATACGGGGGCGACAATCGCGTCCACTTGCTCAAAGGCGCGGGCAAAGTCCTGGGCGATGAGCGTGCGGACCTTTTGGGCTTTCAGGTAGTAGGCGTCGTAGTAGCCGTGGCTGAGCACATAGGTGCCGAGCATGATGCGGCGCTTGCATTCGGCGCCGAAGCCTTCGCCGCGGGTATTGCGATACATGTCGGCCAGCGTGCGGGCATTCTCAGAGCGCCGGGTGTAGCGGACGCCGTCATAGCGGGCGAGGTTGGAACTGGCCTCGGCGGTGGCGATGATGTAGTAGCAGGCGATGGCGTGCTCCGTGGCGGGGAGCGAGATGTCGAGGACCTGGACGCCTTCGCGCCGAAGCACGTCGACAGCGGCGGCGATGCGGTCGCCGGTTTCCGGCGCAAGACCGGCGAAGTATTCGCGAGGCAGGCCGATCTTCATGCCACGGGCATCCTGGCGGGTGGCGGCAACGTAGTCCGGCACAGGCGCGGCGGCGGAGGT
>CAYNDS010000051.1:14061-14894 GCA_964395885.1 uncultured Solibacteraceae bacterium | reverse complement strand
AAGGAAGCGGGCTGGCGGATGGAACCGCCCGTGTCCGAACCCAGCGAGACCACGGCAGTGCCCTGTGCGACGGCCGCGGCAGAACCGCCGGAAGAGCCGCCGGGGACACGGTCGAGCGCGACCGGATTGCGGACCGGGCCGAAGGCGGAGTTCTCATTCGACGAACCCATGGCGAACTCGTCGCAATTCAGCTTGCCGAGCACCAGCGCGCCTGCCTGTTCCATGCGGACGACGGCGGTGGAATCGTAGGGCGGGATGTAGTTCTCCAGCAGCCGGGAGCCGCAGGTGGTGCGCAGTCCGCGGGTGACCAGGACGTCCTTGATGCCGGTGGGGACGCCCGCCAACGGGCCAGGATCTTCGCCGCGGGCGAGTTTTGCGTCCACTGCGGCAGCGGTTTCCAGTGCCCGTTCCGGCGAGAGCGCCAGATAGGAATTGGTCTTGGGATTCTCGGCGGCGGCGAAGGCGTTGGCCTCCTGTGCGAGTTCCGTGGCGGAGAACTGACGCGCGCGGAGACCGGCGGCAATCTGTTCAATCGTGAGAGTGGCGACGTTCATCGCTCGATCACTTTCGGGACTTTGAAGTAGCCGCCCGCGGTCAGGGGTGCGTTGGCGACGACGGTGTCGTTCGGGAACCGGCGTGACGGGTCGTCGACATCGTCGCGCAAGGTGGCGGTGTCGTCGGCATCGAACAGCACTTGCGCCATGGGTTCAACGCCGGACGTGTCGATGTCTTTCAGACGATCCATGATGTCGAGGATGTGCTCGAGGTCGGAGGTCATGCGGGCCAGTTCCTCGTCGGTCAGGGCGAGGTTGGCCAGTTGGGCGACGTAGCGC
>CAYNDS010000051.1:11117-14051 GCA_964395885.1 uncultured Solibacteraceae bacterium | reverse complement strand
GCTCAGTGATTCGCAAACTTCAGGTTCTCCTATCCGTCAGGCCTCGGCGCGCAACGACAGCTGCCGGGCGGCCGCGCGGCGGCGGCTCTCGCGATACAGGTGCCGCAGCACCGGGTCCGCGATCAGGTCCGCTTCATCACGGGCGGGCGCGGCGGGCTGCGCAGCGTCCTGCTCCAACTGCGGACCCCGGCGCGGGATACCGACGCGGAACTCCACCTCTTCGACGACACCGGGCCCAAGAATTCTCTTCAGGTTATCGAGAATGTGACCCCGGATCGAGTGCAGTTGCTTCTGCCAGACGGCGTCTTCCACTTCGACGATCAGTGTCTTGCGGACCATCTGGCGGGCGCGCGTGCGTTCGTCGAGGCGCTTGCCGACGGCTTGCCGCCAGGCGGCGACGGCGAGGTCGTCTGCCTCGAGATTCTGGTTGCGCAGTTGGGAGAGAACGCGCGCGGCACGCTGCATGAGGAGCGCTCCACAGTGTAGCATCGGCATCGGATGCAGAGAAGGCTCATACTGGCCTCCGGCTCGCCGCGCCGGCGGGAGTTATTGACGGCGGCCGGGGTACTGTTCCGGGTGCGGACCGCGCCGGTCGAGGAACGCCGGCAGCCGGGCGAAGCTCCCCGCGACTACGTGGCTCGGCTGGCTGTGGAAAAGGCGGCGGCGGTGGCGATGGCAGACGACGAACTGATCCTGGCGGCGGATACGACGGTGGACGTCGATGGTCACGCGCTCGAAAAGCCGGTGGATGCGGAGGATGCTCGGGGCATGCTGCGGCGCATTTCCGGGAGGCGTCATCAGGTGCACACCGGTGTGTGCTTGCGAGCCGCCGAAGGGCAGTGGGTGCAGGTGGCGACGACGGAGGTGGAGTTCGGCGTGATTCCGGAGCCTGAACTGGGCGCATACGCGGAATCCGAGGAGCCGCGCGACAAAGCCGGCGCGTATGCGATTCAGGGGCGAGCTTCGCGATGGGTGACCCGGATTGACGGATGTTTCTTCAATGTCGTGGGTCTGCCCGTGCCGGTGGTCTGTGAGCTGATCCGTGGGGTAGCGCCGGAACTGTTGGGCTAGCGTCCTGCTCTACAGCTTGAGGCGAGGCAGGCGCTGGCGCAGCCAGGCCAAGAAGGCGTCGGGCACCGGCATGGTGGACAGACGCGATTGGCGTACCAGGGCGAAGTCGGCAAACTGACCGGTGGCCTTGATCTCCTTGAGGCTGATGGCTTCGGGGAATTCCTGCAGGAAGCGCACGTCGATGTGGACGGACTTCGGATCCTTCGGGTCGTCCCGGGGTGGTGAGACGACTTCCGCGAGACCGACGATCGCGGAAACGCCGCCGGAATGGTAGATCAGGATGCGGTCGTGCGGCTTCATGGAGCGGATGGCTTTGACGGCTTGCGGGTTGCGGACACCGTCCCAGCAGGTTTGGCCATCCTGCTGCAGTTGCTGGAGGGAGTAGACGTCGGGTTCGGTCTTGGCAAGGTAGTAGGTCATCTTTGTTACCAGGAATTGTTTCCGGAACTCTAAGATAATCCTAATGTTTCAGCAAGGGGCCGCCGATGGACCCTGTAGTATACTGAGGGTCCGAGGATGCAGTGCCGCCGCCACGATCCGCCCGGTCCTCGCGTATGGGGTGGAGCACGTTCGTTCGACCCACGTCCGTTTGCAAGAAGTCGGAAGTCGGCCGAAACGTCTTTCCTTGAGGATGCACCAGTGAAGAGATCGAATCACGCGATGAGGTGGATCGTTGTTGCGGGATTGTTCGCACTGTTTGTTCCCGCGTGGGGACAACAGACGCCCCTTCCCGCGCCGGAGCCGGAAAAGCGACGGCAGCAGCCCGCGGAAGCGAAGGAAGTCGATGAGCCGAAGGCGGAAAAGCCCGCGATGCCTTCGTCCGGCGCGCCGGTGGACCCGTCGAAGTACGTCATCGGAGCGGAGGACATCCTGTTCATTAAGGTCTGGCGGGAGCAGGAGTTAACCGGGTTTTACGCGGTACGCCCGGACGGCAAGATCAGCTTACCGCTGGCCGGTGACATTGAGGCGGTAGGGACGACGCCGGACCAGCTGAAGCAACGGGTCGTCACGGCGCTTCAAGTGGTGATGAATCAGCCGGAAGTGATGCTGGAAGTTCGGCAAGTCAATAGCAAGCGGTATTACATCAGCGGTGAGGTGAACAAGAGCGGTCCCTACAGTTTGGTGGCGCCGGTCACGGTTTTGGAGGCGCTCAGCATGGCAGGTGGACTGCGGGAGTGGGCGAATCCGAAAAAAATCGTCATCATGCGAAAGGGAGAGCGCCTGAAGTTCAACTACAAGGAGGTCCTGAAGGGCAAGAATATGGACCAGAATGTCACCTTGGAGCCGGGCGATCACATCATTGTTCCCTAGCTATGAAGTTCCTCGGGCTTCAGGCCGATAAACAGAGGAGAGACCGGAGCGATCTCAAATGATTCAGCCGATGCAGGACCCGCACTCGATACAGCGGCGCGAGATGGATGTGGAGGACTACATCGACATCGTCCGGCGGCATAAGGGGTGGATCATTGGGCCGATGCTGGCCTGTCTGGTGATTGGCGTGGTGGTGGCGTTTCTGTGGCCGGACACGTACGTGTCGGCGGCCTCGATTCGCGTGTTGCCCCCGCAGATTCCGGACCGCTACGTTGCAAGCAACGTGAATGCCGATATTAGTCAGCGGATCAACTCGATTTATCAATCGATTACGAGCCGCGCCGCGCTGACGAACCTGATCAACTTACACCAACTGTATCCGCGCGACCGGAAGCGGCTTCCGATTGAGGATGTGATCGAGCAGATGCGGCGCGACATCAGTGTCCGGTTCCTGGGCAACGTGAAGGGTGCGGCGCCGGTGCCGCAGGGGCAACAGCAGTTTCAGGCCTTCGAGATTTCGTTTGCTTACAGCAATCGGCTGCTGGCGCAGAA
>CAYNDS010000051.1:0-11107 GCA_964395885.1 uncultured Solibacteraceae bacterium | reverse complement strand
GTGACGCGCTTCATCGATGAGAACATTCGTACGCGAGCCAGCCAGTCTGTCTCGACGACGGACTTTCTTCAGGATCAGTGGGACACGCGCAAACGGGAACTGGACGAGATTGAGAAGAAGCTGACGGAGTACCGCGTGGCGAATGCGGGGCGCCTTCCTGAGGAACGGATGAACCTGCAAGGGGCGATCAATCTGCTGGAAGGGCGCATTACGAACATCAATTCGCAGATCACGCGCGCCGGACAGGATAAGCTGCTGCTGGAGTCGCGGCTGGCGATTCTGAACGATCAGTTGAAGCAGGCAGATGTTCCGGAGGCCGTGCAGAAGGCCGAGCTGGCGAAGGGTGATCGCTTGGCGCAAGTCGAGCGCGACGTTCTCGTGGCCGAGACGACGCTGGAGGCGATGCGGCAGAGCTACAAGGACAACCATCCGGATGTCCGGCGCCAGTTGGCGAACATTGAGGTGCTGAAGCGGCAGAAGGCAGCGCTTGAGAAGCAGGAAGAGGCGCGGCGGGCCGAAGCGGAACAGCGTGTCCAGGAAAGCGCCAACGGAAAGAAAGCCGCTCGGGCAACTCGCGAGTCGCGGGTGCTGGAAGCCGAGATTGCGTCCACGCGGTCTTTGCTGGAAGCACGGGCCAACGAGATCGACAACTACCAAAAGGAACTGCAGGGTGCGGAGCGAAACATGCGCAGCTATCAGGCGCAGTTGGAGCGGATGCCGGCAGGAATCGCCGAGTATGAGCAGTTGCTGCGGGACCGGCAGTTGGCTGCATTGCGGTACGAGGAGATGAACGCAAAGCTGTCCGCATCCAAGTCCTCGACGGATATGGAGAACCGGAAGCAGGGCGAAACGCTGGAACTGCTCGATCAGCCCTCGCTGCCCACCAAGCCGGAAAAGCCGAACCGGCCGGTGATTGTGGCTGCGGCTCCGGTGGTGGGTCTCGTAATCGGCTTTGCCCTTGCCGCGGCGCGGGAGCTGAAGGACAGCACCCTGAAGAATCTGAAGGATGTGCGCGCCTACACGCAGTTGATGGTGTTGGGCAGCGTGCCGCTGATTGAGAACGACGCGCTGGTGCGCCGCCGCCGCCGAATGGGTTGGCTCGCTTGGACAACGGCCAGCCTGGTGGGGATCGCCATCATGGCCGGGTCGGTCGTTTTCTACTACGCCAACAAGGCCTAACCGAATGAACTCGAAAGCGACGCAAGTGCCGGAAGCTGACATGCAGTCCCAAGCGGTGGTCCGATGAGCCGCGTTCATGAGGCGCTGCGCCGCGCCGAGCAGTTGGCTAAACAGAGCGGAGCGGCACCTCCGCCGGAACCTGGAGTTCTCCCGGGGCCGACCGAGGCAGTCGAGCCGGCCGAAGCGTCGCCCACCCCGGCGGCTGCGGAGGTCATCACCGCACCGCCGGAGTCCGTTGTTCCGAGTCCGATTCCGGAGGTGTTGGCGCCGACGCAATCTACTGCCTACACGCTGGGATCGGTTCCCTCGGAGCCCGTACCGGCCCCTCCGGCAATCGAGCCGGTTTCGCCGCTCACCCCGGCCTACGCTGTCGGCGGCAATGGCGCCTTCCACGGCACAATCGCCCCGCGCGGCGGCAGCGCTCTGCTGACTGAGGAAGAGGCTTTCGGCGATTTGGCATCCCTTCTCAGCCGCGTGCAGGAAGTGCCGTTCACGCCGTCTCCCGACGCGCACCTGATTGACGCCACCCGCCCGCATGAGGCCCCGACCGAGGAGTTCCGCACACTTCGCACGCGCCTGAACCACTTGCAGACGCTGCAGCCGATCCATTCGATTGTCGTCACGAGCCCGTCGCCGGCGGAAGGCAAGTCATTCGCCGCGGTGAACCTGGCGATTGCGGAGTCCGCGCTTGCGGGCAACCTGACGGTGCTTTGCGACTTCGACTTCCGCCGACCGATCGTGCACCAGCTGTTCCAGATCGATCGCGCGCCCGGCATTACGGATTTCCTGCAAGGAAAAGCGGCCCTCGACCAGGTGATTCGGCGAGTGGCCGGCACCAACCTGTACCTGATGCCTGCAGGCGAGGCGGTGCTGAACCCGCTGGAGTTGATGAACCTGCCGCGCGTGAAGCAACTGATCAAGCTTCTTCCGCAGCTGTTCAATTGGGTGGTGCTCGACTCTCCGCCGCTGCTGTTTGCCGCCGACGCCGCGCTGCTCGGCACCATGTGCGACGGCACGATCCTGGTGGTGCGCATGGGACGGACGACGGTCGAATCCGTGACGCGCGCGATCAACTCGCTGTGTGAAAACAACATCCTTGGCGTGATCGTCAACGGAGCGCGTCGTGGTGAGCTTTATTCCAAATACACCTACTATCACTCGTACTACTACTCGAAGCCGGACTGAGCTTCGGCTACAGTAGTTCGGATGGACGAGCGCGCCTACTATACCGAGAGCCAGACCAAGAAGACCGCTGAGCTCAATTGCCCGTACTGTCGCACCGTTCAGTCCTATGAATTGACCTGGGTCGTGCGCCGGAAGAAAGATCGCCTTCCGGGCGGCGCCGACGAACGGGATCGGGCGAAGTTCGCCAAGGCGCAGAGCTATATGGTGCTTCTCGATTCGCACGCGACGTGCGGAAACGTGCGTTGCCGTAAGCGGTTTGAAGTGTCTGGAATCAAGACCACCGCCTTCCTTTAGAGGACGAGTTCCGGCGAAGGCGCGTCACGTCTGGCGGAACCGTCTGCGGGCAGGGCCCGAGCTTTGCCGCATCACCGGCGAGAGCGCCGAGTTGCCTCGAAGCCGTCCGCTCCTCGGCCAAAACCGCCACCGGCGGCTACAATAGAAGCAGGTCTCCCCCACATGCCTGCAGTAGCGTCCGTTGTTGACGAAATTCTCGAACTCAAGCACGAGCGGCGCGCCGTTCTGCTGGCGCATCACTACCAGGAGTCCGAGATTCAGGAACTCGCCGACGCCGTCGGTGACAGCCTTGAACTCGCCCGCAAGGCGCGCGAATTCGACGGCGATGTGATTGCGTTTTGTGGCGTCTGGTTTATGGCGGAGACGGCGAAGATGCTGAATCCGAACCGGATCGTGGTCGTTCCGGACAAGGATGCCTCCTGTTCGCTGGTCGAAAGCTGTTCGGCGGATCAGGTGCGCGCGTTCCGGGCGAAGTACCCGGACCACGTCGTGGTCAGCTACATCAACACGTCGGCGGAAGTGAAGGCGCTCTCTGACATCATTTGCACGTCGCGCAATGCCATTGAGGTGGTCAACTCCATCCCGGCGGAGCAGCCGGTACTCTTTTTGCCCGACATCAACCTCGGCAACTACGTGAAGCGCCAAACGGGTCGGCAAAACATGCGCATCTGGCAAGGAGCCTGCATCGTGCACGCGACCTTCCCCGCGCGGCGCCTGACCGCTGCCCGGGCGGAGCATCCGAACGCGCTGGTTGCCTCCCACCCGGAGTGCCCGCAGGATGTGTTGGCGATGTCCGACTTCATCGGGTCCACGTCGGCCATCATCGACTGGTGCGTGAACCACGACGCGCGGGAGTTCATCATCATGACGGAGAGCGGCGTACGGCATTCGCTCGAACGGCGCGCTCCGGGCAAGCAGTTCCATTTCGTGCCGAACGAGAACTGCAACTGCAGCGAATGTCCGTATATGCGCCGCAACACGCTCGAGAAACTGCGGGATTGCCTGCGGGACCTGACGCCGCGTGTGGAGCTGTCGGCGGCAGTGATGGAATCAGGACGGCGTCCGATTGAGCGGATGCTGGCGCTGCGGTAGGAGAGCAGTGGTTCCTTTCACTCCCAGCCGCGCTCCGTTGGTCGACACGTTCGGTCGTTTGCACGACAATCTCCGGATCTCGGTCACGGATAAGTGCAACATCCGCTGCTTTTACTGCATGCCGGAAGGGCCGATCGACTACATCCGCCACGACGAGATTCTGCGCTACGAAGAGATCGGGCGGTTCGTGGAGGTGGCCGTTCAGCTGGGGGTCAGCAAGATTCGGTTGACGGGTGGCGAGCCGCTGGTGCGGCGGGACCTGCACAAACTGGTGTCGATGTTGCGCGCCATTCCGGGCATCCGCGACATTGCGCTGACGACGAACGGCGTCCTGCTGGCGGAGAACGCGCGGGCGCTGTACGATGCCGGGCTTCGGCGCTTGAACGTCCATCTGGACACCCTGGACCGGGAGCGGTTTCGGCAGATCACGCGCCGAGACGACCTTCCGCGGGTGATGGCGGGTATTGACGCGGCGCAGGAGATCGGCTTCAAGGTCAAGTTGAACGCGGTCGCGGTGAAGAACCTGATCGAGCCGGATGTGATTCCGTTAGCACGGTTTGGCCGTGAGCGCGGGATTGAGATCCGCTACATCGAGTTCATGCCGCTGGATGCGCAGAATCTCTGGGACCGGCTGAAGGTGCTGACGGCGGACGAGATGATCGCGATGTTGTCGCGCGAGATCGGGCCGCTGGAGGCGATTCCCGATGCGGACCCCCGAGCTCCGGCGACGGAGTTCCGCTTTGCGGACGGTGTGGGGCGCGTGGGCTTCATTGCCAGCGTGTCCAAGCCGTTCTGCTTGAATTGCAACCGAATTCGTCTCACCTCTGATGGCAAGTTGCGCTATTGCCTGTTTGCGATTGAAGAGATGGACGTGAAGTCCCTGATTCGTGGCGGGGCGGATGACGATGCCCTGGCTGCGGCCATCCGTGAGAACATCCGCCAAAAGTGGATCGGCCACGAGATTCATCAGGGCGTGAAGTTTGTCCCGCCGCCGAGACCGATGCATGCCATCGGCGGCTGATTTGAACGTAAGATGAAGTAAAGTTCATCGAAGGAGCTCCCCTACTCATGGCAATTAAAGTCGCCATTAACGGCTTCGGCCGTATCGGTCGCAATGTCTTTCGCGCGGCCCTGGACAACCCGAACATTGAGTTCGTGGCCACGAATGACTTGACGGACACCAAGACACTGGCGCACCTGTTGAAGTACGACTCCGTGCTCGGCCCGCTGCACGCCGATGTCAAAGCGGAAGCTGACGCGATTGTCGTCAACGGCAAGGCGCTGAAGGTGTTCGCACAGAAGGACCCGGCCCTGATCGACTGGCCGAGCGTGGGCGCGGATGTCGTGATCGAATCGACCGGCCGCTTCACCAAAGCCGAGGATGCGAAAAAGCACCTGCGCGGCAGCGTCAAGAAGGTGATCATTTCGGCGCCGGCAACGGACGAGGACGTCACGATCGTTCTGGGCGTGAACAATGAGATGTATGACGCCTCCAAGCACAACGTCGTGTCGAACGCCAGCTGCACCACCAACTGCCTGGCGCCGGTGGCGAAGGTCCTGCATGACAACTTCAAGATCCTGAAGGGATCGATGACGACGATCCACAGCTACACGAACGATCAGAACGTCCTCGATTTCCCGCACAAGGACCTGCGCCGGGCGCGCGCCGCCGCGATCAACATGATCCCCACCACCACCGGCGCCGCCAAGGCGATCGGACTGGTGATGCCGGCCCTCAAGGGCAAACTGGATGGGTATTCGATGCGCGTGCCGACGCCCAATGTGTCCGTCGTCGATCTCGTGGTGGTGACCGAGAAGGCGACCACGACCGAGGAAGTGAACGCGAAGCTCAAGGAAGCCGCCGCCGGTCCGCTGAAGGGCATTCTGGCCTACACGGAGGACCCGGTCGTGTCGAGCGACCTGATGCATTCCCCCGCGTCGTCCACGGTGGACTCACAGCTGACGAAGGTGTTGGACGGGACACTGGTGAAGGTGGTGGCCTGGTACGACAACGAGTGGGGCTACTCCTGCCGCGTGGTCGACCTGGTCGAGTTTTTGTTGAAGTAAATCTGCGGCGAAACGCGAGAAAGTCGGGGTCTTTGGCGCTGGCGGAAGACCCCAATTCTTTCTTCGCGGGAACGTTCTTTGGTAAGGTTTGAAGCACATGAAGTGGTTTGCAGTTCTCCTCTCTTCCGCGGTCCTCTTCGCGCAGCCCTCCAAGTCCGGCGTCGACAAAACCAACCTCGATACCACCTGTAAACCGTGTGACGATTTTTGGCGGTATGCCAATGGCGGATGGATCGACCGCAATCCGATTCCCGCGCGGCACTCCTCCTGGGGCAGTTTCACAACGCTCGATGAGGAAAACTCGGGGCGGCTGAGGGCGATTCTGGAATCGGAAGCCGCGAAGCCGGCGGGGAGTTCCAAGCTCGGCGACTACTATGCGGCCTGTCTGGACACGGGCGCCCTGGACCGGTTGGGCTGGTCGCCGCTGAAGCCGCACTTTGATCGCATCGCCAAGATTGCGACAGTCGGGCAGGTGGCCGAAGAGATCCGGCTGATGGAGAGCTATGCGTTGCGGGCGCCGCTGAGCCTCAGCGCAGACTCGGACCTGAAGAATTCCAAGCAGAATATTTTATGGCTGGGCGTGGGCGGGCTTTCCCTGCCCGAGCGCGAGTATTACCTGAAGGACGACGAGCGGATGAAGAAGATCCGCGAGGAGTTCCTGAAGCATGCCGCGCGATTGGAGGAACTGACGGGGACCTCGCCCGATGCCGCCAAGTCGATCGCCGCCCGAGTGCTGGCGTTTGAGACGTCGCTGGCACGGAACTACATGCCGATCGTCGACCGGCGTAACCCGGAAAAGATCTACAACAAGACGGACCGTGCGGGGCTGGAGGCGATGGCGCCTGTTTTCCCCTGGAAGGCACTCCTGGATTCCGTACCGGGTTCGCCGGACGTGGCGATCAACGTGACGGACACGGGCGGGCTGAAGGCTTTCGGCAAGATTCTGGCCGAGACGCCGGTGGAGGACTGGAAGACGTACTTGCGCTGGCGCTGGCTGAACGCGGCGGCGGATTCGCTTTCCAAACCGTTCCGGGACCAGGATTTCGCCTTCAACGGCACGGTGCTGCAAGGCAAGAAAGAGCAGTTGCCGCGCTGGCAGACCTGTTCGCAGCTTGCGGATGCGTCCCTGGGTGAGGAACTGGGCAAGGCCTTTGTGGCGAAGTATTTCCCGCCCAAGGCGAAGGCTCGCATGAGCGCCATGATTGAGAACCTGCAGGTGACGCTGCGGGAGCAGATCGGCTCGGCTCCGTTCCTGAGCGATCCGACGCGCAAGGCGGCGATCGAGAAGCTGAACGCGTTTCTGCCAAAGATCGGGTATCCGGACAAGTGGCGTGACTACTCGATGCTGCCCGTCAGCCGGACGGACTTCCTCGGGAACTCACTCGCTTCGAACCGGTTTGAGCGCAACTACTACTTGAGTCAGGCGGGGAAGCCCGTGGACCGGCTGAAGTGGGAAATGACGCCGCCGACCGTAAATGCCTACTACAACCCGGCGCTGAACGAGATCGTGTTTCCCGCCGGCATTCTGCAGCCGCCCTTCTTCGACATGGAAGCCGATGACGCCGCCAACTATGGCGCGATCGGCGCCGTGATTGGGCATGAGATGGGCCATGGCTTCGACGACCAGGGATCGAAGTTCGACGCCCAAGGCAATCTGCGGAACTGGTGGACGGACGAGGATCGCACGAAGTTCGAGGACGAACGCGCGGCCTGCATCATCGATCAGTTCGACAACATTGACGCAGGGGATGGATTGCGTCACAACGGGCGGCTGGTGACGGGCGAGGCGCTGGGAGACCTGGGCGGTCTGACGATCGCCTACAAGGCGTACCAGCGTTCGCTGGGCGGCAAGCCGGGACCGGTGATGGACGGCTTGACGTCCGATCAGCGCTTCTTTCTGGCGTTTGCCCGCGTCTGGGGCGTAAACATGCGACCGGAGCGAATGCGGCAGTTGATCCAAATCGATCCGCACCCGCTGGCCAAGTGGCGGACCAACGGGACACTGGCGAATATGCCGGAGTTCGCGGCTGCGTTCTCCTGCAAGCGGGGCGATGCGATGGTTCGGCCGCCGGAGAAGCGCTGCCGGCTCTGGTGAGAGCGCATCCAGAACTGAGCCGGCGGCAGGGGCGCCCGCGGCACCAATTGAGATGCCTGGTCAATCAGCCGCGGCGACGCGCAGCTGGATGGTGAGGGCCAGGGGCTTCGGCGGCTAGGCCTTCTTCACCACGGTACGGCATTTTTCAAACAGGTCCAGCAGCGCGTCGGCATACTGTTCCGGCGAGCGGGACTGCTTCTCGGCGCCGAAACCAGTGGCGGGGCCGCTGCCCCTGCCGTAGCCCGTGGTGACGGCGATGAACTTCATCATCTCCAGGGCGATCTGATCGGGGCTGGCGCCGTGTGCGGCGTCGGCGGTGGCTGCTTTGGGCTGGGCGTCTTCGGGCACGCAATCTCCTCAAGCGGGTTCGCTAGACTTCTACTTTACCCCGGCGATGCCGATTCCTGCCCGCAACTTCGTCCGCCGCATGCGGGGCGGCGCTCAGGCGCACCTACTGGAATGCGGCGATGGCCACCACTACGTGGTCAAGTTCCGGAACAATCCGCAGCACCGGCGCATTCTGGTGAATGAATGGATCGGGGCGGCAGTGTTTCGCTATCTGCGCCTCTTGACGCCGCCAACGGCGATTGTTGAGGTGACAGCATCCTGGATCGCGGAACAGACCGAGATCGGACTGCAGATGGGGACGCGCATCGTTGCGCCGGAACCGGGCTGGCACTTCGGTTCGCGGTTTCCAGGGCATCCGGACCGCTTGGCCGTGTACGACTTTCTGCCGGATCAGATCCTGGACAAACTGCACAACCGGGCTCACTTTGTCGGTGCTCTGGTGGCGGACAAGTGGCTGGGCAATGCCGATGCGCGCCAAGCCGTGTTCTTCCGCGCCAATGTCCGGGAGCATGGCGGAGAGCAGACCCATCCACTCCAGAAGGCGTTTCTGGCCCAGATGATCGACCACGGCTTCGTGGCGAATGGACCGCATTGGGACTTTCCGGACGTGCCGGTGCAAGGGCTGTACTCGCGCCACCACGTCTATGCGGAGATTCGCGGCTGGGAGCAACTGGAGCCTTGGCTGAGCCAGGTGGAGAGCTTCCCGAGCGAGGTGCTGGACCAGGCGTGGCGATCGATGCCGCCGCAGTGGCTGGAGGGAGAGGAGGAGGAGTTTGCGCGCCTGATGGAGGCGCTGCTGAAGCGGCGAAGCAGAATCCGAAAGTTGCTGGATTCCGCCCGCGAGAGCCGGGTGAATCCGTTCCAGAACTGGGCGTAAGGGACGACAGCGCCCTCAAGGCGTGGAGGGCGCTGGCAGACTGCTGGGATTGACTGCTAGGCTGCGGCGTTCTGGCGAGAAGATTCCGCGCATGGCAGGCAGACGGAGACCGTCAGCCAACCCAGGTCATCGTAGACCTGGAACGCGCCTCGTGCATCGTGGACGGTGGCGGCGACGGCGGGCAAGGCAAATGCCGCGCCGCTGGCTGCACCGGGCGAGCCGAGGTGGAACAAAGAACGGAACTGATCAGCGCTGACGGTGGCGGAATCGCAGGCAAACGAGATTTCCACTGTTTCGCCGGCACGGCGGGTACGGACACGGACCATGGACTCCGGATGGGCGGCGCGCCGCAGTGCCTGCCACAGGTTGTGGATCAGGCGCTCCGCCTGGCGCTGGTCAAGCCAGACGCGGCAGGGCTGCTCATCAAAGTCGAGGTGCAAATTCAGCTTGCGGCCACGCATCCGTTCGACGACGGCGGTGGTGACAAGTTCATCCAGGAGAACGGCGGCTGGCTGGGGCTCCGACGCGCGCACAAAGGTCGAGGCGTCGTCCATGATGGAGCTCATCTGCTCGATCATGCGCTGGATCTTTTCCAGCTGTTGGCGGGGGCGAGTCTCTCCTTCCGGGAGAATGATGTCGAGGTAGTAGGCAAGAGACTCCATGGCACTGAGAGGCTGCCGGAGCTCATGCGTTAAGTGGCGCATCACCTGGGCTGCGCCGGGCTCGGCCAGTCTTTTCCGCTCGTCTGAAAACGAAGCGGCGCTGGTTTCCTGTCGGGTTTGGATGGCAGGGAGCATTCGAAAAGGGGAATCGAACCTTCTGGAGTATAGCCGACTGAGAAAAACGCGCAAGAGGTTTCCCGTACCGGTTCGGCTACCTTGTTGGTGCGTCGGATAATAGAGTTCATGCAATCCAAACGGCGCGACTTCCTGGCGCTCTGGGCGGGGGCTTGCGCCACTGCGGCGTGGTGCCCTGGAGCGGGTGGTGCAGAGACGGCGTTCTTCACTCCGAGCGAACTGGAGGTGCTGCGAAAGGCACTGGCAATCCTCATCCCGGCCGATGACCGTTCCCGCGGCGGCGAGGCGGCGGGGCTTACCGAATACATCGGCTTTATTCTGAGCCGGGCCAACTCGGGATTGCAGGAGGAGTGGCGGCGTGGTCTCGCAGTGCTTGCGGCGGCGAAGAATTTGGAAAGCCTGCTGCGGCGGCTGGCTCGCAACGAGTTTCGGGCTCGCACGCGGGATGAGCGATTCTTCGTTCTGCTGAAGAGCGCGGCGGTGGATGCCTTCTACACGTCGGAAGAGGGGATCACGCGAGAGTTGGGCTACCAGGGGATGGGGCACGTCATGGAGTTCCCGGATTTCTCGGGCACGAAGGCCGAAACCCCCGCCGGCTATCGCCCAATGCTGAGGGCCCACGCATGAAGACGTACGACGTTTGCATCATCGGGTCTGGCGCCGCCGGCGGGATGACGGCGCACATGCTGACGCAGGCCGGTTTGGACTGCGTGATGTTGGAAGCCGGACCGATGAAGTCACCCGCGCAGTTTCCGGTGCACCGGTTGCGGCGCTGGCAGCTGCCATACCGCGGCATGCGCGGCGATTACTTTCAGGAGTGGCTCACCCTAACGGACTTCCTGGCTGACTCCACCAAGGAGCCGTACGGGGTCAGCGCCGGCGGCGAGCACTTTGCGTGGTGGCGCGTGCGTGCGGTGGGTGGCAAGAGCCTGTTTTGGGCTGGTGTGACGCCCCGTTTCGGTCCGGAAGAGTTCCAGCCGCTGGATGACTTCGACACGCGCTGGCCTGTGACATACGAGGAGATTGCGCCGTACTACGACCGGGTGGAAGAGCTGATTGGGGTGTCGAGTTCCGGCCGTGCGGTCGGCGCGTTCCCGTTGAATCGGGGCCTTCCGCCGATGCGTCCGAAGCTGGCGGAGATCGAACTCGGCCGCGCCGCGGGGTCTCTCTCCG
>CAYNDS010000050.1:15956-22427 GCA_964395885.1 uncultured Solibacteraceae bacterium | reverse complement strand
GTCCAGCCAGGATCGCGGAAACGGACAAAAGTCGGCGCATGATGCGTTGCTCCTCGCCCAGATGGTGCCCAAGGAGGCCAAAACGTTTCACGTTCAAAAAATGCGAAGCATCGAAGGATACTCCACCAGACGGTCCTGATGAAGACGGCTTTGCGCGGCTGTCGGACGGGCGAGCGGCAGCACGCGTTTCCCGGTGGCGGCATACTGACGGCCACCCTTGACCGTGACTCCGGCGGCCAGCGGAGAGAATGCGGGCAGAGTCACGGCGCGTGCGGTGAGGTGAAAAACGGGCACGCGGCGGGTGGCGCCAGCGAGGTCTCGCACGCAGCCGAACGGATGCAGGTGCCCCATCACGATCCTCTCCGCGGTGTCCGGCAGGCGGTCGCCATGGACGGCGACGATCCCGGGCGCGCGCCACTCGGTCACTGTGGGGATGCCGAAGTCGCGCGTGAGCGCCCGGTCGTGATTGCCCCGCACTACAATGAGGCGGCCGGGGATGGCGCCCAAAGCGTCGACAATCCAGGCGCGCTCCTGCGGCGATGGCTTGGGCGCGTGCACGACGTCGCCGAGCAACACAACGCTCGCCGGGCGAACCTCGTCGAGTACCGCGGCCAGTTTCGCAGCCACGCCACCATCGGTGATCGGACCCAGTTCGCCCCGCCGGCGCTGTGCCCAGGCGTAGCCCAGGTGAAGATCGGCCAGTAGCAGGGCGCCTTCGTCCGGCAGGTACAAGGCTCCGCTGGGGTGGGCAAACAGGCGCGTCAGGCCCATCCGGCGTAGAGTTCCTCCACCAGTTCATCCAACGCCTTGTCGGGATCCTGGGCCTGCACCACTTCGCGATTGAAGGCGGCAAACATCGGCAAAGAAAATGGCGCCGGACGATCGAGTTCCACCGTCTCCCAGACGGCGATGTGGATGCGCGCGGCTTCCAGGGCGGCACGGGGCGCGTCGAGTTCGTCTTCCAGAACCTCCCGTACAGTCTCGCGCACCAGCGGATGATCCGGCTCGTGCTTGCGGAAGGTCTGGTACAGAAGGCTGCCGGACCAACTTGAGGCGCGGCGGCGCGGGTCGGCATGCAGGCTCTTTCGTTCGAGGAGGTGCGCGGTTTCGGCAATCGGGCGGAAGCGGCGCCCCAGCAGATCCGTGGCCTCCAGGGCGGCGCGCAGATCGCCGGTCCAACCCTCCGGCGCGAAGCAGGCTCTCAGGCGCTGTTCGTCAGGAACCCGGCGGGCCGCAACGCTGAGCAGGAAGCCATGGTCGTCGAAGTTCGAAACGACACTGCCGAACTCGGTGCCCAGGCGATGGCCAGCCACCCAGGCCAAGGACCGGTTCACCGCCCGTCCGGCGACCGTGTGAAAGAGGATCAACTGCGCGGACCCGCGGCGGACACGCTCCACTTGCACCGGATCGTCGATCGGCACCGGCGCCGCACGACGCTGCCGTTCGACATATGTCGCGACGCGCTGCGCCGTGATCGCGTCAACGCCGTATCGGTCCTGGAGCGTCTCCGCCACCCCACCGTCACGAAGAGCGCGGCGCAGGTCCCGCTCCTCGGCAGCCAGTCGTGCGGTTAACGACATCTTGCCGCCCATCCAGCGCGGCGTCACGACGCGTTCTCCCTGCGCGGGCTCCACGGTGGCTGTGTCGGCGTGCAAGGTGCGGACACGGACGCTCTTGCCGCCGATGATGAAGGCATCGTTCGGCTGCAGGGAGGCCAGGAAGCCTTCTTCGACACGCCCCAGCAGACGGTTGCCTTTCGCAATGACCTTGACCTGATAGTCGTCCGAAATCGTGCCGATGTTGCGATAGTAGCCGCGGGCGACTTTGCGCGAAGCAACCGCAAAGCAGCCGTCGCGCAGGACGATTTTGCCGAACTCCGCGCCATAGCCGGAGGCGACACGTCCCGACCCGGACAGATAGCGGAGGACGGCGTCGAAGTCCTCGCGGCTCAGTTCGCGGTACGGACCGGCGCCCCGCACCAACTGGTAGGCCTCGTCGATCGGCCATGCGCGTTCGATACTCATGCCGAGCAGCACTTGCGCCAGCACGTCCAATGGCGCGCGCGGCGGCCGCAACTCGTCCAGGCGCCCGCTTAGTGCCGCCTCGCGCAGCGCAATGCACTCCAGCAGATCGGGCAGGCTCAAGGGAACCAGAACGCCCTTCGCCTTTCCGTTCACGCGATGTCCGCTCCGACCCAACCGCTGCAGCGCCCGGCTCACCCCGCGCGGGGCACCGATCAGGATCACCTGGTCCACTGCCTGAAAGTCGACGCCCAACTCCAGGCTGGACGAAGCAACACAGGCCTTCCATTCGCCGCGGCTGAGCGCCTCCTCAATCGCGAGGCGGTCTTCGCGCTCAACGGAAGCATGGTGAACGGCGATGCGGTCGTCGAGTTCCGGCAGAAGAACCTTCAGGGCAAGCCCCAGACGTTCCGCCGACGAGCGCGTGGCGGTGAAGACCAGCGAGCAGTTTGCCCGCATCACGTGGTCGGCAACAACATGGGCGATTTTGTAGGGCGAGTAGCCGGCTGCGGGCAGGGGCGCCTCGAACGGGACCGGCGCGATTGAGAGCGAGAATGCCTTCTTGGTATCGACACGGGCGACGGCGTAGGGGCGGGCGCCGAACAGCAGTCCACCGACGGCCTCAATCGGATGCGCGGTGGCGGAGAGCGCGATGCGCTGCCGCGGCGCCAGCCGTTCCAGCGTCAACGCGAGCAGACTGCCCCGCTTCGTCTCGGCAAAGGCGTGCGCTTCGTCGAGGATGGCCGTAGAGCAGTCGAAGCCCTCGCGCCAGCCCGACTGCGACAGCAGCGAGCTCAACGACTCCGGCGTGGTCAGCAGCAGATGCGGGTGCCGGCGCGTCATGCGACCACGCGCGGCAAGGTCCGTGTCGCCGGTCCGCACCTCCATCCGGATCGAATCCGGCAGCGCGGCAAGCGGGGGGCGCAGGTTGCGTTCGATGTCGCGCGTCAGGGACCGCAGCGGCGAAACATACACGGCGAGTGTCTTGTTCGGAAGACCGGTCTCCGCCTGGCGCGCGAGTTCGCTCAGAACAGACAAGAACGCCGCCAGGGTCTTGCCGGAGCCGGTTGGCGCCAGTATCAGCGTGTTCTCGCCCGCAAGCGTGTGCGGCAGGGCGAGGCGCTGCGCTTCGCTCAAAGTGGAGTATCGGGAGCGGAACCAAGCCTCAACCCGGGGGTGCCAGCGAGGCTTCATACAGAGCCTTTACCACCTCCAGCGTGTCGGCATCCTCCGGCTTCTTGTCGCGCCGCCAGTTCAGGATTCTCGGAAATCGAAGCGCATAGCCGGACTTGTGGCGCGGCGACTTCTGCACACCGTCGAAAGCCACTTCCAGCACCACTTCCGGCTTGACCAGCGTCACGCGGCCGAAGCGTTCGAGCGCGAGTGAGCGGAACAGGCGCGTCAACTCGCGGATCTCTTCGTCGGTCAACCCGGAGTAGGCCTTCCCGACGTTCAGGAAACGCTCTCCGTCGCGCACCGCAAATGTGTAGTCGGACAGCACCGTGGCCCGCTTGCCGTGCCCCTGCTCTGCCGCAGTCACGACCACGTCCAGCGTGCCAAACGGACGCTTCACTTTGATCCATTCCCCGCCCCGGCGTCCGGATTCGTAACGGCTTCCTGCGCGTTTCAGAATCAACCCTTCGTTGGAGCGGCGGCGGGCAGCGACAAACAACTCCTCCAGCCGGTCGAGTGAGGCAAGCGGCTGTTGCGGGCTGACGCGGACGCCGACCTCGGCAAGCATCGCGCGTCGGGCTTCGAGCGTTTGATCCAGCAGGAGTTCGCCATCGCGATAGAGCAGGTCATAGGCGATGAAGACAGTGGGAATTTCCGTTATCAGCGCCTGCGAGGGCTTCTTGCGGGCAATGCGCTGCTGCAGCAGGGTGAAGGGCAACGCCCGGTCGCGCCAAGCCAGCACTTCCCCGTCGAGAATTGCCGAGCCTCGCAGTTGCGCCAGTTCCGCAACGATTTCGGGGAAACTGGCCGTCGTGTCCTCCATCCCGCGCGTGTAGAGCCGGACTTCGCCGTCGCGAAAGTGCGCCTGACACCGGATGCCGTCGTACTTATCCTCCACCAGCCAGTTTTCGGGGTCCGGGATGGGCGGCGCCGTCTCAATTGGCTTGGCCAGCATGAAGTCGAGCGGATGAAAGAGAGCAGCCTCGATTGTGTGCAGTTGCCCGTGTCGCGCCGCCTCCGCCACGCGCGACAGGTTGCCGAGCCGGTTGTTTGCCGCTCGCACCTCTTCCAGCGGGACACCCGTGGCGGCGGCGACCGCTTCTTCCACTTGCTTGGCCAGCAGTCCGACCCGCAGGTTACCGTGGATCGCCTTCAGAAAGTAGCGGAGTGACAGCGGACGGTACCGGCGCAGCGTCTCGCACAGAATCTGAAGCTTCAGCGCCGTGCGGCGGGCCATCGCCAGACGGCAATAGATCTCGTCAGCGCAAGCGAGCGTCATCTCGCGATTTTCGGTCTTGCCGTGGAGCAGCAGACTGGCCGCCTCGCCAAAGTCGCCGACCTCGCGCAGGCAGAGGCGCACCGTCTCGACGTCCCAGCCCGAGGCTTCCAGGAGTGCCTCGCGCTGCAGTGCGCCGCCGACCGACAATCGTGCACCCTCCACCGGAACGCCCGTCAGAAACCGCACGGCGCGGCGCAGATCGACGTCCGCCAGCGGGCGCAAATAGGCGGCCACCAGCGCGACCTTCTTCAGGCGACTGTTCGTCGCCGCGACACGTTCGAGAATGGGGGCGAGATCATCCACCGGATTCCGCCTCCGCATCTTCGGCCTCGCGCGCGGCAGCCGCGGCCGGGGCATGCGCGTCGACGCCGCGCTGGCGCAGAAGACGGGCCAGCGGCTCCGTGTAGCCGTGCACCAGATCGACGCGGCTCGCTCCGCTCAGCTCCACCATTTCGATCAGTTCGTCAAAGCCGGCATGGTCGGAATACGGAATCAATTCCTGCGCCCCGACCCTCGCCCGCGCGTTGTGGAGAGCGGCCCAGCCGGAGACATAGGCGATCCGGTAATCGCGCGAGGAGGCTTCCAGGACCGCTCGCATGGACGGCGTGACCACCAGCGCCCGGCCCTCCACCTTGCCGGACGCGTACCGCTGCCACCCGGGAAACGCATACCCGGCGGCTTCATACTGCGGGAGGTAACGGGCAATCGCACCGTGGACGCTGACCGGGATGCCGGCGGTGGCCAACGCGTGCGCAACCTCCTGACCCCGGCCGAGCGGGTATCCCAGGAAGACCGGGACAGCACGGTCTTCCAGACACTCCCGGGCGAAGGCGACCATCCGGTCGCAAGCCTCCTGGCAGGTCAGGAAATGGTAGATGGGTAGGCCGAATGTGGACTCGATGATCAAGCGGTCACAGGGAACGACTTCAGTGGGTGTCCCGCAGAGTGGCGGCCGGAGCTTGATGTCGCCGGTGTACACGAGCCGCTCGCCCTCAAACTCCACCAGCAGTTGGGCCGCCCCCAGAATGTGGCCCGCGGGAAGGGCGGTCAGGGTGGCGCCCGCCAGGGGAGCGGACTGCGCGTACTCGATCGGGTGCTGAATCTGCCCGCTACCCTCCACATTCCAGCGCATCTGATAGAAAGCGAGAGTGTTCGGCGTCCCCCAGACTTCGGCATGTACGCCGCGGGCGTGGTCCGAATGGGCATGCGAGAGCCAGGCGTTTCCGACGGCGGCCTTCGGGTCGAGCCAGAGGTCGATGTCGGGTAGATAAATACCATTTGCGTGATACTCAACCCGCACGGTGGTTATGATGCGCGCCGACGGGAAAGCGTTCGCAAGCTTCTCAAATTTGCGCCTTTTGCGACCTTCCTGCATCCACTTGTTCAGGAGTAACCCAGGTGCAGCACAGCGGGACAAAAACGGAGCGGCAGGCGCCGTGGATGCGCCGAGTTCTTTTGGCGGCAGCTGTTTACAACCTTCTCTGGGGCGCTTGGGCGATTCTGCTGCCTTCCCAGGCCTTCACTCTGGCTGGCATGGCGGCGCCAAACTACCCGGAACTCTGGCAGTGCATCGGGATGATTGTGGGTTGCTACGGGATCGGGTACGGGATTGCCGCCTTCGATCCGATGCGGCACTGGCCAATTGTCCTGGTGGGTCTGGTCGGAAAGATCGCGGGCCCGCTCGGGTTTGGCTGGTCGATCTTCCAGAACCGGCTGCCGTTGGTGTTTGGCTGGAACATCGTCTTCAATGACGTGATCTGGTGGGTGCCGTTCGGATTGATTCTGAGGGCTGCCTACGAGAACTTTGTTGACCAGCGTCGCGTGTTGTCGCCTGAGGTCCAGCGCATGGCGCTCCGCTCGAAAACAACGATGGGCATGAGCCTGGACGAACTCAGCCGGATGTCCCCCGTCATGCTCGTTTTCTTACGTCGGGGCGGGTGCACGTTCTGCCGGGGGGCTCTGGGGGAGCTGGCGAAAAACCGCGTGGCGATCGAGAAA
>CAYNDS010000050.1:14013-15946 GCA_964395885.1 uncultured Solibacteraceae bacterium | reverse complement strand
CGAGAAAACCGGCACCCGCATTGTCCTTGTGCACATGGGGGATGAAAATCAGGTCGCTCCCGTGCTAAGCAAATACGGCATGACGGATGTGGACCGGGTGTGCGACAGCCGTCAGCTTGTCTATCGCGCCTTCGGGTTGCGGCGTGGGCGCTTGACCGAACTGTTTGGTCCGAGGGTCTGGTGGCGCGGCTTTCAGGCGGGTGTTTTGGGCCGTCACGGCGTGGGTACGCTGGTGGGCGACGGCTTCCAGATGCCCGGTGTGTTCCTCATTTTTCATGGCGAGATCCTCCGCAGCTACGTGCACCAGAGCGCGGCGGACCGGCCGGATTACGTGGCTCTGGCTTCCGGAGACACGGTCTCGCCGTCGCGGGCGACTGCATAAGGAGGCCTGATGGCGGAGCGTCCCCCCTCCGGGTCGATTACCCTGTTCCGGGTCGCGGGAATCCCGATCCAGTTCCACTTTACGTTCCTGTTCCTGGCCGCGCTGCTGGTGACAAGCGGTCTGCTCGGGCGCCGGGAAGCCATTCTCGACGCCGTCCTCGTTGCCGCGGTCTTCGCCTCCGTTCTCCTGCATGAGTTGGGGCACGCGCTGGCGGCGCTCCGCTTCGGGGTGAAGATTGTCTCGATTACGATGTATCCGATCGGCGGTGCCGCGCGGTTGGCATCGCAGCCGACCCCACAGCAGGAGATCTGGATCACGGTGATGGGTCCGGCGGTGAACCTGGTCCTGGCAGGAGCGTGCTGGCTGGGCGCGCGCGCCACCACCGGCGATGCCGCCGAGTTGCTGACGCAATTGGGCGGTGCAAACGTCACGCTGCTGCTCTTCAACCTGATCCCGGCATTTCCCATGGATGGTGGGCGCCTGCTGCGCGCGTTTGTCGCCTTGCGGCAGCCGGAGCGGAACGCGACCCGCCTGGCGACGACCATCGGCAGGCTGGTTGCGCTTGCGATGGGCGCGTTCGCACTCTTTAACGGTCAGTGGTTTCTGCTTTTCATCGCCATCTTCGTCTTTCTTGGCGCCCAGCAGGAGCGCATGGTGTCCGAGACCCGGCACCTGTCCACTGGAAGCCCGGTCTCGGCGGCCATGATCCGCGACTTTCGAACCCTGCCGCACGGTGCGACAGTTCGCGAAGCAGCGCAGCTGCTGCTCGATACCAATCAACAGGACTTCCCCGTGGTGCATGGCCAGCAACTCATCGGCCTGCTACGGCGACCGGCATTGATTGCAGCGATGGGGCATCCTGGACCCGAAAGTTATGTCGCTGGTGTCATGGACAGGGATTTCGTGACCCTGCCGCCCACCATGGATCTGACAGACGCCCTGGGACTGATGCCTCAGGCGGGATCCTGTGCACTGGTTGTCGAGGATGACAAACTGGTGGGACTGTTAACGCCGGAAAATATTGGCGAATTTTTTGCATTGCGAGCCGTAGAAGCGCGTCCATAACGCCCCGTTCAAAGAGAAACTGTTACTAATGGAAACTCCCGGCGTCCTGATCGTAGGAGCGGGCCTGGCTGGTTTGGCTTGTGCATTGGACCTGCAGGCAAGATCGATCCCCTTCACCATTCTTGAGGCTTCGGACGAGGTGGGGGGACGCCTGCGAACGGACGAGCACGAGGGGTTTCTCCTCGACCGGGGCTTTCAGGTTTACTTGACGGCGTACCCGGAAGGTCAGCGGCTGCTGAACTACGGTTCGCTCGATTTCCGCACTTTCCATCCCGGCGCGATGGTCCGGCACTCCGGCCAGATGATGACCATCAGCGATCCGTGGCGGGACCGTTCACGGCTGTGGTCCACGCTGTTCTCGCCGCTGGCCCCTCTCGGCGACAAACTGACGATCCGGAAGTTGCGGAACCGGCTGACGGACGTGTCGATTGACCAAATCCTGGCCGCGCCCGAGATGACCACCGCGGCACTGCTACAGCATGAGGG
>CAYNDS010000050.1:0-14003 GCA_964395885.1 uncultured Solibacteraceae bacterium | reverse complement strand
ATCATGTTGTATTCTTCGCTCATCCCCTCACGGCGGATGTTCGAGTTCGTGTTCAAAATGATGAGCGAGGGCGACACGGTTGTTCCGGCAAAGGGAATTGGCCAGATTCCCAAGCAGATGGCCGCGCGCTTGCCGGCGGAGCGGATTCAGTTAGGTCGCGCGGCGCAGGCCGTTACCCAGAATTCGGTCACGCTTCGCAGCGGCGAGGTGGTGCGCGGCGATGCGGTGGTGGTGGCCTGCGACGGCACGGAGGCATCCCGCCTGGTGCCCAGCCTCCCAGCGCCGCGCTGGCGCATGACCACCTGTGTCTACTACGACGCGCCAGTTTCTCCGGTCACCGGGCCATGGCTGGTGCTGAACGGAAATGCGCAGTGGCCGGTGAATCACCTGGCGGTGATGAGCGAAGTCGCGCCGGAATACGCGCCACCGGGGCGCTCTCTGGTTTCCTGCTCCATTCTGGGGCGTGGGTCACAGTCTGTCGGCGACCTTGACACGGCGGTAAAGGGACAGATGGAGCGCTGGTTCGGCAGCGCGGTGAGGGATTGGCGCATGCTGCGGTGCTACCAGATTCCGATGGCCCAGCCCGATGTGGCACCCATGCCAGTGGCGGCGCGTCCGCCGCTCACGGAGGAGGGTGTCTACGTCGCCGGTGATCATCGGTTTATGGCGTCCAGCCACTTTGCGCTGCTCAGCGGATCGCTGGCGGCACAAGAGGTCGCGGCTCGGCTGACAGGTGCCGCAAAGGCATGATCCTGGTCCTGCACGCCGCAGCCACGCTGTTCATGACGGGGCTGATCTGGTTTGTGCAGTGGGTCCACTACCCGTTGTTCGCCAGCGTGGGAAAAGCTGTTTTTGCCGACTACGAGGCGCTGCATACCATGCGCACGACAATGGTGGTGGCTCCGGTGATGCTGGCAGAGTTGTTGACGGCAGGGGGGCTGTTGCTGTTTAGTCCCCGAATCAGCGAAGTCCCCCCCGTCGAACTCGGTATCAGTTTGGCACTGCTTGCCGGGATCTGGATCTCGACCGCAGCGGTGCAGGTGCCAGCGCACGCGGTACTCTCGCAGGGCTTCCAGGCGGAAGCCTATCAGCGGCTCGTCACGACAAACTGGTGGCGCACCGCCGCATGGACGGCACGCAGCGCCTTAGTCTGCCTTTGGCTATATCGAACGTTACGACTAGCGACTTAGCTGCCGTGGACGCTCAGGAAGATCCCGCCCGCCAAGACTCCAACGATTGCCAGCGCAATCGCGGCGCGTCCTAGCCAATCTTTCCAGGTATGCGGATCATCCTGTTCAGCTCGTTCATCGATTGTGTCAAACATGGGGACACCTCTCTTGGCCGAACTATATGCCGACTTGCGGTCACTTTCAAGGAAAAAGTGACGAATTCTTCGGAGGAACTTACTTTTGTGAACGAATTTGTACCAGTTCGGAATTCTGCGGCTCCGCCGCAGGAATCGGACGCGGAGGCTTCATCCATCGGCGCCCCACGCGTTCCACCCAGGGAAGCAGGCTCCGCACGAACTTCCCGTGCAACAGCAGGCTGCCGATAACCATCAACGGGTGCGGAATGGTGACGCGACATTTCGCACACATTTCGATCTGTGCGCCGCGTCCTTCGACGTGAAGCCGGCGCAATTCCCGCATGGCCGGCGAGTCGAAAATCTCACCAATGGACTGCCGCTGAACGTTGCCCACCGGCGCGCCGTCCAGCATGTAGCTTTGGCAGCAGGGATACACGTCGCCCGAGTGCTTCACATACATCGGACCGCGCCAGAGGTAGTGACAGGGGTGGCGCCAATCCTCCGGAGCATGCCCGGCATCGGGGCGCATCAGGTCGGTCTCGTCCTCTTTGACGCGGACGGCATCGACACCCGGAACCGCGCTCCAGAAGCGAATAAAGTCGGCGACCTCGTTCTGGTTCCGTTCCATCCGCACCATCTGGACCACCACCTGCACCTTTGCCCCGAGTTCCTGCTTCAGCTGGCAGAAGCGCAGGAAGTTGTCGCGAACCCGTTCGAACTTCGCTCCCTTGCGATAGAACTCGTACGTTGCCTTGTCCATCGAGTCCATCGAGAGCGTGATGTGCGCCATGGGCGTCGACAGAAGCCGGCGCGAGGCCTGCTCGTCCAGCAGCGTTCCGTTTGTGGACAGTAGCGTGGAGACACCATGCTGTTCACAGAAGTGAATCCGGTCGAAGATCTTCGGATCCAGGAGCGGTTCGCCGAGTCCGATGAGCATCATGTGCTCGGCGGAGCGGGATGCGCCCTCTACCAGGCGCGTGAAAGCCGCGTCCTCCATATCTTCTTTGGGCTGCCGGTGGGTCTCGCGCGGACACATCGGGCAATAAATGTTACATTTGGCCGTGGTTTCGACAATGTACTCGACCGGCAGCGCCCCGACGTGGGACTGACCGCGCCAGTAGGCCCACAGCAAGCGCCAGCGATTCCAGGCGCGCGTCATGCTTTTGCTTTCGACAGAGTGTCGCTGAGCTTTATTGTAGCGGGGCCTGACAGGCAACCATCGGAGAATCAGAGTGGATGATCGCGTTCGGCAGTTGAATGACCGTTCGCCGCGACCGGGCGGCGAGTACGTGGTGTATTGGGCGCAGATGAATCGGCGCGCCTCGATGAACCACGGCTTTGCGCGCGCGGTCGAACTGGCGAACGAACTGCGCCTTCCCGTGCTGGTCTATGAGGCGCTGACGTGTTCGTATCCGCACGCAAATGACCGCATCCATCGCTTCATCCTGGAGGGCGTACCGGAGAACGCGCGCCGATTCCGCGCCGCCGGAGCCGGCTACTTCTTTTACCTTCGCCGCTCCAGCGCGGATCCGAACGACATGCTGTACCGCGTCGCGAAACGCGCGGCAGCCGTCGTGACCGACGACTATCCGACCTTCATCGCCGCACGCCACAATCCGAGCGCCGCCTCCAAGCTGGAGTGCGCGTTCGAGGTGGTGGATTCCAGCTGTATCGTTCCGATGGCCCGGATCCCCAAGCGCGAGTGGGCCGCCTATACCATCCGCCCGAAGATCCACAAGCTGCTGCCGGAGTACCTGAAGCCGCTGCCGCCGCCGCAGCCCGCGCGTCCCTGGCCCGAAGCCGAGCAGCCGTTCGCCGATTTCCATACGGAAGTGCGGAGCGCCGATGTGGCGCGCCTGGTGGCGGAGTGCGACGTGGACCACACCGTGGCGCCTTCGACGCTGTTCTTCGGAGGAGCAAAGGTAGCCGAGGAACGCCTGCGCCGATTTCTGGTCCGGCATCTGCACCATTACGCCACGGAACGAAATCAGCCCTCGTCGCGAGCGACCTCGGGCCTCAGCCCATACTTGCATTTCGGCATGATTTCCTCCCTGGAAGTTGCCCTTGCGGTCCGGGACTACGCGGCCGAGCATTCAATCGACGCCTCCGCCTATCTGGAGGAACTGATCGTCCGGCGCGAGTTGGCGTTCAACTACGCCCGCCACTCGGAGCGCCCGGACAGCATCTGCAATCTGCCCGACTGGGCGAAGAAGACGCTTCGCGAACACGCCACCGATGTTCGGGACCCGATGTACACCAAGGAGCAGTTGGAGGCCGGCGACACCTACGACGATCTCTGGAACGCCACGCAGAAAGAACTTCTGCTGCGGGGCAAGATTCACGGCTACTACCGGATGTATTGGGGCAAGAAGATCATTGAATGGTCCCGCACCTGTCAGGACGCGCTGGACTTCATGAACTACGCGCATGACCGCTACGCTTTGGACGGGCGCGACCCGGCCACCTATACGAACATCCTGTGGTGTTTCGGCCTGCATGACCGGCCCTGGTTTGAGCGGCCCGTGTTTGGCCAGATCCGCTATATGTCGTATGACGGGATGAAGCGGAAAACCGACATCGGCGCCTACATCCGCGAGATTCAGCTTCTGGAACGCACCGGGCGGGAGCCGTTCGCCGAGGAGGCGGTCTCGGTAGACTGAGGGCGTTGCCATGAACGTACTGATCACGGGTGGGAGCGGATTTATTGGGGACCGGCTGGTGAACCGGCTGCTTGAGGCCGGGCACTTTGTCAGCATCTTTACGCGGCGCGTGCGAGAACGTCCGGACCGCAACGTCGGGCAGTTCTACTGGAATCACCAGGGCGTTCCGCCGCATGAGCCGTTTCGCGACGTCGACGTGGTGGTGCATCTGGCGGGAGAGCCGGTAGCGCAACGGTGGACACCCGCGGTAAAGGCGGAGATCCGCCGCAGCCGTGTGGAGGGGACGCGCTTCCTGGTGGAAGGGATCCGCAGGCTCAGCCGGAGACCGCGCGCGCTGGTGGCGGCCTCTGCGATCGGCTACTACGGTGAGCGAGGCGAAGAGACCTTGACCGAAAGTTCGATGCCCGGGCGCGGCTTTCTCCCCGGCGTGTGCGTCGAATGGGAGCATGAGGCGGATCAGGCGGCGGACTTGGGGCTGCGCGTGGCGAAGCTGCGCATCGGCGTCGTGCTCGGCAAAGGCGGCGGAGCGCTCGAGAAGATGCTGCCGCCGTTCAAGCTGGGCGCAGGCGGCGTGGTCGGCGACGGCAAACAATGGATGAGTTGGATCCACGTGGATGATCTGGTGTCGCTGTTGATGCTGGCAATCGAGTCCAGCGCGATGGAGGGGCCGCTGAATGCCGTGGCGCCGCATCCGGTGCGCAACGAAGAGTTCACTAAGGTACTGGCCGCGGCGCTGCACCGTCCGGCAGTGTTTGCCGTGCCTGCCTTCGCGCTGAAGGTCATGTACGGCGAAATGGCGGAAGTGGTGCTCGGCAGCCAAAAGGTGCTGCCGAAGGCGCCGGAGCAGTATGGATTCCAGTGGAAGTATCCCCAACTGAGCGGGGCGCTGGCCGAGATCGTGGGCTGACCGACGCGTCCGGGCGCTGCCCACACGAAGACAGCCGCCCGACGGTCCCGCGTGGGACGGCAGGCGGCTGTCGCGGACGGATCACTCCGTCGTGATTACTTCATCAATGAGCGGGTAGCGGCGTCCAGCAGCGGGCCCGGCACGATGCCGAACAGCAGTGTCGCCACAGCCGACACCCAGACGGCAAGGCGAAGTTCGGATCCCATCGGTTCCATGCCCTCCGTCGCCGTGCCCGGCTCCCGCATGTACATCACAACCAGCAGCCGCAGGTAGTAGTAGGCGGCCACCGCACTGTTCAGCAGGCCCAGAATGGTCAGCCAGACCAGGTCCGCGCCGAGTGCTGCCTGAAACACGTAGAACTTGCCGAAGAAGCCCGCCGTCAGCGGGACTCCGATCAGACTCAGCAGGAACACGGTCATCAGGCCGGCCATCACCGGCTGACGTTGCGCCAGGCCGCTAAGGTCGTCGATCTGCAGGAAGCGCTCTCCCTGCCGGGCGAAGTGCGTCACGATGGCAAACGCGCCAAGGTTCATGAACACGTAGCTGGCCAGGTAGAACAGCACCGCCGCCGTGCCAACTTTGGAATGGGCAGCGATGGCCACCAGGACGTAGCCGGCATGCGCAATCGAGGAGTAGGCCAGCAGCCGCTTCAGGTTCGATTGGCGGAGCGCGGCGAAGTTTCCAACGATCATCGTCGCCAGCGCGATGGCCGCCACCAGCGGCTCCCAACGGTCCTGCACCGGGTCGAGCGCCGTCATGAACACGCGGGCGAATACGGCGAACGCCGCCGCCTTCGGACCCGCCGTCAGGAACGCCGAAACCGGCGCGGGCGCACCCTGATACACGTCCGGAGCCCACATCTGGAATGGCGCGGCCGAGATCTTAAACGCAAAGCCGACGAAGATCAGCGCCGCCGCCATGCCCACCAGCGTGGCGGAAGCCATGAAGTTCGGGTTGGAGAGAATCTCGCGGACCTGGGTGAAGTTCGTCGAACCAGTCAGCCCGTAGACCCAGGCGATGCCGTACAGCAGAAAGGCGGTGGCGAAGGAGCCGAGCAGGAAGTACTTCACGGCCGACTCGTTGTTCCGCTTATCGTCCCGCAAGTAACCGGCCAGGATGTAGCTCGCAATCGAGCTGATCTCAATGCCGATGAAGACCATGATCAGTTCGTTGGCGCAGGCCATTGTCGCCTGGCCCACGATGGAGAACAGGATCAAGGCGTAGTATTCGCCCTGCTGATGCTTTTCCCGCTCCAGGTACTGCGTCGAAAGCAGGATCGTCAACAGTCCGGCACCGAACACCAGCACGCGGAAGAACGTGGTGAAGCCATCGACGATGATCATGTCGCGGAATGCCGTGCCCGGGTTGTCGCCCGCCGTCAGCGCCATTCCGGTGGCCGCGATCAGCGACAGGAATGCCATCGAGGCAAACGCCTTCTTGTTCCGGACGAACGGCTCAAAGATCATCATGAGCGTGCCGACCAGCGTCAGGAAGATCTCCGGCAGGTAGCGCACCAGTTCCGCGGAAGAGGGCCACACGTTAGCGGGCATTGGCCACCTCCGTCACCGCCGGAGCGGCGGTCGTCTTGACTTGGAAATTCACGTTCACCTTGGTTTGCGCGAGCGTCTTGGCGTTCGAAGCGGTGACCGCCGGGAGGAAGTGGCCGGATCCGACGCCCATCCAGACCATCAGAATCAGCAGCGGCAGCAAGGACACCCACTCGCGGACGTTCAGATCCGGCATGTGGTGCGCGACTTCGTGCGAGGCGCGTCCATAGAAGACCCGCTGCACCATCCAGAGCATGTAACAGGCGGAGAGGATGACGCCGATCGCGGCGAAGATCGCCCACGCATAGTTGGCCATCGCCGCACCCTGCAGAACCAGGAACTCGCCGACGAAGTTGTTCAGCAGCGGCAGACCGACAGAGGCAAGCGTCGTGATGACAAAGAACGTGGTCAGCCAGGGGGCGACCGTCGCGACACCACCGTAGTCCTTAATCTCCAGCGAGTGCCGGCGCTCATACATCATGCCGACCAGCATGAACAGCGCGCCCGTCGAGACGCCGTGATTCAGCATCTGGTAAACCGCGCCGTCCAGGCCAAGCTGGTTGAAGCTGAAGACGCCGAGGACGACGAAGCCCAGGTGCGAGACCGATGAGTAGGCCACCAGCTTCTTCATGTTCGGCTGCACCAGCGCCACCAGAGCCCCGTAGATGATGCCGATGATCGCCAGCGTGACAATCCACGGCGCACACTGCCGCGCCGCATCCGGAAACAGCGGCAGACAGAAGCGGACCAGGCCGTACGTTCCCATCTTCAGCATCACGCTGGCCAGCATGACGGAACCGGCCGTAGGCGCCTCCACGTGCGCATCCGGCAGCCAGGTGTGCAGCGGAAACAGCGGGACTTTGATCGCGAAGGCGAGGAAGAAGGCCAGGAACAGCGGGAGCGCTTCCTCCGGCGTCAGCTTCAGCGTGCCCGCGCTCATCTGCGCGAGAATTTGCACGTAGTCAAACGTGCCGGCCTTCAGATACAGGTAGATGATCGCAGCCAGCATCAGCAGCGAGCCGGTGAGCGTGTACAGAAACAGCTTGACGGCGGCGTAGATGCGCCGGTCGTGCCCCCAGATGCCGACCAGGAAGTACATCGGCACCAGTGCCACTTCCCAGAAGACATAAAACAGGAACAGGTCGAGCGAAACGAACACCCCGATCAGCCCGAACTCCAGCAGCAGCAGAAACGCGTAGTATTCCTTGATCCGCTTGTCAATGTACTTCCAGGAGATCAGCACCGCCAACGGCGTCAGCAGCGTCGTCAGGACGATCAGCCACAGGGACAGCCCGTCCATGCCGACGTGATAGCGAATCGACGGGGACTTGATCCACTCCGCGTCGGTCAGGTACGTGTACTCACCCGGAGTCGCCGTGACCGGCGCAATGAACGTCAACGAGAGCAGGAAAATGACCAGCGAGAAAAGCAGCGCAAAGCGCCGGATCGTCTCTTCTCCCGAGCGCGGCAGCAGGAGCGTGACGAGAAAGCCGACCAGCGGCAGGAAGAGCAGAACGTTCAGCATCTAGCGAACCCCTCCCATACCCATCGCCACAATCACGATCACCGCACCGAGGACGACGATCGTGGCATAGCTGCGAATGTTTCCACCTTGCAGGTAGCGCAGCCCACCGCCGAACCAGCGCGAGACGCCGCCCACGCCGTTCACAATTCCGTCGATAAACCCGGCGTCGATGCCCTTCCACAGCAGTGTCCGCGAGCCCTGCTCAATCGGGTGCACGACCACCGCGTCGTAGACCTCATCGACGAAGTACTTGTTGTAGATCAACTGGTAGAGCCCTCGGAAGTTGGTGGCCAGTGTCTCGGGAATCGAAGGCGCGGCGATATACATCACGTACGCCAGTCCAATGCCGAGCACGAACGGCAGATACAGGATGGTGGCCGCCGTCGCGTCATGCCCGTGGTGCGCTTCGCCGAGAACCGGCGTCAGCCACTCCATCACCGGCAGGTAGCCGCCGCCGATCGACAGCAGCGCCAAAATTACCAGCGGGATGGTCATCACGCTCGGCGATTCCTTGATCTCGTGCGAGCCGTGATCGGAATGGCCGTGCGACTTGTCCGCGTGTCCATGATCGTCATGCGCATGGCCGTGATCGTCGTGACCACCATGCCCGTGCCCGTGCGCGGCCTCGGGATTCGGCCCGCGGTAGGTTCCCCAAAAGGTCAGGAACATCGCGCGCGAGACGTAGAAGGAGGTGATCGCCGCGGTCACCGCGCCAATCCAGAACAGGGGCTTCGAGTGCTCCCAGGCGGCGAGGAGAATCGCGTCCTTGGAGTGATAGCCCGAGAACGGCGGAATACCGGCGATCGCCACCCAGGCGCAGCACAGCGTGAGGAACGTGACAGGGATCTTCTTGCGCAGGCCGCCGAACCAGCGCATGTCCTGCTCGTGATGGCACGCGGCGATCACGCTGCCCGCTCCCAGGAAGAGCAACGCCTTGAAGAAGGCGTGCGTCACGACGTGGAAGATGCCCGCCGAGTAGGCCCCGATACCGCAACCGATGAACATGTAGCCCAGCTGCGAAACCGTCGAATAGGCGAAGACCTTCTTGATGTCGGTTTGCGCCAGACCCATCGTCGCCGCAAAGAAGGCAGTAATCGCGCCGACAATCGCCACCGTCTCCATCGCGATCGGCGCATTATTGAAGATCGCGTTGGACCGGGCCACCATGTAGACACCCGCCGTCACCATCGTGGCGGCGTGGATGAGCGCCGAAACCGGCGTGGGACCCGCCATGGCGTCCGGCAGCCAGACATAGAGCGGAACCTGTGCCGACTTGCCCGCCGCACCGACCAGCAGCAGCAGACCAATCGCGGTCAGCACGCCCGCCGAAGCTTCCTGCGGCATCGCCGCGGCCTTCGCGAACACCGGCGCAAAGTCCAGCGAGCCGAACGTGATGAAGATCAGAAACATCGCCAGCGAAAAGCCGAAGTCGCCAATGCGGTTGACGATGAATGCCTTCTTGCCGGCGTCACCGGCAAACTTTTCCAGATAGTAGAAGCCGATCAGCAGGTAGCTGCACAATCCAACGCCTTCCCAGCCGACAAACAGCAGCAGGAAGTTGTTCGCCAGCACCAGAATCAGCATGAAGAACATGAACAGGTTCAGGTAGCTGAAGAAACGGTAGAAGCCGCCTTCATGCGCCATGTAGCCGGTGGCATAGATATGGATCAGCAGACCAACGCCGGTGACGACCAGCAGCATCACGCTGGTCAGCCGGTCCACCATGAAGTCGAACCCGACATTGAAGGAGCCGGAGGCGATCCAGGTGAAGTAGCGCTCCACGTGCGGCGTTTCCAACTGCCCAAGCGCCGACAGAGTCTTGGCCACCCACAGGAAACTCAATAGCACGCTGCCGATGGCGACGGCCGAGACGAAGCCGTTCGAGCGCTTGCGCCCATACAGAGAATTGATCAGGAACCCGAGGAGCGGAAAAATGGGAATCAGCCAGAGTTGTTGGTCCATAGCGCGTTGCCGAGCCTACAGCTTCATGCTGTCGACGGCATCCACCTCCAGGGTTTCGCGGTTCTTGAATACGGTGAGAATAATGGCGAGACCGACAGCGGCTTCCGCCGCCGCCACCACCATCACGAAAAAGCTGAAGATCTGTCCGTCGACCGACTTCATCTGATAAGAGAAGGCGACGAAGCTCAAGTTGACCGCATTCAGCATCAACTCGATCGACATGAAGACAGTGATCAGGTTGCGGCGAAACAGAAAACCGCAAATTCCAAGGCCGAACAACACGGCCGACAGGATCAGGTAGGCCGCCAGCGGCACCTGATTGAGGGCGGGCAAGGGAGGCAAGTTAGTCGAGCTCCTTCCGGGCCAGCACCACGGCGCCCAGGATCGCGATCAGGATCAGAACGGACGTGACCTCAAACGGCAGCAGGTATTGCGTGAACAGTGAACGGCCGACTTCCTTCGGGCCGCCTCCGGTGAACGTTCCGAAGCTGACCGGCGCGTCCGCGTTCAAATACTGCGTTTGGATCAACCACGCCACCAGGCCGAGAAAGACGATGAACGCCGGGATGCCGATTAGCTTCGAGGTCAGGCTGCGGCCCGGCACGTTGTCCTCTGCGCCCGCATTCAGCAGCATGATGACGAACAGGAACAGCACCATGATGGCGCCTGCATAGACGATCACCTGTACGGCGGCGATAAACTCGGCCCCCAACAGCAGATAAAGTACGGCCAGGGAGCCCATCACACCAATCAGCGACAGCGCGCTGGTGACCGGATGTTTCTGAACCACCAGATTGATGCCGCATCCGACGGCGATCAAGGCGAATAAACCGAAGATCAACAGGTCCACGCGCGTTATCCGATCAGGGCCACCAGAAGGCCCGTGAGGAGAAGATTCGCAACGGCCACCGGGAACATGAAGCCCCAGGCGAACCGCATCAGTTGGTCATAGCGGAAGCGCGGCAGGGTGCCGCGAATCCAAATGAAGGTGAAAACCAGGAACCCCGTCTTGGCCAGGAACCAGAACAACGGAATCAGAATCGGCTTCAGCGGCGGAACCAGGAACAGCGCTCCCAGTCCAAACAGAACGACACCCACCACCGGAAACGTGAAGCGATCCCACTTGCGCGCCGGCTGCAGTGCATGCCAGAACAGGATGCCCGCAAAGAACCAGTGCGCGATCACGGGGAAGAAGTCCGACCCGTACGCTGCGGGCCACAGCGGCTGCCAGCCGCCCAGAAACAACACCGTCGCCACCATGCAGCCGGTCACAATGTGGCCATATTCCGCCGTGAAGAACGCTGCAAACAGCATCGACGAATACTCGGTGTGGAAGCCCGCCACCAGTTCGTTCTCCGCTTCCGGAAGATCGAAGGGAACGCGATTGGTCTCGGCAAACGCGGCGATGAGATAGAGCAGGAAGGCGAAGGCCTGCGGGAACGGTCCCGCGAAAATGCCCCACTTCGGGATCAGGCCAAAATGGAAACCCGCCTGCGCTTCGACGATCTCGCGCATCGACAGCGTGTTGTAGATCAGCAGCGGCGAAACAATGGCCAGCGCCATCGGCAGTTCATAGCTGATCATCTGCGCCGAGGACCGTAAGCCGCCGATCAGCGAATACTTGTTGTTCGACGACCAGCCGGCCAGCGCCACGCCATAGACGCCCAGCGATCCGACCGCAAGTATGAACAGGATCCCGATGTTCAGGTCCGTCAGGCCAAGCGACGTCTCGACGCCCAGGATATCGACCGTCGGCCCCAGCGGAATCACCGAGATCGACACCAGCGCCAGCGCCACGGCCAGAAACGGAGCCAGCAGATAAAAGACGAGATTCACGTGCGACGGAATCACGCCTTCCTTGAACACCAGCTTGATGAGATCCGACAACGGCTGTAGCAGGCCGTGCGGTCCGACGCGGTTCGGACCGACGCGAAGTTGGATGTGCGCCAGCACCTTGCGCTCCACCCAGACCAGGTAGGCCAGTGCGGTGACGAGCACGAAGGCGATCAGCGCCGCCTTGATGAGAGTCAGCAGATAAAAGTTCATTGCGCGGAGATGTCTCCCGCCAGCGGCGCATAGAGCGCCCCCGGATACTCCATGACACTGGTCAGCGTTTTCGAATACCGGCCCAGCGTGCCCGAAGTGAACAGCGTGTCGCCCGCCGATCGAACCAGGTCCGGCCGGTTGTCCAGCGGTACGCGGCCATTGACCGCCTGCGTCTGCGCCGCGCCCCCGGTCTGAATCACCGGCAAGGGAACAGTATAGCCATGGACCGTCTTCCGGATCTCTTCAAAGATCTTGTCGTTCGTCCAGATACCGAGCGAAAGACCCATCTCCTTCGCCAGCAGGCCCATGATCTCGAGATCCGTCTTCGTGCCCACCGTGCGCACGGCAGCCTTCAGACGCTGCACTTCCCCGGTGACGTTGGTGACCGTGCCCGACTTCTCGTAGGCGGACGAAGCCGGGAAAACCACATCGGCATGCTGCGCCGTCTCGGTCAGGAACATATCTTGCACCACGACGAACGCCTTTTCGCTCGCCAGCGCCGAGCCGTTCAGCGGATTCGCACCCACACACCACAACACGTCCAGCGTCGGGTCGGCCAGCATGTCGGGCAACGCCTTGCCGGTCGTCGTCGCCGGCTGATAGCCCGGCGCGAGATGCGGCAGCAGCCCCATGTCCATCGCGCCGCGCGAGTTCGAGTAATCGACCAGGCAGACGTACCGCACCGGAATGCCCAGCGAGTCGCCGAAAGCAACCAGTCGACGCACCGCCTCGCCCTTGATCACATCGCCGAAGACGATCACCAGTTCCGGCAGCGCCTTCAGATCGGCCGCCAGCTTCTCGATCGCTTCAAACACCTGGCCCGGATCGGCATAGTGCGCACGGCCGGCCGAATACTTGTCTTCCCGCACCGGACCCGGCGTCACGGTGTACACCTTGGCGCCCTTCAGCCGCCAGTTGTTGCGAAGCTGCCAAGCGATCAGCGGCTGCTGCTGCGCCAGATCGGCGCCGATCACCAGCGCGCCCTTCGTCGTGCCGAGATCCTCCATCGTGGCCAACGCGCCCGTACGGCCGGCCAGGGCATCCATCAACGCCGGAACGTCACCCGTGCGCTGATGATCGATGTGGATGGCCCCCAGGCCCAGACGCGCAAACTTCTGCAGGAAGAAGTTCTCCTCGTTCGTCGTGTGCGTTCCGCCCACGATGCCGAAGTTGCCGCCCGCCGCCTTCACCGCCTTGAACTTCTCCGCCACGGCGGCCAGCGCCTTGGACCAGGACACCTCCACCAACTTGCCGTCAACGCGCATCAGCGGCGACATCAGGCGCTGATCCGAGGAATGGAAGTCAAACGCATAGCGGCCCTTGACACAGAGAAACTCGCCGTTGATTCCGGAGTGGTCGCGATTATTGCCGCGCACAATCTCCTCGTGCCGCACGCCCAGCGTCGTCTTGCACCCGTTCGAACAGTGCGTACAGATCGTGCCGACGTGGTTCATCTCCCAAGGACGCGTCTTGTAGCGGTACATGCCGCTCGTCAGCGCGCCCACCGGGCAGATGTCGATACAGGCTCCGCACTGGTCGCAGTTCAAATGATCGTTGCGATTCGGATAGATCTCGGCCGTGACGCCGCGATACTGCACGCCCAATGCGCCCACGCCCAAACCTTCGCCGCACACCCGCACGCACCGGTAGCAGAGAATGCAGCGTGGGGCGTCGAAGTAGACCACCGGCGACCATTGCTTCTCCGGCGTGTGGACCTTCGTCTCCGTGAAGCGGCTTTCGCCCGCGCCGTAGCGGAACGTCATGTCCTGCAGTTC
Organism: uncultured Solibacteraceae bacterium; assembly: GCA_964395885.1. GTDB lineage: Bacteria > Acidobacteriota > Terriglobia > Bryobacterales > Bryobacteraceae > JAPKYZ01. The sequence continues at coordinate 275 of CAYNDS010000050.1, read as the reverse complement.
GCATTCGCCGCCCTTGTCGCACACCGGACAGTCCAGCGGATGGTTCGACAGCAGGAACTCCAGCATCGACTTGCGCGCCTCGGCCACCTGCGGCGTCTCGGTGCGCACCACCATTCCCTCGCTGACCGGGATCGTGCAGGCAGCCTGCAGCTTCGGAAACTTCTCAATCTCCACCAGGCACATGCGGCATGCCGCCTGGAGCGAATAGCCCTCGTAATAGCAAAAGGCCGGCACTTCAATGCCGGACTTCTTGCAGACGTCGATCAGCAGTGTGC
>CAYNDS010000049.1:0-22659 GCA_964395885.1 uncultured Solibacteraceae bacterium | reverse complement strand
TTCTTGAGAAGCGCGATCAACGTGGTGGGCGAGGCGAGGATCACCCGCTGCGAAACGCCGTCCTCAATCAGGGCCGGGTCTTCGCGCAAAGCGGCGGCAAGCAGGGATTCGTTCGGGACGAAGCAGAAGACAAAGTCGGGCGAATCCGGGAACTGGCTCCAGTAGTTCTTGGCGGAGAGCGTTCGCAGGTGGGTTCGGATCTGCTGCGCGTGCGCTTTCAGGTGCTCGGCCCGCTTGGCCTCGTCGGGAGCCTCGATGGCGTTCAGATAGGCCGCCAGTGGAACCTTCGCATCGACGATGACGTGACGGCCCTGCGGCAGGTGGATGACGAGGTCCGGACGCAGGCGCCCTTCGTTGCCGGTGAAGGTGGATTGTTCACTGAAGTCGACATGCTCCTGCATGCCGGCGAGTTCGACCACGCGCCGCAGCTGCATCTCGCCCCATTGGCCGCGGACGTGCGGAGAGCGGAGGGCGGTCACCAATCGTCCCGTTTCGCCCCGCAGGTCGCGGCTGGCGGTCTCGACGGACTGCAACTGCGCGCGCAGAGCACCATAGGCTTCCTGGCGGGATTGCTCCACCAGCCGCAACTGCTGATCAAACTTGCTGAGCAGTTCCTTCATCGGGTCCAGCGCGGCGCGAGCCTGTTCCGAAAACTGTCCCCGATTTTCTTCGAGCGCCCTTCGGGTGAGAAGTTCGAAGGTTTCGCGGTGCTGCGCCTCGAGACGAGCGGCGTCGGCTCCGCTGCGACGGCCCAGCAGAAAGCCAAGGAGAATTCCGGCGAACGCTGCTGCGACGCCGCTGAGCAGTGAGAAGTCCAAGCTCCTTTCAACCTACCGCGAGGCGCGCTACGCAGCTTTGATCTCGGTCCACAAGCGGTCTCGCAACCGCTGTGCGGCCGGGGGCAGAGGCTGCAGCCATTCGCCGCGCGCCAGGACTTCGGCGGGGGGATAGTAGATCGGGCTGGACTGCATCGCCTCCGGAAGCAGCGCTCGCGCGGAGCGATTGCAGGTTGCCGTCTTCATTGCTGCCGCGATGGACGCCGCCACTTGCGGGCGCAACAAGTAATCCAGGAACTCGTGAGCGAGTTCCGCGCGGCGGGATTCGCGAAGAATCGCGGCACAGTCCGCATAGAGCGGGAAGCCTTCTTCCGGATAGACGAATGAGACGCGTCCGCCGGCGGCATCGATGGCTTGCTGCGCGGTCAAGCGCCACGCCTGGGCCGCCAGCAGGTCTCCCGCCACCAGTTGATCGCGCGCCTCCGCGTTCATGTAGGCACGCACGACCGCCTTCTGTGCCACCGCGTCCTGACGCGCCTGCGTAAGCTCAGCCGGATCGGCCGAATTCACGGACCGGCCACTCTTCTTCAGACACGCGGCGAAGACCTCCGGCGGATCATCGAGCATCGTGACGCGCCCTGCCAGGCGGGGATCCCACAGGTCGGCCCAGCGCGAGGGCTGAGGCGAGAGGCTGGTCTGATACGCGATGCCGGTCGCTCCCCACATGTACGGCACGCCCCAGTGCAGGTCAGGGTCCCAAGCAGGTTGCCGGAACGGCGCAGCCAGATGGTCGAGATTCGAGAGGCGGCGCGCGTCCAGTTGCGCCAGCAGGTTCATTTCCCGCATGGGTTCGATGAACGAGTTAGCCGGAAAGACCACGTCCCAGCCGGAGTTTCCGGTCATCACGCGCGACAGCATCTCCTCGGCGCTCTCGAACATGCCGTAGCGGATCCGCACGCCACGCTCCCTCTCAAAGGCGGGCAGCGTGTCCGGGGCGATGTAGTCGGACCAGTTCAGCACGTTTAGGCGCGGGCGCGAGTCCCGATGGCAAGCCGCCGGAGCGAGCGCGAAGGCAGCGAGAAACCGTCTACGTTTCACGAAGCCGCTCCGAGACGAGGATCAATGCGCCCAGCCCGACGACAATCAGCGCGGAGATGGCATTCAGCACGGGGCTGGCGCCGCGGCGCGCCGTCGCGTAGATCAGCATCGGCAACGTTTCCGAATCGACGCCCGCGACCAGCGACGTGATCACATAGTCGTCAAACGAAATCGTGAAAACCAACAGCGCCGCCGCGCCGATGCCCGGCAGCAGTTGCGGCAGCGTCACATCGCGAAACGCCAGCCATTGCGACGCTCCCAGGTCCAGCGCCGCTTCTTCCAACGAAGGGTCCATCGTGCGCAATCGCGAGAGCACGACAATCACCGCGTAGGAGATCGAAAACGACACGTGCGCCAGGATCACGGTATGCATGCCGAGTTGGAAATCGAAGAAGCGGAAGAGAGCCTGAAAAAGGGCCAGCAGAGCGATGCCCGTGACAATCCCCGGACTCACCAGTGACAGGTACAACGAGCCAGACAGCCACGGTGAGCGCCGCTTCCATAGACCGTAGGCGGCCAGCGTTCCAATGCCCGTGGCCAGCACCGTCGCACCCAGCGCGATCAAAAGGCTGTTTGCCGCCGCCTCGGCCAATTGCGGATCACGTGCCAGCGCCTGATACCAGCGCAGGGAAAAGCCCTCCCACTGCGTGAAGCGCGACGAATTGAAGCTGAACGTGGCCAGCACGGCCAACGGCGCATGGAGAAACGCGTAGGCGGCAACGGCATACAGCGTCAGCGCTCTCACAGGATCTCCTCCCCGCGACGGGCCAGCATCGTCCACAGAAGCAGCATCACCAAGGCCATCAGCACCAGTGAGGCGGCTGCCCCAAACGGCCAGTCACGAGCCGTCGTGAACTGGTTCTGAACAAGGTTGCCGATCATGATCGACTTCCCGCCGCCCATCAGATCGGGTGTCAGGTAGGCTCCCAGGCAGGGGATGAAGACGAGAATTGCGCCGGCGCGAATCCCGGGACGGCATAGCGGAAGCACCACGCGCCACAGTGTCGTGAGAGGGCGGCTGCCCAGGTCCGCCGCGGCTTCCAGAAGCGAGCGGTCAATGCGCTCCAGCGTCGCGTACAGCGGCAGCACCATGAAGGGCAGGTATCCGTAGACCAGCCCGAGGATCACTGCCGCGTCGTTGTAGAGCAGCGGCAGCGGCTCATCAATCACGTTCAGCGCCAGCAGTGCCTGGTTGAACAGTCCGGTATCGCGCAGCAGGAAAATCCAGGCGTAGGTGCGGACGAGAAAGCTGGTCCAGAACGGGAGGATGACGAACTGCAGGTAGAGGTTCTTTCGCGCACCGGATCGGGAGATGAACAGCGCCAGCGGGAAGCCCGCCAACAGACACAGTAGCGTGGCGAGGCCTGCCAGCCAGAACGAACGAAGGATCACGATGCCGTAGAGCGGGTCGAACAGGCGGGCATAGTTTTCCAGGGTCCAGGGAGTGCCGGCACCGCCATAGGCGCCGCGCGTTTGCACGCTGTAGACTGCGATGATCACCAGCGGAGCGAGAAACAGCGCCACTTGCAGCGCCGCCGCCGGAGCAAGAAACAGCGCGCGCAGCCTGGCCATCGCTACACGCGGTCGTGCGGGAAGGCCATCTCGTCGCCCGGATTCCACCAGACGTGGACATCCTCGCCGCGCCGGAAGCTTCCGTTCAGCCGCGGGACCTGCGCCACCATCGACTCGCCGGTTTCCAGCCGGGCCTCGACGTGGATGCAATCGCCCAGGAACATCGAATTCTCAACGCGGGCCGGCAGCACGCGCGCTCCATTCCCTGGACGCTCATAGGCGATGCGTGTTGCCTCCGGACGCACGCCGACGCCGTTGACCCAGTTCACCGCGCCCAGGAAATCGGCCACGAAGCGGCTCTTCGGACGGAGATACACATCCTCGGGCGCGCCCACCTGCTCCAGCCGGCCGGCATTGAGAACAGAAATTCGATCTGACATCGACAGCGCCTCTTCCTGATCGTGCGTGACCATCAGGAACGTGATGCCCACGCGCCGCTGCAGCGCCTTCAGTTCCGCTCGCACCTGCTTGCGCAAGTTCGGGTCAAGCGCCGAGAGCGGCTCATCCAGCAGAAGAACATCCGGCTCCAGTGCAAGAGAGCGTGCCAGGGCCACCCGCTGACGCTGTCCGCCGGACAACTGCGCGGGAAGCCGGCCTTCCAGCCCGGACAGTTGCACCAGTTCCAGCACCCGCTTGACACGGTCGTCGAGATCCGGCACGCCTTTGCGCTTGAGTCCAAACTCGACGTTGGCGCGCACGGTCATATGCGGAAACAGCGCGTAGTTTTGAAAGACCGTCGTGACGTTCCGCTCCCAGGGCTGACGCTGATTGATGCGTTCGCCCTTGAGGAAGACATCGCCGCGAGTGGGCGTCTCAAAGCCGGCCACCATCCGCAGCAGCGTCGTCTTGCCGCACCCGGACGGGCCGAGAAGCGCGTGCAGTTCCCCTTGTTCTACCGCAAGCCAGACGTCGTCCACCACGGGTTCCTCACCCTGGTCGAACTGTTTCGAAACCCCACGCAGCTCAAGAACTACCGGCACTTGAAGATGATGTTACCCCAGTTCATGCCTGTTTCGTCCTCATTGGCGCATGCGAAAATAAGGGTTCCGCCTCCGATGATCGTCGCCACGCAGACCGCGCGCTTTGACTCCCTCGCGCTGGATTGCGGGACCGTTTTGATGCCGGTCGAGATCGCCTTTGAGACGTACGGGCGGTTGGACGACAAGCGTTCGAACGCCATCCTCATCACGCACGCTTTTTCCGGCGATGCGCATGCGGCGGGCATTCATGCGGTTACCGGCAAGCCGGGGTGGTGGGATACGATGATCGGCCCGGGCAAGGCGTTCGATACGGATCAGCATTTCATCATCTGCTCCAACATTCTCGGCGGATGCTCCGGTACGACCGGTCCTTCATCGCTCGACCCCGCGACCGGCAAGCCCTTCGCGATGAGCTTTCCCGTGATGACCGTGTCTGACATCGTTCGCCTGCAGAAGATGCTGGTCGACAGTTTCGGCATCACGCGTCTGCTGTGCGTCGCGGGCGGCTCAATGGGCGGCATGCAGGCGCTGGAGTGGGCCGTTGCGTATCCGGAAATGGTTGCGTCCGTGATTCCGATTGCCACCACGCACCGGCACAGCGCCCAGCAGATCGCATTCAACGAGGTCGGCCGGCAGGCGGTCATGGCGGACCCGGACTGGAACGACGGCAACTACTACGGCGGCAAGCGTCCCGCACGCGGACTTGCGGTCGCGCGCATGGTCGGTCACATCACATACATGAGCGACGCGTCGATGAAGGAGAAGTTCGGACGCCGCTTCCGCAACGGCGGCACAGCCGACTTCTCCGCCGAGTTCGAGGTGGAAAGCTACCTGCGCTATCGCGGCAGCCAGTTTGTGGATCGCTTTGACGCCAACTCGTACCTCTACATCACCAAGGCGATGGATCACTTTGATCTGGCGGAGGGACGCGGCTCGCTCGCCGGCGCGCTCGAACGCGCACAGGCCCGCTTTCTGGTCATCAGCTTCACTTCTGACTGGCTGTACCCGTCGTATCAGTCCCAGGAGATTGTCCGCGCGCTGCGCAGCCGCAATCGCGACGTGGCCTACTGCGAGTTGTCGTCCGACTACGGCCATGACGCCTTTCTCGTGACCGTGAACGAGCAAGCCGAGGTGGTGCGCGGCTTCCTGGCGAGCACTTTGCGGCAGGTAAACGCATGAACCCGCGCAGAGCTCCTCTGGTACGCGGCGTGCTGGAGCGTCGGGACTACGCCACGATTGGTGAGTTGATCGACCCGTCCTCCCGCGTGCTGGACCTCGGCTGCGGTGACGGCGCACTGCTGGAATGGTTGGCGGCTCACAAGAAGGTGGACGCGCGGGGCGTTGAACTGGACCGTTCGCTGGTGCAGAAGGCGATTGCCCGCGGGGCCAGCGTCTACCAGGGCGACCTGTTTGAAAGTCTTGCCGACTACCCCGACGCCGCCTTCGATTACGTGATTCTCAGCCAGACCCTGCAACAGGTCTCGCAGCCGCTGTCGGTGATGCGAGAGATGCTGCGCGTCGGACGCCGCGCCATTATCGGCTTTCCGAATTTCGCGTACTGGCGCCTGCGGCTTTCGCTGCTGGTGCATGGCAGGATGCCCAAGACGGTGCAACTGCCGTATGAGTGGCACGAATCGCCCAACATTCACATGCTGACCGTGCGCGACTTCGAAGCCCTGGCCACTGCCGAGGGCTGGACGATCCTTGATCGAATCTTTCTGGCGGGACAGGCTCGCGTGCGGCGTCTGGGAAACCTGCGGGCGGAAGTGGCGGTCTACGTGATTCAGCGGTGAGCGAATTGCGAAAGGCCGGCGGAGTAAGCTGAGGAGCACGCCTTGCATTCCACCGAAATCTCTTCCCGCTAAGCTTGCCGGCTGGCAGCCTCCCTATCGCATGATCCTCCCCGGACGGCCGGGACAGGCCACCGGCGGCCCGGCCACAGCGGCACCCGGTTGCGGCGGTGGGCCGTGCGACTGTGACCGGCACGTTGCCAGAATTGGTCCTCCTCCGCGCAGGGTGCAAGCGGCAATGCAAATGGCCAAAGACAAGGGAAGCCGCGTGCCGAAAATCCCGATCATGGGCGGCGGCGTCATGAAGCGAACGGCATTTGCCAAAAGCAGGTACAGCGGAATCAGAACGTTCCGCTCCGCGCGCCTGCAAGGCCAAAACCCGTTGGCGGCCTTGCTGCGCTGCTCCCGCATGGTGCCGGGTGGACTCGGCCTTTGGGATGGTGACCGGCGCTCCCTGCATTGGAATGCCGCGACCCTGGCGGCCTTTCCGGTCGGGGGTGGCGGTGCAGTGTGTCAACTGCAACTTGCCGTCTGTAATGGCCTCGCGCAGGAGCGCGATCACGTGTACCAGTGGTCTCTGGTGCAACTCGGGCTTCCCCGCTACACGTACTGCACCGGTGCGTGTCACTACTCGGGCGTCTTCCATGCCGATGCAGACGCGGAGTACAACAACATCGCCAATCTTCAGTGGTCGTGCCAGCCCTGCAACGGTTCTAAGAACGGCCCGAGAGGGAACGACGGGAACATCCCGCGTTACGAGGGGGACTGCCCTGGGCCGATTGCCCGATCGGAGCTGGAAACTGGCAGCTGACGGGTTGATCGGAGGCAGACCGGCGTGCCGGCGGAGAGGGATCAGCTGCTAGCTGAAGTAGTCCATCACCTTCTCGAACAACCCCTTCTCGCGCGGTTTGTTGTCCGTCGGCAGCGTGTCCTGCAACTGTTCGAAGAGGCGGCGCTGTTCCTTCGTCAGCTTCTCCGGGATGCGAACTTCGATGTGGACGATCAGGTCACCGCGGCCTGAGGAATTGACGCGCGGCACGCCTTTGCCGCGAAGCCGGATGCGGGCGTTGGGCTGTGTCCCGGCAGCGACCTCGATCGTCTCCACGCCGTCAAACGTCTCCAACTGCACCTCGCAACCGAGGACGGCTTGTGGCACGGAAACCGGGATCGTGCAGTGCAGGTCGAATTCGTGGCGCTCAAACAGCGAGTGCTCGCCCACTTTCAGGACGACGTACAAGTCGCCGGGCGGTCCGCCGTTCGGGGACGCCTGTCCTTCGCCGGCCAGCCGCATCTGCGTGCCCGTATCGACACCCGCCGGGATGTTGACCTTCAGCTTGCGGTCACTGCGGAGGAAGCCTTGCCCCTTGCATTCCTTGCAGGGACGCCGGATGATCTGCCCGCGCCCGCCGCAGGTGCCGCACGTCTGACGCACCTGCAGAAATCCCTGACTATAGAGAACCTCGCCGCGCCCACGGCAGGTGGGACAGGTGGTCAGCCCGTCTTCCTTCTCGGCGCCGGAACCCTCGCAGCGCGCGCACGGTTCCATCCGCGGAACCGAGATGTCCGCCTGCGTGCCGCGCATCGACTCTTCGAAGCTGATCTCGAGGTCGAAGCGGAGGTCGTCGCCGCGCCGCACGCGATTGCGGCCCCGTCCCCCGCCGACGCCGCCACCGAAGAAGGCGTCGAAGAATCCCCCGAACAAGTCCTGGAAGTCCGCGAACTGCTCCGGGTTGACGTTTGCTCCGCCACCGGTGCGGGCCAAACCGTCGTGGCCGAAGCGGTCGTACACGGCGCGTTTCTCCGGATCACTCAGCACGCCGTAGGCTTCCGCCGCCTGCTTGAACTTCTCTTCCGCCGCGCCATCGCCCGGATTGCGGTCCGGGTGATACTTCATGGCCAGCTTTCGATACGCCGACTTGAGCGCCGCTTCATCGGCGTCCCGGGCCACGCCCAAGACTTCGTAGTAGTCCAGCTTGGCCACTCTTACGACCGTACCGCCACTTTCACCAGCGCCGGCCGCAGCAGACGGCCCTTGAAGCGGTAGCCGGATTGCAGTTCCGCCACCACGGTGTCTTCCTCGGCCTCCGTCGTATCGACGCGCTCAATTGCCTCATGCAGATTCGGATCGAACTGCGCGCCCAGCGCCGCAATCGGCTCGAGACCCTGCTTTTTCATGAGTTCAATCATGCGCTGCCGGATCAGCTCCATCCCTTTCTGGAACTCGCGATCACCACTTTCCACGGCCAAGGCTCGCTGAAAGTCGTCGAGCACCGGCAGAAGCCCGCGCAGGGTATCCATCGCTGCGTACTCCAGCGTGTCCAGCTTCTCGCGATCGGAACGGCGACGGAAATTCTCAAACTCGGCCCGCGCGCGAAGCAGTTGATCGGCGAGGTCGCTCTTTTCGGCGGCCAAACGGTCACGCTCCGCCGTAAGGGCGGCGAAGTCGGCACCGACGTCCGAGCCCAACTCCGGCTGCGCCACGGGATCGGGCGCCGTAGAAGGCTCTTGCTCCAACGTTTGCACTTTCTCTGAATCCATGGGGAAAAACCAACAGGACAACTCTGCCTCTAGGTTACCAATCGGCAGGCGCGCGATGATACCGGAGTGACTCGCCGTAGCTTCGGCTGTTTGCCCTTGGCCGCGATGGCTGCCCCGCCGCGCCTGCCCAACATTCTCCTGGTGCTCGCGGATGATCTGGGGTATGGCGATGTCGGGTGCTACAACCCGCAGGCTCGGGTGCGCACGCCGCGACTGGACGCACTGGCGCGGGAAGGGGTTCGCTTCACCGACGCGCATTCTCCGTCCAGCGTCTGCACGCCCACGCGCTATGGATTGCTAACCGGCCGATATTGCTGGCGCACGACACTGAAGCAGGGGGTCCTGAACGGGGAATCCCCGTCGCTGATGGAGCCCGGCCGCACGACGCTTGCCTCGATGCTGCGGCCGCTCGGCTACCGCACGGGTGTGTTCGGAAAGTGGCACCTGGGTCTTGGCACGGCGGCGCGAACGGACTACCGCGAAGAACTGCGGCCCGCCCCCGCGGACTTCGGCTTCGACGAGTTTCTTGGCATCCCGGCGTCGCTGGACATGCCGCCGTACCTGTTCGTGGAGGGACGCCGCGCCGTGGAACTGCCGACGGCCAAGGTGGCTGATAACGGCGAGGTGCTGCGCGGCCCCTACTGGCGGGGTGGTGCCATCGCACCCTCGTTCCGGTTTGACCGTGTCGTGCCGGCATTGACCGGACGCGCGGTGGACTTCGTGCGCGATGCTCGCCGCCCGTTCTTCGCCTACGTCCCGCTGCCCGCGCCGCACACGCCCTGGGTGCCGAGCGCCGGCTTCACCGGACGGTCGCGCGCAGGCCTCTACGGAGACTTCGTTGAGGAGTTCGACGATTGTGTCGGCAGGTTGGTGGATGCCGCGCCCGCCGACACCCTGGTCATCGTCACCAGCGACAACGGGGCGCCGTGGTCCGCGCCGGATGTGACGGCTTCCGGCGGCCACTTCGCCAACCGCGATTGGCGCGGGCAGAAGGCCGATGTCTACGAGGCGGGGCACCGCGTTCCGTTTCTCGTGCGCTGGCCGGATCGCGCGCGGGCGGGCACGGTCGATTCCAGCCTGGTCTGCCTGACGGACGTCTTTGCGACGCTGGCCCGGTCCGTGGGGCGACGGCTCTCTGACGGTGAAGCGGAGGACAGCATCCCGCTGGGGCGGCGCGACCATCTCGTCCACCACTCCGCGTTGGGCCACTTCTCCTATCGCCGTGGGCCGTGGAAGCTGATGGAGCGGCGCGGGTCCGGCGGCTTTACCGAGCCGAAGGTCGTGCCGGTGCAGGCGGGTGAGCCGGAAGGTGAGTTGTATCACCTGGGGCGGGATCCGCAGGAGCGGCAAGACCTTTCTCGCGCGGAGCCTCGCAAGGTGGCCGAACTGCGCGCGGCCCTTCAAAGGGTCCGGCAAGCCGGCGGCTCCCGCTAAGCCGCCGAACGGGCGCCCCGGGGGGGGGCGGTGAACGAAAGCTCATCGCTTGGGACGGCTGACGAACGCCGGTTTGGGGCGCATTTTCGTCTGCACGCTGAGTACGACCCTGGTGAGCAACAGGACAGCCAGAATAGCCGCATAGACCAGCGGTTCCAGATTCGCCGCCTTCGCCTGCCAGTAGTAATGCACGACGCCCGCAATCGTGCACAGGTACACCAGGCGGTGCAGTGCCTGCCACCGTCGTGGCCCGAGCGCCCGGATGGCGCCATTGAAGGACGTGGCCGCCAGCGGAACCATCAGGGCCCAGCCGATCAGCCCGGCAATGTAGAATCGCCGCAACTGAAAGTCACTCCGGATGTCCGCCCCATCCCAAAGCTTGTCGATGGCCAGATAGTGCCAGAAGTGCAGCGTGCCGTAGGCGAACGCGGCCAAGCCGATCATCCGCCGCACCTGCAGCAGCGGCGAGAACACCGGCCACAGGCGGCGCAAAGGCGTAATTGCCAGCCCCACCAGCAGCAGTCGCAGCGTCCAATCGCCGGTATACCGGGCCACGTATTCGATGCGATTGAAGCCCAAAGTGCCGCTCGCCCACCGGTAAGTCAGGTAAATCGCCGGCGCGAGACAAAGAAGAAGAGTCGCTGGCTTGAGTGCGCGCATCCGCTACTGCAATCCTACCGGGAGGACTAATATTCCATGCGCACCTTTCTTGCCTTCGTCTTTGGGGTTGCCACGCTGCTTGGCGCCGAGACTGTCGCCGGTGAGTGGACCTTCACCATGTCCGGGCCGATGGGCGAGGTGCCCGCCGCCCTTACGCTGAAGCAGGACGGCAAGACCGTCACGGGCGACTTTGACTTCAATGGACGCAAACTCACCATCACCGAGGGTGAATTCGCCGAGGGGAAACTGAAGATCACCGTGAAGCGCGACCGCCGCGATGGCGGTTCTGCCGTGTACCGCATGACGGCCACCCTGGAAGGCGACAAGCTGACCGGCAGCACGGTGACCGACTTTATGGGCCAAGAGTCCCGCGCGCCGTGGATGGCGAAGCGGAAGCAATAGCGGCGGCATCTTCCTTCAGTGCCACGCCGGTCAACTGGCGGGTCAGCGCCTGACGGATGAGCCATGCGACACGTCGTCCAGCGAGCGGCACGGCCAGACCGGCCTCTCGCACATTGGAGATGCAGTTGCGCTCCGCGTCGGTGCGGCCCACGCGCGGCGCGTAGGTAAGGTATACGCCCAGGCTGTCGGCGGCGGAGAGCCCCGGTCGCTCCCCAATCAAGACGCAGGCGAGCCGGGCCTGCATTCGCTCCCCGATTTCGTCGCCGATTGCCACGCGCCCTTGCCGGACGTAGACCGGCGGGCTCAAGCGCAGGCCGTCCAATTCCTGCCGCAGCGCTTCGAGCAGCGAAGCCGAGTGCCGATTGACTGCCAGTGGCGAAAGTCCGTCGGCAACGACCAGTGCGACGTCAAACGGTCCCGCGGGCAAGTGCTGATCCGCGGCGAGACGGCGCCCGGAATCGGGCCGCAGCAGGTAGTCGGCGCGGGTCCATGCCCGGCTGTTGACGACGCAGGTGCCTTCCGGCGGAATCATGGCGGCGCGAATCGCATCCTGCGCACCGGCGTGTGCGTCGCGGAGCGCCAGCCACTCGGCCGAGGGCAGGGAGTCCCCGGCGCGGCCCAAAGCGATCCGCGCGTCGGTGAGGGATCGAAGACGGTCTAGGCGATCGCGCGCCATTCCCATCGCGGCGCATCGAGCAGCCGCCCCTTCTCGTCGGCAATCCCAACGCGCATCAGCCAATCCTCAAATTCTGGTGCCGGACGCAGACCGAGCAGACGGCGCGCCACCCGCGCGTCATGGTAGGAGGTTGTCTGATAGCTGAGCATTGTGTCGTCGCCGCCCGGCACGCCCATGATGTAGTTGCAGCCCGCCTGCGCGAGAAGAAGCAGCAGGGTGTCGAGGTCGTCGAAATCCGCATCCGCGTGATTGGTGAAGCAGACGTCGCAGCCCATCGGCAAGCCGAGAAGCTTGCCGCAGAAGTGATCTTCCAGGCCGGCGCGCGTGATCTGCTTGCCGTTGGCCAGATACTCCGGCCCGATAAAGCCCACGACGGTGTTGACCAGCAGTGGCCGGTAGCGCCGGGCAACGGCATAGGCGCGGGCTTCCAGCGTTTGCTGATCGATGCCGTGATGCGCGCCCGCCGAGAGCGCGCTGCCCTGGCCGGTTTCGAAATACATCACGTGATCGCCCCGCGTGCCCCGCCCCAGCCCACGTGCGGCCTCACAGGCGTCGCCGAGCAACGCCAGGCTGTCGACGCCGAACGAGCGGTTCGTGCCCTCCGTGCCGCCGATCGACTGAAACACCAAGTCCACCGGTGCACCCTGCGCGAGTGCGGCCATCTGCGTCGTGACGTGCGACAGCACGCAAGTCTGCGTCGGGATTTCGTAGTGCGCGCGAAACTCATCGAGCACCCGGAGAATCTGGCCCACGGTGTGGACATCCTCGGCTACCGGGTTCACGCCGATCACCGCGTCGCCTCCGCCCAGCAGCAGTCCGTCGATCACTGCAGCGAGGATGCCCCGGATATCGTCGGTCGGGTGGTTCGGCTGGATGCGCGTCGAAAGCCGCCCCGCCAGCCCGAGCGTGTTCCGAAAAGCCGTCACCACGCGGACCTTTGACGCCGCCAGCACCAGATCCTGCGCGCGCATCAGTTTGGAAACGGCCGCCGCCATCTCCGGAAACAGGCCGGGCGCCAGACCGCTCAAGGCCTCCGGCGTGGCGCGCTCGGAAAGCAGCCAATCGCGAAACTCGCCGACCGCGAAGGAACGTATCGGGGCGAAGGCCGAGGAGTCGTGCGACTCGAAAATCAAGCGGGAAACAAAGTCGTGTTCCGGCGCCAGGAGCGGTTCTTCCAGGAACCGTGCGAGCGGGACTTCCGCCAGGGCGCGCTGCGCCGCGACACGCTCCTGCTCCGACGTGGCGCTCACTCCAGCGAGCTCGTCACCGGAGCGCGCGGGCGTCGCCTTTGCCATCAGGACGCGAAGATCGGCAAAGGCATAGTGCCTTCCGCCGGTGGACGCGCCGTAACCCATGCGGCTAGGATAGCGGGCCGTTACCGGGTTCGGGCAGCGCTAGGAGGCTTCCGACGGAGAAGGCGAGGCCGCGTACTGTTTGTAGTAGCTGCCATAGTAGCCGTAGTAGTAGTAGTGATCCGAATGACTGCGCTTGACCTGGTTCAGTACCAGTCCAACCACGTTTACCCGTAGTTGATGCAGCGTCTGCAAGGCAGCGCCGACAGCTTTGCGCGACGTGTCCCCTGCCCGTGTCACCAGGATCACGCCATCGACGGCGGCGGCCATTTGCAGGCTTTCCGCAAAACCGAGCAGCGGCGGACCGTCGAGAACGATCAGATCGTATTCCTTGCCCATCTCCTCCAACAGGGGCGGCAAAGCGGCGCCGATCATATCGGCCGCGCGGCGTGATGGCGGCCCTGCCGTGATCAAGTGCAGCTGAGGATTGGCCGGAACCCGAACCCGCGCCTCGCGCCAGGACAGTTCCTCGTTGACGACACTCGACAAGCCCGTGCCGGAGGGCACGCCGAAAATCTTGTGCTGGCTCGGACGCCGCAGATCGCAATCGATCAACAGGGTCGGCTTCCTCTGTTCCGCATGCGTATAGGCCAGGTGCGCGGACGTCGTGGACTTCCCCTCGCCCGCCGTGGCGGAGGACAGCAGCAGCGTCCGAATCCGGCGGTCGAAGTCGGTGAGCAGGATCGAGCTGCGCAGCGTCCGGATGGCCTCGTCATAGGTGCTGATCTGCCGGTCGGCCGGTGGCGCCACCAACCCGCCGGCCTCGAGCGCCGGAGAGGAGATCTGCAGACTCGCCACTTCCTTCACTGCCGGCAATGTCCCGATCACCGTCGTCTGCAGCGAACGCGTGACCTGGTCCGGATCGCGAATCGTATTGTCGAGCGTATCTGCCAGGATCGCTGCGCCAACGGCCAGCACGGCGGAAAACAGCAACGCCAGGAGGATGTTGAGAGGCAGTTTGGGGAAGACGGGCTTCCATGCCGGGCGGGCCGGGTCGGAGACGCGCACCGTGTTGTTCTGGAAGCTGGCGTTGATTCCCGCTTCACGGATTTTCCGCACCAGTTCGTCGTAAAGCTTCTTGTCGGCGTCCGCCTCCTGCTTCACGCGCCGGTAATCAAAACTGTTCAGGTTCAAGCGGTCGTATTCGGCCTTAGTCTCCTCGACACCGCGCCGCAGCATCCCCTCCCGCTGCTGCGCCTCGGCAAACCGTACCTTGGCCTGATTGGCGATGCGTCCCCGCATCTCCTCGATATCCACCTCGATCTGACGGGCCTGCGCGGCAATCTTGCGAAACTCCGGGTGATTCGGCCCGAAGTGCGTCCTGATTTCGGCGAAGTTCTGGTTCACCTCATTGCGGCGGTCGAGCAGCCGCTTCAGGCTCTCAGCCTGTGAACTGGTCAACGCCGCATCGAGCGATCCGCCGCGAATCGCGTCGTACTCCGTCTGGGCGTGCACGCGCTCGGCTTGCGCCTTGGTGTAGTCGGAGTTCAATTGCAGCAGCCGGGCGGACAAGATGTTCGTTTTCTCTTCCGGATTGATCACGTTCAAGTCGCGCTCCATGCGGGCCAACCGGGCGGAGGACCCCTCCATCTTTGCCCGCAGTTCCTCGATCTGGCGCTCCATGTAGCGAGCCAAACTGACCGACGATTTCGTCCGGATGTTGTAGGTGTGATCGATGTAGCTGGCCGCGATGCCATTGGCGACATCCGCCGCGAGTTGCGGATCCGTCGCCCTGTAGCTGATCTGGATCAGGTACGTGTTCGGCGGCCTCGATACCCGCAACTGTTTCAACAGGATAGGGGAGTCGGCAGCCTTGACGCGCAGTTCCCGGTCGTCACCGAACTGCTTTTCCCGCTCCCGGAGTCCATAGCGGTCCGCAATCGGCCGCACCACGGAATCCGACTGAATCATGCGCATCTGCGTCACCATCAGTTGCTCGGTTTCGAGGCCGCTGAAGGACGACGATTCCGACTCGCGGCCCACGATGTTCTTCGCTTCCTGGCGATCCACGAAAACTGTGGCGGTCGCTTCATAAATCGGAGTCAGGCGCAGCGAAATGGCCACCGTCGCTGCCACAACCGCAGCGATGAACAGACCAATCGCGATGGCATTGCGCCGGATGATCCACACGTAATGCGAGAGCGGAAGAGCCGATTCGGCGGTCTCCGCATCTGCCGCCAGGGGCATTGCGGGGCGGCCGTCGGGCAGTCCAGGAACAGAACCGGTCCAGCGTCCGAGTTGCATCTCAGCCTGTTTGATCGGCGGAGGCGGCCCGGAACTTCACGGCTGCCCGCGAAATATTCTTGAATCCGAACCTGTTGAGGGACTTAGCCGAGTAGTCCGGCCAGCACCGACGCGTCCACATTGCCGCCGGAAAGCGTAATACCCACCCGCCGCAGGCCGTCCGGAAGCTTGCGATGAAGCACCGCCGCTGCTGCCGCCGCTCCGGAAGGCTCCACCAAGAGCTTGGCGCGGAACAGCAGCAGGCGCATCGCTTCGGCCAGTTCCTGATCGCTGACGAGCAGGATGTCCTCCACCAGTTCCTGAATCAGCGGAAACGTTACCCGCCCGGGCTTGGTGGTCATCAGACCATCGGCAATGGTGCGGGGCACGGCGATCTCGACGGGGGTGCCCGCCCGGCGCGACAGCCAGTAGTCGTTTCCCGCCTCCGGTTCGACGGCGAAAATGCGGATCCCGGGATGGATCGACTTCGCTACCAGAGCGCAGCCGGCCGTCAGCCCGCCGCCGCCCAGGCAGATGACCAGGGCATCGAGCTCCGGCACCTGCTCCATCAGTTCCAGCCCGCAGGTTCCTTGGCCGGCCACGATCCAGGGATGGTCATAGGGCGGGATAAGCGTTGCACCGGTCTCCTGCGCGATTTGCCGTCCGATCGCCTCCCGGTCCTCGCGATACCGGTCGTAGGTGACGACATGCCCGCCCGCCTCCCGCGTCGCGAGCATCTTTGAAGCCGGGGCGTCCTGCGGCATCACCAGCGTCGCCCGCACGCCCGCCGCTCTCGCCGCCAAGGCGACAGCCTGCGCATGGTTGCCGGACGAGTATGCGACAAAGCCGCGTGCCCGCTCTTCCGGCGGCGTCGAGAACACGAAGTTCGCCGCGCCGCGAATCTTGAAGGCTCCGCCCGTCTGCAGGTTCTCGCACTTGAAGAACGCCTGCACGCCGCTGGCGCGATCAAACGAACGCGAAGTCAGCACCGGCGTCCGTTTGGCCAGGCTCGCAATGCGCGATGCCGCCATACGGATGTCCACGGCCCTCGGCGCGGGCGGCATCAGTAACCTGCCTCTTTGTCCACCAGATTGAGCAGCGGCTCTCCCCGCCGCCACCGCCCGAAGTTTTCGACAAAGAATGCGACCGATTCGTGCTGCCAGGTGGCGGTGTGATCGGCGCAATGGGGCGAAATCAGGACGTTCGGCAACGTCCACAGCGGACTTTCCGCCGGCAGCGGCTCGACGTCGAACACGTCCAGTGCCGCCCCGCGAATCGGGCCCCGCCGCAGCGCTTCCACCATTGCGGGCTCATCGACCACGGCGCCGCGTCCGATGTTGACGAAGACGGCGCCCGCCTTCATGGCGGCAAACTCCCGCGCGCCGATCATGCGCCGGGTTTCCGGCGTCAGCGGCGCGGCGCAGACGACGAAATCGGCCCGGGACAGCACGCTCGCCATCCCTTCCGGTGAGACAATCTCGTCGGCCAGTTCGTCCCCCTCGGCCGTGCGCCGCTTGGTGCCGATAACCGTCATGCCGAACGGCTTGGCCAGGCGTGCCACCGCGCGGCCGATTTCGCCGTAGCCGATGATCAGCAGCGTGGCGCCTTGCAGCATCTGGCAGTCAAACTGCGCCCACTCGCGGCGCGCCTGGTGTTCGCGCAGCCGCGGCACGTCCTTGGCGAAGTAGAGCATCGCCAGGATTGTCCACTCGGCCAGAGACTTCTTGTAGACGCCGCGGGCGTTGGTCAGCGGCACCGTGCTGGCGCGCAGCGCGGGGAAACAGATCTCCTCGACGCCCGCTGACAGGCTGTGGACCCACTTCACGTTCGGCGCCCGTTCGAAGGCCTGCGCCAGCAACGCGCCGTGATGGCCGTGGCTGACCAGGACGTCGGCGGAAGGAAGAAACGCGGCGAGCGTCTCCAGGTCCCTACCGACCTTCACTTCGACATCGCCCGGAAGCTCGCGGAGCGGGGCAAGGAAATCGGCCTCGGGCGAGGCCAGCACCAGAACGCGCATGAACTTCTGGTGTAGCAGAAATTCGTTTTCCGGCGGAGGATTACACTGAAAAGTGATGGAGCACTGCACTTGCGGCGCGCACTTGTTCGAAGGCTCGCGGTTCTGCCATAAGTGCGGGCGTCCGGTGGGGGAAGAGCCCGTTGTGATCCCGCTGGCTGTCCAAGAGCCGCCGGCGCCGCCTGCTCCGGCGCTGCCTGCCGAGGCACCGCCCGCGGGACCTGGAGAAATCAACTTTCGCAACTCCGTGGCGGTGCGCGTGGCGTTTCTCGTCGCCGGCATCGGCATTCTGGTGAACAACGTGACCTCGGCGCTGGCGGCGGGCCCGGCGCAGTTTGCCGCCCTGATCGCTCTTTCGATGGCCAGCGGCGCGTTTGCGACGTGGCTCTACCGGCGGCGCACCGGACAGCCGGTTTCTGTCGCCGGCGGGGCCAGGCTCGGCTGGATCACCGGCGTCTTCAGCTTCGTGATTGTCACCGTGATCACCACCCTGACCATTGCCATGGTAGGTGCTGACAAGGTGATGGATGCTATGCGGGATCCGGCCTTCACGCGCAATGTGCCGCAGGCGGACCTGCAGGCCCTGCTGGCCAATCCGGCGACGGTTGCGTTTGCCCTGATTTTCGCCCTGGCGTTCCTGTTTGCGGTCTATACGGTTGCCGCCTCGGTGGGCGGTGCGGTCGGCGCCAAGATGTTCGGACGAGAGCCGGCCTAGGATTCCCCGTACCTGACCCGCCTTGACTTCGATGCCCTCGTTTGCTTAGAGTGTCGATTCCCTATGTCCGCCGCTGAAACGGTGCATGTCCTGGACTCAACGCTCGAAGCCGTCGATGAGGCGGAGGCGCTGGTCATGGCTGCCGCTGAGCGCATGGGCTTTTCCGAGGACGACGTTCCCGGCATCGGCATGGCTGTCCGTGAGTGTGCGGCCAACGCCGTTGTGCACGGCAACCGCTACAGCCAGAGGAAGAAAGTCCGGCTCACCATTCGTACGGGTGGCACTCTGGAGATCCTGATCGCCGACGAGGGTGACGGCTTTTCCCTCGAGGACGTTCCCGATCCGCTGGCGGAAGAAAATCTGCTCAAGCAGTCCGGGCGGGGTATGCTATTGATTCGCGCGTTTGTTGACGAGTTTGATGTGAGGCGCCTTGAGCCCCATGGCACCGAGGCGCGCTTGGTGAAGCACAAGCCAAGCTGAAGCGGTTAGCGCTGCCGAGTCGCCCGTGTAGGTGCATCGCGGCAGGACGTGAGTTCGACTGATTACTTGAGGAGAGTATCCATTCCATGAGCGTGAAACTGACTACCCGCCAGGTTGGCGACGTGACCGTCGTCGATGCCTCCGGGCGCATCACCCTGGGCGAAGGCTCCAGCGCCTTCCGCGACCTGATTCGTGACCTGGCCAGCCAGGGCCACAAGAAAGTCCTGGTAAATCTCGGCGACGTGTCCTACATCGACAGCTCCGGCATCGGGGAGATGGTTTCGGGCTTCACCACGGTGACCAATCACGGCGGCATGCTGAAGCTGCTCAACCTGAACAAGCGTGTGAAGGACCTGCTGCAGATCACCAAGCTGTACACCGTGTTTGAAGTGCACGACGACGAAGCAGCGGGCGTCGCCAGCTTCTAGTTTCGCGTTTCGGCGCTACGGGTTTCGGGCCGGTCCCACTCCGTGCGGGACCGGCTCTCTCCTTTGTTCGCCTCCCTCCACCCGGCTAGACTGGTTCGGTCGTGACTCGACGAACCATACTTGCCTCCTCCGCGCTGCTCTCTCCCGGCGCCCCTGCCGCGCAGTCTGCTCCGGCAGCGCCGCCTCTGCTGAAGCCGCGAGCGCTAAAGCCCGGCGACACGGTCGGCCTGATTACTCCGTCCACCGGCATGACGGATCCGCTCGAAATCGAAAACATGATGCGCACTGCCGCGCACTTCGGCTGGAAGGCCAAGGTCGGGCGGAATGTGCGCAAGAAGATTGCCTATGTCGGCGGCACCGTTGCGGAACGCGTGGCGGACCTGCACGACATGTTTGACGACCCCGAGGTGGCGGGCGTGCTGTGCGTCAAGGGCGGCTACGGTACGCCGCACCTGCTCGACCGGATCGACTACGGCCGCATCGCGCGTAACCCGAAGGTCTTCTGCGGCTACTCCGACATCACCGGACTACACCTGGCAATTCACCGGCACGCGAATCTGGTCACCTTCCACTCGCCCACTGTGCTTTCTCCGTTCACCCCGTGGTCGCAGGAGCATTTCCGCGCCGCCGTTTCCGAGGGCGCCCCCTCGCGCATCATCCGCAACCCTCCGGAAGCCAATCCGCTGCGCCCGCAGAACCCCGTGCGCGCCATCCGCCCCGGCGTCGCCCGCGGGCGTCTGATCGGCGGCAATCTCACGCTGATCTCCTGCCTGATGGGGACGCCCTATGAGCCCGACACGCGCGGCAGGATCTTCTTTCTCGAGGACGTCGGCGAGTCGCCGTACCGGATGGATCGCATGCTGACCCAACTGCGGCTGGCGGGAAAGTTCGACCACTGCGCCGGCATCCTGGTGGGCAAGTGCGTCGATTGCGAGATGGGCGACTACAAGCCCAGTTTTGCCGGGTCGTCCTTCACGCTGAATGAGATGCTGGACTCGATTTTCGGCGACATGAAGGTGCCGGTGCTCAGCGGACTGCTCATCGGCCATACCGCCGACCAGGCGACGCTACCGCTGGGCGCGATGGCCACGATGGACGCGACTTCAGGCGAACTGCGGATCGAGGAATCGGGAGTTCGCTGAAACGCGGGCGAGGGAACCTACGTAGCTGCTTATAGGGGAATAAAAGTGGCTGCTCGGCATCGTTTACCGAACCGAAATCATCTTAAGATAGGAGTTCGGACATTGGATTTGTTCTCTCGCCTCCTGACCACCATTTTTTTTGCTGCCGGGCTGCCGCTCCTCGCGGCTGCTCCCGACGAAAGCTCCGATTCGCTCAGTGAGATTCAGCGCTATCTCTCGGTTCAGGCCGAGCAGAAGGCACAGCTCCGCGGCGTGCAGATGGATGTCGAGATCCAGGCTTCCATCCCGAAGCTGCAGAAGCGCGCCTCCCTCAAGGCCCTGCGAGTGATCTCCAAGATCGGCAAGGTGACCTATGACGCCCTGCGCTTTGACGGGGACAACACGGTCAAGAAGGACGTCATTGCCCGCTTCCTGGCCAGCGAGGTCCAGTCCTCGGAGTCGCCCGACCCTCGTTTGACGATCCAGCCGGACAACTACAAGTTCAAGTACAAGGGCCGCCAAACCAAAGAAGGGCGCGACGTTGTGGTTCTCGAACTGAACCCCCGCCGCAAGGAAGTCGGCCTGTTCAAGGGCGAAGTGTGGCTGGACCCGGCCACGTTCCTCCCTGTCCGCGAAGCGGGTCGTTTCGTGAAGTCTCCCTCGATCTTCCTCAAGCGCGTGGAGTTTGTCCGCGAGTTCGAGGTTCGCAACGGCGTCTCCGTTCCCGTTCGCCTGACCAGCTATGCCGACACGCGCATTGTGGGGCGCACGGAACTCGCCATCAGCTACTCCAACTTTCAGTCCCGCGCCGCCCACCCGCACGGCGAAGAAGCCGCCTCCCTCCGGTAACGCTATTGCCGGTTTTCGGAACCGGAGCCGCCTCTCGCACGTCCAACGGATGAAAGAATATGCATGTGTTCATGCGAAGCGGCGTGCTCGTCCTGGAGGGAGATTTCTCCCATCGCCGCAGACTGACGTCCATCCTTCGTCAACTCTCGATTCCCGCTCATGAGGTGGAGACCCTTGCCGCCGCGCGGCGCCTGGCAGCGCAGCCGATTGCCGCCATCGTCGCCGGAAAACCGCAGGATGCGGAAAGTGAACTGGATGTCCTGCGGGATGGCATGCCCACGCCGCTGCCCCCGGTCATCATCGTGAGTTCCGGACCGCGCGTGTCCTCCGCCGTGCAGGCGATGCGCCTTGGGGCAGCCGATTACCTGGCCGCTCCCGTGGGCGTCGAGGAACTGCGCCGTGCCTTGGACCGCGTCGCCGAAATCCGCGTCTCCGCCGCAGATAGCCCGTTTCGAGCTCTCATCGGAACGTCGGCGGCGATGCAGCAGGTGGTTTCGCAGGCACGCCGCGCCGCTCTCAGCGACGCCACGGTGCTCATCCAAGGCGAAACCGGGACAGGCAAGGAACTGCTTGCCCGGGCAATTCATCAGGACAGCCCGCGCGCGGACCATCCGTTCGTCACGGTGGACTTCACGTCAATTCCGCGGGAGTTGATGGAAACGGAGCTCTTCGGCCACGCCCGCGGCTCTTCCAACGGAACCTTCGCCACGGTCCAGGGGCGGGTGGAGCGTGCCGATGGCGGGACGCTATTTCTCGATGAAGTCGGCGAGATCCCACTGGAGATGCAGGCCCAACTGCTCCGTGTGCTGCAGCAGCGGGAACTGGAGCGCATCGGCGGCAACGGTCCGGTGCGCGTGAATGTCCGCGTGCTGGCGGCGACCAATCGAGACCTGCGCCAGATGGTGGCGGCGGGACGGTTCCGGGAAGACTTGTTCCATCGGCTGAATGTGATCCCCGTGCCGATACCACCGCTGCGGACCCGCCCGGAGGACATTCCGCCTCTGGTACGGCACTTCTTTGAGCAGGCGCGGCGCAAGCATGGACGCCTTACCCTGACCATTCCGAATGCCGTAGTGGAGCGCTTCTCCGACGGCTATGCCTGGCCGGGCAATGCACGCGAAATGGAGAACGTGCTGGAGCGCGTCGTGGTTTTGGCCGCCGGTCCCGAAGTCGGCATCGAAGATCTGCCGGAGTTCCTGCAGGTGCAGCGCACGGCTCTCGACCGCTTGCGCCTCGCCTTTCCCGCCGAAGGGATCGACCTTGCGGAGGTGGAGCGCGAACTGCTCCGCCGCGCCCTGGAAGCCGCCCGCGAGAATCGCTCGCAAGCTGCCCGCCTGCTCCGCATCTCGCGCAAGACGTTGCTCTACCGCCTGCAGAAACATGGCTGGAGCGCCCGTCGCAAGCGGCGGATTCAACTTGGCGACTAGCGTGCCGGCGCCGGCTGCGGACTGGTGTGCGCGTCACGCCTGCTTTCCCGGTTTTCTGACGCGATTCGGGTGGGGCACAGGATCGAGGCGCGCGCCGGGTCTGTCCCGCGATGCAGTCCAGGAC
>CAYNDS010000048.1:21781-22870 GCA_964395885.1 uncultured Solibacteraceae bacterium | reverse complement strand
CACCTTCCTGCACCATCTCCCATAGCGGGGACATCTCACGCAGCTTATCAATGCTGCCTTTCACGGTTTTAATCGCAAAATCCATTTCTTCCTCAGTGGTGAAGCGGCCAATACCAAAACGAATCGAGGTGTGGGCGAGTTCCTCGTTCACCCCAAGCGCGCGCAGCACATAGCTCGGCTCCAGCGTCGCCGATGTGCAGGCGGAGCCGGAACTCACCGCGATATCGTTGATGCCCATCAGCAGCGACTCGCCCTCTACATACGCGAAGCTCATGTTCAGGTTGTGCGGCAGCCGGTGCTCCATCGACCCGTTGATGTAGGTCTCTTCCAGATTTGCTTCCAGCTTTGCCTTCAGCTTGTCGCGCAGTCCGCGCGCCCGCACCATCTCGCTGGCCATTTCCTTGTGGCAAATCGCGCAGGCTTCTCCCAGACCGGCAATGCCCGGCACGTTCAGCGTTCCGGATCGCATGCCGCGCTCATGACCGCCACCATCCATCTGCGCCGTCAGTTGCACGCGCGGCGAACGGCGCCGCACGTAGAGGGCGCCCACACCCTTCGGCCCGTACATCTTGTGGGCCGTGATCGACATCAGGTCGACGTTGTCGGCGATGACGTTCACCGGGATCTTACCCGCCGCCTGCACCGCATCGGTATGGAACAGGACGCCCTTCTCCTTGCAGATCTTGCCGATTTCGGCCACGGGCTGAATCACGCCGATCTCGTTGTTCGCATACATGATCGACACCAGCACGGTCTTGTCGGTGATCGACTCCCGCAGCATGTCGAGATCCACCCGGCCGTCGCCCATCACCGGCAGGTAGGTCACGCGATGACCTTCCTTCTCCAGATGCTTACAGGTGTCGAGCACCGCCTTGTGCTCGGTAGCCGCGGTGATGATGTGGTTCCCCTTCTCGGCGTACATCTGCGCGACGCCCTTGATCGCCAGATTGTTCGACTCCGTTGCGCCCGAGGTGAAGATGATCTCCTTCGAGTTCGCCCCGATCAGATCCGCGATCTGTTTGCGCGATTTCTCGACCGCTTCCTCCGCCTGCCAGCCGAATGCATGGTTCCGGCTTGCCGCGTTCCCGA